>DATEHZ010000036.1:0-3468 GCA_035279385.1 Vulcanimicrobiaceae bacterium | reverse complement strand
CCCCGCTATCGGCTGGATGGTCGGCGTCGAACGCATCCTGCGCGCGATGGAACGCCGTCGCGTGGACGAACGCCCGCGCAACGAAGTCGACGTGCTCGTGAGCGGCTCGGACGCGATCGCCGCACGCGAACGGCAGAAAGGCTTGCGCGTGCGCGTCAACGTTCGCGCGCTCGACCGCGAGGCGCTGCTCGCGTACGCCGCGCACAAGCGCATTCCGCGCGTGATTATTGCGGCTGCGGGTGAGGTCGAGGAGATCGTCCTTGAGTGAGCGGCTCGTCATCGCGGTGCCGAAAGGCGCACTTTACGATGAAACGGCGGCGCGGCTGCGCGCGGCGGGCGTGGACGTACCGGCGAACACGGGCCGGCGGCTCACCGTGATGAGCGGTGACGGTAGGGCGGAACTGCTGCTGCTGCGTCCGACGGACGTACCCGCGTACGTGGAATTCGGCGCCGCGGACTGCGGAATCGTCGGCAAAGACGTGCTCTGGGAAACGGATCGCTCCGTGAGTGAAGTCGCGGATCTCGGGTACGGTGCGTGCCGTCTGGTGGTCGCGGCGCGCCGCAGCGACAACTATCACAACGGGGAACGCTATCCGACGTTTTTGCGGGTTGCAACCAAGTTCAAGCGCTCGGCGCAAGCGTACTTTGCCGAACGTGACCTGCCGTGCGAGATCATCGCGCTGCACGGTTCGGTGGAGCTCAGTCCGCTCGTGGGGCTCTCCGACGTTATCGTCGATCTCGTCGCGACGGGAAACACGCTGCGCGAGCACGACATGGTCGTCGTCGACGAGATCGCCGCTTCGACTGCGCGCTTGGTGGTCAATCCGGTGCGGTTTCGCGCCAAGTACGATCGTCTGCGAGAGCTGATCGAGCGACTGGAGGAGCATCCGGCGTGAACGTTCCGATTGTGAGCGCGCTCGATCGCCAAGCCCTTTCGGGGCTCTATGCGGGCGGCTGGGATCCGCCGGCGGACGTGACCGCGCGCGTCGCGCAGATCATTGCCGACGTGCGCGCGCGCGGCGACGCGGCGCTGGTCGACTATACGCGCCGGTTCGACGATCCGGCCTACGACATCAGCAAACTCCGCGTGCCGATTCCGATGTTCGAACAGGCGCGTGCGCTCGTCCCGCACGAGATCGTCGAAGGCTTGGCGCTGGCGCGCGAACGCGTCGAAGGGTTTCACCGCCGCCAGATTCGCGGCGAGGTCGAGTACGCGGATGAAGACGGCACGCAGTACGCGCTGCGCTGCCGCGCGCTGGATTCGATTGGCGCCTACGTCCCCGGCGGAACCGCCGCGCTGCCTTCGTCGGTGATCATGAGCGTCGTGCCCGCAAAGGTTGCAGGCGTCTCCCGCATCATCGTGCTGACGCCGCCGCAGCGCGACGGTAAAATTGCGCCCGCCGTTCTCTTCGCCTGCTGGCTGTGCGACGTGGATGAATTATACGCCGTCGGCGGAGCGCAAGCGATTGCGGCGGCCGCTTACGGAACCGAATCGATCTCGCGCGTCGACAAGATCGTCGGCCCGGGCAACCTCTGGGTCACCGAAGCGAAGCGCCAAGTCTACGGGGCATGCGCCATCGACGGACTTGCCGGGCCCTCGGAGGTGCTCGTCATTGCCGACGAGACGGCCGATCCCGAGTTCGTGGTAGGGGAGCTGCTCGCGCAGGCGGAGCACGATCCGCTCGCGCGCGCGGCGGTCGTTTCGCAGTCGCGCGATCTGCTCGAAGCGTGCGCGAAACGAATAGCCGATCTGGACGTGCAATCGCTGCCGCGCGGCGAGATTATCGCCTTTGTCCTCGAACGCAACACGTATTTGATACACGCCGTCAAACACAAGCATATCTTCAAAGTGGTCGATCGCTTTTGTCCCGAACATCTCTCGCTGCAGGTCGCAGACCCGCAGGCGTACCTGCCGCTGATCCGTCATGCGGGTGCCGTGTTCGTGGGCGCGCAGACGCCGGTCGCGTGCGGCGACTATATCGCCGGGACCAATCACGTGCTGCCGACCTCGGGCGCCGCGCGTTTTTCATCGGGTTTGCGCACCGACGATTTCACACGAACGTTCAGCATCGTGCAGAACAGTTCGCAGCGTATGGCCGCGGATGCGCGAACGCTCGCTGCATTGGCGGACTTCGAGGGGCTTGCGCAGCATGCGAATACCGCGCGCATGCGCCTCGCCCTTCGAGCGGCTCAGGATGACGAGGGTGCGGCTCGGGATGACGAGGGGGCTCGGGGTGAGGAGCAGCGTGAAGTATAGGCTCGTTGCGTTCGATTTGGACGGGACGCTGCTCGGGGAAGAGCTGCTGCTGCGTCCGCGCGTACTCTCCGCGATCACCAAGATGCGCGAGCAAGGCGTGCAGGGCTGCATTGTGACCGGACGGATGTACCGCGCGGCGCTGCCGTTCGTGCGGCAGCTGCAGTTCACGGCGCCGGTGGTGTGTTACCAAGGCGCGGCCGTCGTGGATCCGCAAACCGACGACGTGCTGCAGGACGTGCCGCTGCCGAACGCGGAGGCGCTCGAACTAGAGGCCTACGCCAAGCGTAACGGCCTGCATATCCAGCTCTACGCCAACGACCGTTATTACTGCGAAGAGCGCAACCGGTATTCCGACTTATATGCGAGCATTTCCGGCGTCGAGCCGACGATCGTGCCGTCGCTCGCGCGCCAGTTCGAAACGTGGAACGCGACCAAGGCATGCATCATTGCCGAGCCGGAGATCGTGGAGCGGGAATTGCCGCGCGTTCACGAGCTCTGCGGCGATCGCGCCTACGTCACGCGAAGCATTCCGTGGTTCATCGAGGTGATGAATTCGAGGGTGAACAAAGGCAAGTCGCTCGAGATCGTCGCGCGCTATCTCGACGTTCCCATGGAAGCGGTGCTCGCGATCGGTGACTCGTGGAACGACGCGCCGCTGCTGAAGGCGGCAGGATTCGGCGTCGCAATGGGATCGGCTCCGGAAGAACTGCGGCAAGTCGCCGACGCCATCGTCGCGGACGTGGAGAACGACGGCGTCGCCGAAGCAGTGGAACGCTTCGTGCTGGGCGAAACTTCTTAACCCAAGATGGCCACGCGTCCGGTGCGCCGCAAGAAATCTGCGGGCGCGCGCTTACGTCCGTTTTGGATACTCTTCGTGCTCGTCGCAATCGCGGCGGCGCTCGGGGGGTACTACGCCGCAACGTGGCCCGGTTTCTATCCGAAATCCGTCACCGTTCGCGGAAACGCGGTCGTGCCGGTTTCGCAGATTCTCGCGCGCGCGCAAATCGCGGCTCACGAAAACGTGTGGCTGCAGAACACGCGTAAAGCCGCGCAGCGCATCGAGACGATTCCGTACGTCAAGAAGGCGGCCATTCACCGCGCGCTGCCTGCGGTGGTGCGCATCACGATAACGGAGCGCAGGCCGTTTGCCGTGCTGCAGACCGCGGGCGGACGCGCGCTGGTCGATAGAGACCTGCGCGTGCTGCAGCCGG
>DATEHZ010000035.1:0-14319 GCA_035279385.1 Vulcanimicrobiaceae bacterium | reverse complement strand
CCAAAGATCTCATCAACGCGATCGGCGGCGTCGACGTGAAAGTGATGAACTCGGACTGCACCATGCATCCCCAGGGCTGCGTCAACGGACCGATCGACTACGACGACTCCTGGGGACATCTGCACATTCACCTCACGCCGGGAATGCACCATTTGAACGGCGATCAGGCCGTCGGATACATGCGTTTCCGCCACGATTGGTGCGGCGATCCGTGCCGCATCAAGCGCCAGCAGCAAGTGCTGCACGCGCTCCTGGGCAAACTCAGCGGCGATAAATTCAACACGCTCATGCACGTGAACGATTTGGTCGGCGTGCTGAGTCGCGACGTGGACACGAACTTCACGCGCTCGGAGCAGATCAGCCTGGCGCAGGCGTTCGTCGGCATGTCGAAAAATGCGCTCGTCACGAGGCAAGTGCCGTATGTCGGCGACGTGATTCTACCCGACGGCGGCGACGCCATCGTTGCGGACGATTCCAAAAAAGCGCAACTCGTGCAGAACATGCTGCTCGATCCGCCCGTGCCCACGCCCTCTCCGGACGCAGCTGCCGTCGCAGGGATCGATCCGCTCAGCGTCCGCGTAGACGTCGAGAACGGCACGGCGGTGCCGGGAGTCGCGCGCCGCGTCGCCGCGATATTAAAGGCGAAAGGCTTCACGATCGGCAGCGTCGGCAACGCGAGCAGCGAGGACGTCGCGACGACCGAACTGCGCGAGCACTCGCGCATCACGTTCGCGGGCCTTCGCGTGCGCGAGGCGCTCGGCAAGTCCGCTGCGAACGCGCAGGTGATCGCCGTATCCGAAACCCCCACGCCCGACGCGACCGCCGCGCCGAGCGACGTCACGGTAATCGTAGGTGAAGATCTCGCCTCGAGCGTGATGCGACAGGCTTCAATACAGCCGTGAGATCCGGGCGCTGGTTCATCGCCGCGATCGCCGCGATCGCGGTGCTTTCTTATGGCGTGTACCGCTTCTACGTGCACGAGCGCCGGCTGCAGCCGGCCATTGTCACGCCGCACATGGACGCTCAGCAAGCGATCTCGCCTTCGCTGGGCGGACACATCAAGCGCCTCATCAACGAGCACGTCACGTACGGTAATCGAGCCGGACGTCCGAAACTGATCGCGCTCACGTTCGACGACGGCCCGTATCCGATCTTCACGCCGCTGCTGCTCGAACAGCTGCAGCGTCTGCACGTTCACGCGACGTTCTTTTTGATCGGCCGCGATGCCGAGCAATGGCCCGATCTCGCGCGGCGTATCGAGAGCGCGGGTAACGAGATCGCGGATCATACGTACACGCATCCGAACCTGGACGAAGAGACGCCGGATCAGGTGCGCGCGGAGATTCTCGAAGGTCGCGACATTTTGTACGGATTGGTCCACGATCCGTCCGTGAACGTCTATTTCCGCCCGCCGCACGGCCGCTACACGGTACAGACGATTCGCGTGGCGCAAGAACTGGGCTATCAGACGATTCTTTGGACGGACGACGCGGGCGACTGGCGAAAGACGACCCCCGCGAAGCTCCTCGCGCACGTCGAGAATTTCGCTACCGCGCCCGACATCGTGCTGCTGCACAGCGGCAAACTGGCCACGATCCAAATGCTGCCGGAGATGGTGGCGCGCTTCGAGGCCGCGGGATACCGGTTCGTGACGGTCGGGCAGATGCTCTCAGAGGTGACTCCTGCCGAGTTGAACCATCCCGCCAAGCATTCCGTTTAAGGAAGGTCCAATGCCCAGACAGATCATCGATACGGAGTCGAGCCGCCCGCGCTACGTGCGGCGCGTGGTCGTCACGTGGGTGGTCCTCGCCGTCATCGCCGCGATTCTGGTGCTCGTGGCTTTCGCGGCGTACGGCCGCTTCGCTCATCCCGCCCACCCGCAGGCAGTCAAGACCGGCGTGGTGTATCCTGGCAACCGTCACTTGAAGGAGAATCGATGCTGCGTCGCCTGACCCTCGGACTGTTTACTCTCGCCTGCGCTGCGGCGGTTGCGGCGTGCAGCTCCGGAAATACGACGGTGCCCTCGAGCGGCGGCCATCCGGGCATCGGTCCGAACTTTTCGACCGACACCGTCTACGTCTCGAACACCACGCAGAACGCCGTCGAGATCTATGCGCCCTCGCCCGGGCCCAGTGCGACGCCGCAGTACCAAATCGGCGGTTCCAACACGACGCTGAACGGTCCCGCATATCTGGCATTCGATTCCTCGAAGCATCTCTTCGTCACGAATTTCGGCGCGGCGAGCAAAGCCTCGTCGATTCTGGTGTTCCAGACGTTCGCAACCGGCAACGTGCTTCCGTTCGGATCGGTGGCGATCCCGAACGGCGCGCAGCCGCACGGCATCGCGATCATGCCCGCCGACGCGGGCGAAGCCGTCGCGTTCACGTTTCCGGGCGGGTTCTTCACCAGCTTCGTCAATCTGTACGGCGCGTTCGGCGCCGGCAGCATGCCGCTGAGCAATACGCTTGCGGGCAGCAACACGCAGCTCAATAATCCCGTCGGCGTGGCGTTCGACGCGAACAAGAAGCTCTACGTCGCGAACAGCGCCGGCGCGCCCGCGGCGATCACGGTGTACACCCTTCCCACGCCTTCGCCGACGCCGTCGGGCTCGCCCACTCCGACGCCGACCCCCACTCCCACGCCTACGCCGACCCCGAGCGGCTCACCCTTGCCGACGGCCAGCCCGGCACCGACGCCGACGCCCTCGTCGCTCAACATCGCTCCGACCACGACGATCACGTGCGCATGCCTCAAAACGCCGACCGGCCTCACGCTCGACGGCAGCGGCAACGTGTACGTCACCGATCCGGGAAGCAAAGCGGTGTATGAATTTGCCGCCTCGGGCATTGCGCCGGGCACGGTTGCGCTCTCTCCGCTTCGTACGCTCACCGCGCCCTCGATGGTGGATCCGACCGACGTGAAGGTCGACTCGGCGGGTACGATCTACGTCGTGGATGCAGGCGCAGGTCCGAACGCGAGCGTGCTCTTCATCTTCCCGGCGGGTGCCACCGCGCCGAGCACGACTATCGCATTGCCTGCCGGTACCGCCACGGGGGTCGGGCTATCTCCGTAGGCAACGTGCCGCCGCATGCGGCGGCGGACCGCTTTGCGTTATTGACTCGGCTGCCGTCGCTGACATCTCTTGAAGAGAAGAGCAGGGCGCTGGCCGAGGCAGCGTATGCGACGACGGCGTGCATTCGCACGACCGTCGTCGTCTTTACCGACGAGCATTCGCATTATGCGAGCGCGCCCGACGCCGGAGCGTTCACCCTGCGCGAAGGTACGCGGGGTCTGCGCCGCCTGTTCTTGCCCTCGCTCGCGAAGTTCGCCGTCGCCGGCGGCTTTTACGTCGCGCATGAAAACGCGCGCTCGCTGAGCGCGATAACGGACTATCATGCCCAGGCCGATCTCCTGATCGTTCCGCTCCAAACCGACGACGCGCTCGTCGGCGCGCTCGTCTTCGACGTGGCCGAACGGCCGCCCGAGGAAGGGGTGCGCGAGTTGCGCGTCTTCGCCGACATCGCGGCCTGGATGATCGCGCACGAGCGTGAGGTCTCGGCTGCCGAGCGCGAAGCAAAACAAAGCGCCCTGCTCGCCGTTATCAACGAGCGCGCCCGAAAGTCGCTCGACCGGTCGAGCATTTTGCAATCGGTCGCCGAGGACGTGCGGGAAGCGTTCGGTGCGGTCCGCTGCGCGATCTTCGGGCGCGATCCGCACTCTCCGGATTTGGTCGGCGTTATCGCGAACGCGGAGTCCTCGGCGGCGAAGACTCCGGCGCCGCAAACGGTCAAACTTGCCGATACGTGGCTCGAGCGCACCTTTGCCGGATCGGTTGTCGGGCGCGACGAGATTACGGGCGATAATCCGCGCGACAGTTTCCTGCGAACGCTCGATATCGGCTCCTCGCTCATGGTTCCGCTGATCATCGACGGGAGAGTGGAGAACGCGATCGCGCTGCATTTCGCCAAGCCGCATGCGTTTGACGAGATCGACATGGTGATGCTGCGGTCGGTGGCCTCGCACGTGGGTCTCGCGCTGGCGAACGTGCAGATCTACGATCTCGAGCGCTTGCGCCGCGCGCGCGCCGAATCGCTCGAGCGCGTCGTGCGCATGCTGCGCGACACGCAGACGATGGAAGAGGTCTTGCTGGTCTTCGCCGTCACCGTCTCGCACGAAGTCAAACTCACGTGCGCGGTGTACGAGATCGAAGGCGTTTCCGCGATGCGGCGCGCGGTACGCGCCGTCGAATCGGCGCGCGAGGGGCTGCCGGAAAACGTCGATCTGTCGCAGCTCGTTCCGCTGCTCGAACGCGAAGACGTCGTGCAAAGCAGCGCGCTCGCCGATCGTCTTCGCGGCTCGATGTTCGCATCCAACGAAGGGCTGCTCGCGACACTGCGCATCGACGGGAACCTGTGGGGTGCCGTCGTCTTTTCCGCCGCGCCCGGCGTTTACGACTGGAACGACGCCGAGCGTCGCGTCTACTTTCACATGCTCGCATCGCATCTGGAGTTGGCGCTCTCGGGTGCGCTTGGCTTCGAGCGTATCCAGCAGCTCGCCCGCGCGCTTTCCGAGAGCAACGAATTCAAAGACGACCTGCTCGCGATGCTCGCGCACGACTTCAAAGGGCCGCTTACGGTCATTCTGGGGTATTGCGAGCTCTTGCTCGAGAACGCTCCGGCGGAGTTGCAGGAAGAGCTCCAAACAATCTATTCGCAGACCAAACGCCTCGTGCGCCTGGCGGACGACGCGGTGGCGCTGGCGCAGACGCAGGCCGGCGGGTTTTCGCTCGATCGCGCGCCGCTCGATCTGCGCGAGGTCGTTGCCGAGAGCGTCAAAGCGCACAATCGCGGAGACGAACGGATCAAACTCTCCGCGCCCGCGCAGCCGGTCATCGTCTCGCTCGATCCGGCGCGCTTCAATCACGTGCTCGACAATCTGCTGATGAACGCGCTCAAATACTCCCAGGACGAAATCCACGTGCGCGTCACGCAGGGCGACTCGAACGCGACGATCGCCATCAGCGACCGGGGGATCGGCATACCGGCCTCCGAACTCGGCACCGTCTTTTCGCGTTTCGGGCGCGCGAGCAACGCGCGGCGTAAGGGCATCTCGGGTTCGGGCGTCGGCCTGTACGTGAGCCGCAAAATCGTGGAAACGCACGGCGGCAGCATCGCGGTCCAATCGACCGAGGGCGAAGGCAGCACCTTCACGGTGACGCTGCCGCTCTCGGCGCGAGCTGCGGCGGAGCAACCTTCAGTCTAGGCGAACGGTAGTAAAAAGAGATATGGCATTCCTAAAAACGCTGTTTGACGGTAATGAGCGGGAAGTCGCCCGCCTGAGACGCACGGCAGACAAAGTCAACGCGCTCGAACCGCAGACGGAAGCGCTCTCCACGGACGAGCTTCGCGGCAAGACCGCCGAGTTTCGCGATCGGCTGCAAAAAGGCGAATCGCTCGACTCGATGCTGCCCGAGGTTTTCGCCGTCGTTCGAGAGGCCGGCAAACGCGCGCTGGGAATGCGCCATTTCGACGTCCAGATCATGGGCGGCCAAATCCTCTACGAAGGGCGCATCGCCGAAATGAAGACCGGCGAAGGTAAGACGCTGGTCGCGACGCTGCCCGTCTATGCCCGCGCGCTCGAAGGTCATGGCGTGCACGTCGTTTCGGTGAACGACTACCTGGTACGCCGCGACGCCGAGTGGATGGGACAGATCTATGAGATGCTGGGTTTGACCGTCGGCATCATTCAGCACGATCTCGATCCCGCCGCGCGCCGCGATGCGTACAATTGCGACATCACCTACGTTACGAACAACGAAGCCGGCTTCGACTACCTGCGCGACAACATGGCGTGGCAAGTCGAGGACATGGTGCAGCGGGAACTGTACTTCGCGCTCGTCGACGAAGTCGACTCGATTCTCATCGACGAGGCGCGCACGCCGCTCATCATCAGCGGCCAGGGAACCGAACCCACCGAACTCTACGAAAAGTTCGCGCAGATTTTGCCGCGCTTGAAAAAAGACGAAGACTACACGGTCGACGAGAAGGCGCACGCCGTGCCGATTACGGAAGCGGGCGTCGCGAAGGTCGAGAAGATGCTGGGCATCCAGAATCTCTACGATCAGCGCAACATCGAACTCGCGCATCAGCTCAACGCCGCGCTCAAGGCCTGGAATCTCTTCCATCGCGATCAGCAGTACATCGTCAAAGAGGGCGAAGTCGTCATCGTCGACGAGTTCACCGGGCGTTTGATGTACGGACGCCGTTACTCCGACGGCATCCACCAAGCGATCGAAGCGAAGGAAGGCATCAAGGTCCGCAGCGAGGATCAGACGCTCGCGACGATCACGTTCCAAAACTACTTCCGCCTGTACGACTATCTCGCCGGCATGACCGGTACGGCGAAAACCGAGGAGCGGGAATTTCGCGACATCTATGGCCTCGACGTCGTCGTCATTCCGACGAACATGCCGATGGTCCGCAAAGATCAGTCGGACATCGTCTACAAGAGCGAAAAAGCGAAGTTCGCAGCGGTCGTGGACGAGATCATCGCCGAGCATCAAAAGGGCCGCCCCGTGCTCGTCGGCACGCGTTCCATCGAGAAATCGGAGATGCTCGCCGCGATGCTGCGCCGCAAAGGCGTCGAGTGCAACGTGCTCAACGCCAAATACCACGAGCAGGAAGCGCAGATCGTCAAGGACGCGGGCCTGCCGGCGCAGGTGACGATTGCGACGAACATGGCGGGCCGCGGCACCGACATCAAACTTGGAGAGGGCGTCGCCCAGGCCGGCGGCCTTGCGATCATCGGCACCGAGCGTCACGAGTCGCGCCGGATCGACAATCAGTTGCGCGGGCGTTCCGGCCGCCAAGGCGATCCGGGCAGTTCGCGCTTCTACGTCTCGCTCGAAGACGAAGTGATGCGTCTTTTCGGCGGCGAGCGTATGAACAACATCATGGAGCGCGTCGGCTTCTCAGACGAGGCGCCAATCGAGTCGGGCCTGGTAACCAAGTCGCTCGAGCGCGCGCAGAGCAAGGTCGAAGCGCACAATTACGAGATCCGCAAGCACGTCCTCGAGTACGACGACGTGATGAACAAGCAGCGCGAGGTCATCTACGGCGACCGCCGGGCGATTTTGCGCGGTGAGTTCGATTCGCGCGAGTTCATGCTGCAGACGCTCGAGGCGAAAGTCGACTCCGCAGTTCAAGAGAACGCGCCGGAAAACGCGCATCCGAGCGATTGGGATCTGGAAGAGATGCTCAATCAACTCGAGATGATCTTCCCAATCCGGCAATCGGTGAAGGTCGAGGATCTCGAAAAGAAAGATCGCGAGGAGATCCGGCGGATTCTGCAAGATGCCGCGCTCAAGGCGTACGAAGCGAAGGAAGCGGAAGTCACGCCCGATATTTTGCGCATCGTCGAGCAGCGCTATCTGCTGCTGCCGATCATCGATCGGATGTGGGTGGATCACCTCTACATCATGGATCATCTCAAGACCGGCATCGGCCTGCGCGGATACGGGCAGATCGATCCGCGAGTCGAGTACGAGAAAGAGGCGTACGAGATCTTCGAGGATCTCAAGAACAACATCGCCGACGAAGCGATCAAGGGCGTTTTCCGCGTCGTGATCGAGCATCAGGCCGCCCCGCAGCCGCAGCCGGCAGTCGTTCCCGAAGGAGCGCCGGCCTTTGAGCCGATTCCAACCGGAGCGTTGCTGCCGCAGGCCGCGCCCGCACGTCCGCGTGCGCTGCACACAAATCGAGGCGAAGACGGCGAACCGGCCAAGCCCGTTCATCGCGACCAGCCGAAGGTCGGCAGAAACGACTTGTGCCCCTGCGGCTCGGGCAAGAAGTACAAGAAGTGCCACGGCGCGGCCGCGGTATAATGCGCGTAGGCCTTTAGGGAAGACCCGGTGACCAAACGGCGGTTCCGCAAGGAGCCGCCGCTTTCATAGCATGGCCTTATGAGAGTTCTCGGGGCCGTGGTGGTGGCGCTCTTCGCGATGACGCTCGCGTTCGTCTGGGTGCTCAGGCATCCGGTGTATACGCCGGACGGGATCGTGTACGCGCGCTTCGCCGCACGCGATGCCGGGTATTCGGAGCGAGACGCCACGCTCGCCGCGCGCGCGTTTTACGACCGCACCCAGATGATGAGCAATCCGCGGTATCGCGCGCTCATCGAGCTCGATCCGTCGGTCTCGTTCGCGCGTTCGAAAGTCTTCGCGAATCGCTTGCTCTATCCGTGGGTCGTAGGCATGGCGCTCGGCGCGGCCGGTTTTCGCGCGCTGTTTCTGGTGAACGCCGGCGCGTACGTCGCATTTGGGTTGGCGCTCTTCTGGATGCTTTGCGCGTTCAAGCGGCCGGCGCTCGCGCTGGCGCTCACGCTCGTCGCTCTCGCGCTGCCGCAGATACGTGCGGCCGCGGCGAGCGACTTGACAGACATGCTCGCGATGGTGTGGTGGGCGCTCGCACTGGGAGCGCTGCTGCGCCTTTCGCGCCGGACGCGAAATACGGACGCGGTCGTGCTCGCGATCTCCGGCGCCCTGCTCGCGCTCACGCGTCCCACGCCGTATCTCGTCGTGCTGCCCGCGCTGGTCATCGGCGTCGCGCGCTCGTCGTGGGTTCCGCTCGCAGCATCGCTGGGAAGCGTGGCGGCCTTCGGCGCCGGCGCGATTGCAACGCATGCGTACGGCATCTCCGAGCAACTGCACTGGGTCTACGATCACCGGCCGAATGCCGCGAGCGGCATCTCGTTTTCACAGTGGTATCGCGATGCGCTCGTTTCCTCGATTCGCTTCGTTGCCGTTCAAACCGTGCGAACCGTCGTGCCGCTGGTGATGATCGCCGCGGCAATCTACGGCTTGCGGCGTTCCGCGACGCGCATCGAGATGGCGGTTCTCGCCGCGGCCGGCATCGCGTGCCTCGCGGCGGTTCCGTTCAATCCCGTGCCTTCGTCGTTCGCGCGCGTGCTGCTGCTGCCGCTGGTTCCGGTCTTCTGCGCGATAACGCAGTGCGTCGTGGAAGCGCTGCTCGTTAAGCCGGCTCCAGCGGCATTCGAACGGGCAGAGGGCGCGCGATCGGCTGTTGCGGCTGATTGAGAAGATCGCCGCCTAAATCGACGTTCTGCGCTTGCGCCGCGACGTCGACGCCCTGACCGTTATCGCGCAGCGTCGTGGTAATGCTTCCTCCCATACCGTTGTCGCTGCGAATGACGAGCGAACCATCCGAACCGCGCGTCACCGTTTCGCCGTTGCCCAGGGAGAGGCTCTGGCCGTTCGCGAGCGAGATCGTTTGCCCGTTCTGCGAAATCGTCGCAGCGCCGCTCCGGTCGAGGGAGACTTGCGTGTCGCCGAAGTTCGTGCTGACCGTTGCGCGCTCGTTGAACGTGACGCCGTTTACACCCGGCGCCGTCACGCTCGTCGAAACCTGATAGCCGCCCCCGAATGAATCGGAATCGAGCAAATCCCCGTGAGAGGTCATGCTCTCGAAATGCGTCTGCTGGTTCGATCCGCCTGCGGCCGTGCCGCTGAATGCCAAATGCGGATCGCCGGCCGACGAGCCGTTCGCGCTTTGGAAATACTGCTCTGCGCTCCCGGAGAAGCCGCCGAACATCCCGCCCATGCCGAGCATGGAAAGCAGTTGCTGCACGATGCCGAGCAACTGCGAGATGATGCCGTTCATGCCGGAAAATCCGCCGCCGAAACCGTCCGCGGGCGGCAAGTCGACGGAAGGCCGCCAATACTGCGGACCCGTTCGCCGAATTGCATCCGCGCGAACGGGTGCGATCGATGCCGGCCCGCCCAAGCGCAGGCGCGGTGTGGAACTATCGGAAAGATTCTGCGGCAAAGCAGCGTTCGCGGCCGCCGCGCGTTCGTGGACGTTCGTCATTCGTACCTCCCTCGTCTCACCGTACGTTCACGCGCGGCGGGCCGCTTGGAAAGGGCGGTACACGGCCTTCCCGAACGTTTTGCGCCGACATGAGCGATTCGCAGCTGACTAGTCTCGCCCGCCTTGCCGACCGTTTGGTGACGCTCAAGGAGCGTCTTTGACTACTCCGGGAAGACGCGCCTGATCAGCGAGCTCGACAGCCGCTCGCGCACCGATAGTTTTTGGAACGACGCCGAGACGGCGCAGCGCGTCATGAAGCAGCTCGCGGAGCTGCGTGCCGACGTGGACGCGATGGACGCGATCTCTCGCTCGCTGAGCGACGCGCGCGAGTTGCTGAGCCTGTTTCCCGACGATCCGTCCGCGACTTCGGAAGTCGATACGAACATCGCCGGTGCGCAGGCGCAGTTGGAAGGGCTCGAAATGGCGGCCACTTTCGACGGCGAGTTCGACGCGCACAACGCGATCGTCAGCATTTATGCCGGCGCGGGCGGCGTCGACGCAGCCGATTGGACGCAAATGCTCGCGCGCATGTATCTGCGCTGGGCCGATTTCAAAGGCTACGTCACGCAGGTCGTCGACGAGTCGCCCGCGGAAGAAGCGGGCCTTAAGTCCGTGACGTTCTTCATTCGCGGGCGCAATGCGTACGGCATGCTGGAAAGCGAGCGCGGCGTGCACCGCTTGGTCCGGATATCGCCGTTCGACGCGGCGCACCGCCGGCATACCTCGTTTGCGGCCGTGGACATCATCCCGGAAATCGAAGCGGGCGAGAACGTGCAGGTCGAGATCAGGCCTGAAGATCTGCGCATCGAGACGTTTAAATCAGGCGGCGCCGGCGGCCAGTACGTCAACAAGACGGAATCGGCGGTACGCATCATTCACGTGCCGTCGAACACTATCGTCGCCTCGCAGCAGGAACGTTCGCAAGCCCAGAACCGCGATGTGGCGATGAGCATTCTACGTGCGAAACTCGTTCAGCGCGAGCTCGAGATGCGCGACGCTCGTCTGGCGGAACTGCGCGGCGAGCGCAGCGCGAACGAATGGGGATCGCAGATCCGCTCGTACGTGCTCAATCCCTATCAACTCGTCAAGGATCACCGTACCAACGTCGAGGCCGGCAACACCGCCGGCGTGCTCGACGGCGAGATCGACGCGTTCATTTGGCCGTATCTGCAGCAGCGCCGCGCGAAAGCCTAGCGCGCTCGCCCTTCGCCGACGGCTGGATGTGGGCCGCGACCGCGGCCTACGGCGCGATATATTTCTTGCTTGGTGCGATCCGGTACGGCGCGCATCGAAACTTCGTCGATCTCGGCATCTTCGCGCAAACCGCCGCAAGTGCGTTCGGGTGTTTCTGCAATACCGTCGAAGGCTCGCACTGGGCATTTCATTTCTCGCCGGTTCTCTACGTTGCCGGCGCGCTGATGCGCGTATGGCCGTCCGCACTCGCGCTCGTCGCGCTGCAGGCGGCCGCGGGCGCGCTCGCGATTCCGCCGGTGTACGCGCTCGTGCGCGCGCACGCCGATCGGCGCGCCGCGCGTTTGGCCGCCGCGGTCGTGTTCCTGTATCCGCCGCTCGCGGGTGTGGTCTTCAACGATTTTCACGAGAACGGCCTCGCGCCGGCGGCAATTGCGTGGATGCTGTGGGCATTCGATGCCGGACGCGCCGGTTGGAGCGTCGCATTCACACTGCTTGCACTGAGCGTGAAAGAGGATCAAGCGATCTTTATCGCGTTTGCCGGACTCGCCGGCGCGTTTGCGTATCGTGGGGATCGCGTGCGCTCGCGCTTGGCCACGTTCGCTTGCATTGCCGGCGCCGCAGTCGCCGCCGGATACGTTGCCGCCGCGCATCCGCACGCCGCCGGACGTTTCTACGCGTGGACTCCGGAGGAGGTTCGCGCGCTGCTCGCGCGCGGCATCCTC
Organism: Vulcanimicrobiaceae bacterium; assembly: GCA_035279385.1. GTDB lineage: Bacteria > Vulcanimicrobiota > Vulcanimicrobiia > Vulcanimicrobiales > Vulcanimicrobiaceae > DATGJX01. The sequence goes on along the minus strand of DATEHZ010000035.1, from coordinate 2,519 downwards.
GAGCGAATCGGATTCGTTTTGCTGGCCTTCGTGCCGCTGCTCTTCCTGCCGTTTCGCACTTCCGCGTTTTGCGTAACGCTGCTGCCCCTGGCCGAAGTACTCGCATCGCGCATGTCGACGACCTACACGATGGGATCGCATTATGCCGGTGCCTGGGCGGGCTGGGTGCTGTATGCGTTTGCGCTGGGCGTCGCGCGGATCTCCGCACGCGATCCGCACCGCGCGCATCGCGTCCTCTACTGGTGCATCGGGCTGTGCGTCGCGGAGTTCGCGGCAGCCGACCCGTTGCACCCGGGGTTCTTTCTGCATGCCGCGTCCGCACGCGATGCGTCGCTCGATGCGGTGCTGCGCACGCTCCCGCGCGACGCATCGGTTGCAACGCAGGAAGAAGCCTACACGCATTTGGCGGCGACGGATCCGAACGCCGCGCTGCTGCCGGAAACGCCGGACGTACCGGTTACCGCGTGCGCGATCCTCATCGACGAAGAGTTCCCGGATTCACCGCGTCTGCAAGAGGCGCGCGGCTTGGTCGCGCAGCTCGCGCGCTCCGGCGTCTATCGCGTCTCGATGCGCAGCGGCGGGATCACCCTCTATACGAAATCTGCGCGCTGTCCCTGAGTAAATCTTCCAGCGCGTCTGCCGCCACGAGCGGCCACGAGGGTTCCATGGCGATAAGGCGATGCGGCGCGGCCCACGGCGACCATCGCCGAGACTGCAGCGCGAAGTTCTCGCTTGCAAAACACGACACGGCGGCGGTACCGATCATACCGGCGACATGCACCGCGCCGGAATCCGGAGCGACGATCGCGCGAGATGCGGCGATCGCCGTCTTCCACGGCGCAAGCGCAGCGAACGATTCGACCGCCGCACGCGTCGCGCTCGCGAAACGCTCGACGTACGCGGCTTCATGTTGTGCGGCGATGAAGCGCACCGTACGGCGCGCCGCAACGCGCTGCGCGGCCTCGACGACCTGCTCGAGCGACGCGCCAAGGCGCTGCCATTTGTCGGTAACCTGAAAGGCGATGCGGCCGTCGGGTTCGGGCTCCTCGTCGATGACCAGCGGGCGCAGTATGCGCGGGTCGCGCGGCGGCTCGAATTCACGGATCAGCGCGCGCGCGAGCGAAAATACGACCTCGCATTCATGCGGAGCGCGCGGATCGAGTCCCGCGGTGCGAAAGATCGTGCGCGTGCACATGCGCCGGATCCACAGCGTCTTCAGCGGTTTGCCCCAGCCGTTCTCAAATCCGACGCGCTGCGGAATGCGCGCGCCGTACGCAATGCGATAGCCGTCGGGCTTTTCAGTCGGAATCAGCGCGGCGTCGTACCGTTCTGCCCGAACCTGCGTCACGAGCTCGTCCGGGTTGCCGTTTGCGAGATGGACGCGGTCGAGCGCGCGCCGCGAGAAGACCTGCGCGTTCGCCGGGCACAAAACGGCGCCGATGCGAAGGCCGCGGCGGCGCAGCGACGCGATGACGGGTACCAGAGTAAGGGCATCGCCGACCGCATCCAAACGGACGAGCAGGACGGACGGCGAATCTGCGCTGGGGCCTGACACGAAGATTGTGATTGCAAAAGAGAACCTCGTAACCCTCGACGTGCCCGACGGCTTTCGGGTCCTGCGCGAATTTGGGCGCGTGACCGGCTCGGCGACGCGCCCGCACAACATGCTGCGCGCCACGTTCCGGTCCATCGGCGCGTTCATCGGCCTGGCGCCCATCGAGTATCTCACCGACGCCGAGCGGGCGCGCGAAGAAGCGCTCGAGGATCTGCGTGCGAAGGCCGCCGCGCTCGGCGCGAGCGCCGTGATCAAGATTCGTTTTGAAGCCGTCGAGCAGCCCGACGGCACGACTATCGTGATGGCCTCGGGTGAGGCGGTGCGCCTGGCGCCGAAGAACTACGCCGCATGAGATCTCTCTCCGAGCGCGCTAGCCGCGAACGTGTTCTGGCGAAGGCGGCGTCCGTGGCCGCCGCGTGCCGCAAATGCCAAATCGGCTACGATCGCCGCAACAACGTCTACGGCGAGGGCGATTCGTGCGCGCAGCTGATGGTCGTCGGCGAGGGTCCGGGCGAAACGGAAGATCTGCTCGGCCGGCCGTTCGTCGGGCGCGCGGGCGAGCTGCTCGAGAAAATGCTTGCGGCCATCGATCTGCCGCGCGAAGACGTGTACATCTGCAACACGGTCAAATGCCGGCCGACCTTCCACGAAGGCGGCAAGCTGCGGAACCGCGCGCCCACGCCGCACGAAATGGCGAACTGCCGTCCGTACCTCGACGAGCAAATCGAGATTATCGCGCCCGCGGTTATTCTCGCGCTGGGCGCTCCCGCCGCCAAATCGTTCTTGGGGGCCGACTTCGCGATCACGAAAGGCCGCGGCTGCTGGTACGAGGGACCGGGCGGTATCCCGCTGATGGTGACGTTCCATCCGGCGTACGTTTTGCGCCAAGGCGGCATGGCGCTCACGGAGACCAAACGGCAGGTCTGGTCCGACCTCAAGCAGATCCGCGCCAAACTGGACGCCC
>DATEHZ010000034.1:0-27685 GCA_035279385.1 Vulcanimicrobiaceae bacterium | reverse complement strand
GCGCGATGCCGCGTTTTACGCGCGTGCATTTCCGAACCTTTCCGTGTTTGAAGTTTAGCGGCTCCGTTTCGTCAGCGCAGGTCGACGATCGTAACGCCACCGCCGCCTTCGTTTTCGTCGCCGTAGCGTACGCTCTTCACTTGCGGATGGCTGCGTAAAAATTCTTGCAGACCGCGGCCGAGCATACCGGTGCCTTTACCGTGAATGAGCCGCAGCGGGGAGTTTCCGGCGAGCACGGCTTCGTCGATCCACTGATCCACCACCGGCTCCGCTTCGATGTAGCGCTTGCCGCGCACGTCGAGTTCGGCCATCGTTCGCGTGGCGGCTTCCACTCGCGCGCTGTTGTCGGCATCGTGTGCTCGGCGCCCCTTCGACGGGCTCAGGGTGACACCCGAACCGCCACGGCGCTCCACGTCGCTCTTTGAAACGACGGTTTTCATCGGGCCCACGGCAACGAGTACCGTGTCGCCGTTGTCGCTGATGACCGTGCCGTCTTGGCCGTAGGAGAGGATGCGGACGCGGTCGCCGGGTTCGAGCGCGCTGCGCCCTTCGACAGCCTGCGGGTGACGAGATGCATCGCGCGCGCCGATCTTTAAGTCCCGGCGCATTTCGTCGATGGTGCGTTGGAGCAGCGCACTCTGTCCGGGCGTCACCTTCGGCCTGGCGGATTGCTGTTCCGATGCGCGTCGCGCGAGTTCGGTACTAAAATCGCGCAGTGCCTGCTGCATGCGGGCTTCCGCGGCTTCGGCAAACTCGCGGCGTTCGCGTTCAAGCGCCTCCGTTCGCGAGCGAAGGTTCTGCTGGAGGCGATCGATGTGCGAGCGCTCCAGTTCCACGGCATCGCGCTCGCCTTGCAAGCGCGCGTTCAGGTCCGAGAGTTCGGCGAGCGCGCTTTCGTAGTCGCGCTCGCGCGTGCTGAGCAGCGATTCCGCGCGCTCGATGAGTTCACCGGGAATGCCTTGCGATCGGGCGAGCGGAAACGCGAGCGATTGGCCCGGCGTGCCGACGTCCAGATGATACGTCGGCGCAAATGTTTGCGGGTCGAACCGCACGCTGGCGTTGGCAACGCCCGGCGTTTGATGGGCGAACAGTTTGAGTTCGGTCGAGTGCGTCGTGACGACACCGCAGGCGCGAACTTCCAAGAGGCGCTCCAGCATCGCCACCGCGAGCGCGGCACCGCTGGTCGGTTCCGTTCCGCCGCCGATCTCGTCGACCAGCACGAGCGAACGGGCATCGGCCTCGGAAATAATTTGCCGCATTCGGCGCAGGTGCGCGGAGAACGTCGAGGTGTTTTCCGCAATGGACTGCTCGTCGCCGATGTCGGCGAAGACGCGCGTAAAGCGCCCGATGCGCGAACCGTCCGCTGCGGGAATCTGCATGCCGCTGTAGGTCATCGCGACGAAGAGGCCGACCATCTTCAGCGCCACCGTTTTGCCGCCCATGTTCGGACCGCTGATGACAATGAGACGCGTTTCGTCACTCAGTTCGAGCGACTGCGGTACGGCGCGATCGGCGAGCAGCGGATGGCGTCCGTCGCGGATGCACAGCGTTGCGGACTCGTCGAGTTCGGGCATGCGTGCGCCCATGGCTTGCGCCACGTGCGCCTTTGCCACGAGCAGGTCGATTTCGGCCAGCATCTCGACGTTGCGCTCGATTTGATCGGCGTGCGCGCCGACTTGGCGTGAGAGTTCCTGCAGGATGCGGGCGATCTCGCGTTCTTCTTCCAGCCGCAGCGTTCGCAGGCGATTGTTGGCATCCAGTGCGGCGAGCGGCTCGATGAAGAGCGTCTGGCCGCTGGAACTGGTGTCGTGGACGATGCCGGGCACTTCGCCGCCGAATTCGGCTTTGATCGGAATGACGAAGCGGCCTTCGCGGATCGTGACGACGGCGTCTTGGATCGCCTTCGCGTATTTTGCGGAGCGTAACAGCGCGCTTACGCGGTCGCGCGCGTCGGCCTGCGCCTGCTGCAGATTCTTCCGAATGCGCCCGAGCGCGTGCGAAGCGCGTTCTAGGACGACGCCTCGCTCGTCGATCGCGTCGATGATGGCGCGCTGCACGTCTTTGAGTGGTGCGTAGCCGGCGGTGATTGGGTCGAGCACTTGCGCTTCGAGCGGCTCAGGTTGAGACTCGCGTATTTTATTGTAGGCGGCGGCTGCGGCGGCAATGGCGTCGCCCACGGAGCGCAGTTCGGTGGAGCTCAGCGAGGTGCCGATGCTTGCACGCTGCGTCAGATCGGCGGTGTCGAACGCCGGCAGCACGTGCAAATCGGCGGTGACGATGAGTTCGCGGATTTTCTCCGTTGCCGCTTGTTCGCGCGTGATGCGTTCGAAGTCCAGGAACGGGCGCAGGTCTTCTGCTAGGTTCCGCCCCCGCTCGGTGCGCGTCTGTGCGACGACGCGCTCGCGCACGCTGGCATAGTCGAGCGTTTCGAGCGTGCGCTGATCGGCGAGCTCGGCGTGCGTCATTGTGGAGAACGGCCTCGACTGCGCTCGGCTCGTCCTTCGACAGGCTCAGGATGACGAGGGGGGGCGGTCGTTTGAGGCATCATGCGGTCGTTTCAGGCATCATGATGATGGGGGAACGGCCTCGACTGTGCTCGGCGCGTCCTTCGACGGGCTCAGGATGACGAAGGGGGGCGCGGGCGGCGCCGGTGGTTGATGCGTCACGAGCGAATGTTACTCCAGCTTTTGCTTGAGCAGGTCTTGGACGAGGGCGGGGTTGGCTTTACCGCGGGAGGCTTTCATGACTTGGCCGGTGAGGAAGCCGAGAATGTTCGTCTTGCCGGATTTGTAGTCGGCGACGGCTTTTTCGTTGCTTGCAAGCACGTCGGCGACGAACTTTTCGAGCTCGCCCGTGTCGCTGGTTTGCGCGAGACCTTCTTTCTCGACGATGGCTTTGGGAGAACCTTCGCCGTTCCACATGCGCGCGAGCAGTTCTTTGGCGATCTTCGAGTTGATGGTTTTGCCTTCGACGAGCGCGATGAGTTCCGCGAGGCCTTCGGGCGTCACCGGCGATTCGTGCACCGGCGTGCCGGTTTCGTTCGCGAGGCGCGAGAGATCGCCGAGCACGAAGTTCATGCTCTGCTGCGGATTCTTGCTGGCCGCAACGCACGTGTCGAAATAATCCGCCAGCGGCAGATTGTCGATGAGCTGCGTCGCCTGCTTCACGTCCAGTCCGTACTCGCGGTGATAGCGCTCGAAGCGCTGCGGCGGAAGCAGCGGAAGCGTGCCTTTGACGCGGTCGACGAGCGCGCGATCGATTTCGAGCGGCACGAGATCCGGATCGGGGAAATAGCGATAATCGTGCGCCTGTTCTTTACTGCGCATGGAATGCGTGACGCCTTGCGTTTCATCCCAGCCGCGCGTCTCTTGAACGACGCGGCCGCCGGACTCGACGAGCCCGATCTGACGCTCGATCTCGCTCTCGATCGCGCGATACACCGAACGGAACGAGTTCATGTTCTTGATCTCGGTCTTCGTTCCGTACTCGCTCGCGCCGACGGGGCGGATGGAGACGTTTGCATCGCAGCGCAGCGAGCCTTCCTCCATCTTCACGTCGCTCACGCCGAGCTGTACGAATGTGCGTTTGAGCGCTTCCAGATAGCCGACTGCTTCTTCCGCGCTGCGGATGTCCGGCTCGGAGACGCACTCCATCAGCGGCACGCCCGCGCGGTTAAAATCGATGAGCGAATGCGTGCTGCCGGCGATGCGCCCGTCGCCGCCGCCCGCGTGCGTCGATTTGCCGGTGTCTTCTTCCAAATGGATGCGCGTGAGACGGCACTCTTTCATCGTGCCGTCCTCGAGCCAGTAGCGCACGACGCCGCCTTGCGTGAGCGGCATGTCGTACTGCGAGATCTGGTAATCCTTGGGCATGTCCGGATAGAAGTAGTTCTTGCGGTCGAACTTCGAAAACACCGGAATCTCGGAGTTAAACGCGAGGCCCGATGCGATCATGTGCTGGATGGCTTCTTTGTTTGCGACGGGCAGCGCGCCGGGTAATGCGAGGCAGACCGGGCAGACTTTGGTGTTCGGTTCGCCGCCGAATTCGTTCGGACACGCGCAGAACATCTTGGTGTTTGTCTTGAGTTCGACGTGGCACTCGATGCCGATAACCGCCTCGTAGTTCACTCGTCCTTCGACGGGCTCAGGATGACGAGAGGGGGCTGTACTCATTATGCGGTCACCACCATTGCGTCGTACTTGCTCGCGTGCTTCGTGCCTTGTTCGTACGCGTGCGCGGCGGAAAGCAATTCGACTTCTTCGAACAGCGGCGCCGCGAGCTGCAGGCCCATCGGCATCGGCCGGTCTCCGCCTTCGGGCGTAATCCAGCCGCACGGTACGGAGAGCGCCGGCAAACCGGCGAGCGACATCGGAATCGTGTAGTAGTCCATCATATACATGCTGTACGGATCGCTCTTGGCGTTGAACTGGAACGCCGGCGAGCTGGCCGCGGGTGAAGCGATGAGATCGCACGTCTCGAACGCGCGCTTAAAATCGTTTGCGAACATGGTGCGCGCCTTCTGCGCTTTCACGTAGTACGCGTCGTAGTAGCCGCTGGAGAGCGCGTACGTGCCGATCAGAATGCGGCGCTTGACCTCCGGGCCGAAGCCCGCGGCCCGCGTCGCTTCGTACATCGCGCCGACGTCCGCACCGTCGATACGCAAGCCGTAGCGCACGCCGTCGAAGCGCGCGAGGTTGCTGCTGCATTCGGCGGGCGCGATCAAATAGTACGTCGCCAAGCCGTAATCCGCCGTCGGCAATTCAACCTCGACGAGCGTCGCACCGAGGTCCTCGAGCTCTTTGTACGTCTGCTGATAGAGCGCGTGAATATCTGCACCGAGTTTCTCGGTGACGAACTGCTTGACGATGCCGATGCGCAGGCCTTTCAAATCGCCGCGCAGCGCGGTGCCGGCCTTTTCCACCGGACGGTCGATGCTCGTCGAATCCATGCGATCGTATCCGGCCATCGCCTCGTAGGCGAGCGCGGCGTCTTCGACCGTGCGCGTGAGCGGCCCGATCTGATCCAAACTCGACGCGAACGCAATGAGCCCGTACCGCGACACGCGTCCGTACGTCGGCTTGAAGCCGACGGTATTGCAGAACGCGGCCGGTTCGCGAATCGAACCGCCCGTATCGCTGCCCATGCCGATTGCCGCTTCGTACGCCGCGACCGCGGCAACCGAACCGCCGGAGCTTCCGCCCGGTACGCGCGAGAGATCGTACGGATTGCGCGTTACGCCGAGCGCGCTGTTCTCGCACGAGGAACCCATCGCGAATTCGTCCATGTTGGCTTTGCCGATCGGAATCGCGCCGGCGTCGAGCATGCGCTGCACCGCGGTGCCCGTGTACGGCGCGATCCAATGCTCGAGAATCTTCGAGCCCGCCGTCGTACGCGTGCCCGTCAGGCACATGTTGTCTTTCACTGCAACCGGCACGCCGGCCAGCGGCAGTTTCTCGCCGCCGCGTACGCGCTCGTCGACCCGCCGCGCGCTCTCACGCGCGAGATCGTGCAGACGCGTCAAATAGGCGCCGACGCGATCGTCCACCGCATCGACGTGCGCGAGCATGGCATCGGCCACTTCCGCCGCCGAAAGACTGCCGCCGTTTACCGCCTGCGCCGTTTGCGCGGCGGTCATGCGAACGATCTCCACGTTAGCCCTCCTCCGCGATGATGCGGGGCACGCGGAAGAACGGCCCTTGACGCTGCGGAGCCATCGAGAGCACGGTTTCGCGATCGAGGCACGGACCCACGGCGTCCTCGCGCTCGACGTTGCGCGACTCCACGACTTGCGCCGTCGCCGGAACGGACGCCGTGTCGAGTTCCGAGAGCACGTTCACGTGATCGAGCAGATTGCCGAGCTGCGCACCGAAGCGTTCCACCTCTTCATCGGTGAGCGCGAGGCGCGCGAGCTTTGCGACATAGCGTACGTCAATCTTTTCTGATGACAAAGTCCGGGTACTCCTGATTCGCGTTGTTCGTTTCGTTGAATTCGTCCGCGGGCCACTGCGGAACCGGCGCGTCCTTGAACGCTTTGGCGATCACGGCTTCCTGCACCGCGCTCTCGCGATAAAGCGTGACCAGCGTCTCGATGTGTCCGGTTTGCGGGAACATGTCGAATGGCTGCACGACGCCGAGCCGGTACCCCTTGGCCGCCAGAATCTTCAAATCCCGGGCCAGCGTTGCCGGGTCGCAGGAGAGATACCAGATGTTCGGCACACCGGTGTCCGCGATGGCCGAGAGCGTCACGTCGTCGCTGCCCTTGCGCGGCGGATCGAGAAAGACGATCTGCGCCTCGCGCAGCCGCTCGCGAACTTGTCCGCGGCGCACGGCATCCTCGACGCGCGCGGAGATGAAGCGCACGGAGCCTTGCAACTCGTTGAGTTGCGCGTTTTCCTCGGCCTCCGCGATGGCTTGCGGGTTTTCCTCGACGCCCAGCACCTCGCTGCCGAGTTTGGAGAAGTACAGCGAAAACGTCCCGGCGCCGCAGTAGAGATCGACGATCTTGCGCGGCACGTCCAAACCCGGGCGCATGAACTCGAAGATCCGTCCGACGATCTCGACGTTCACCTGAAAGAACGAACCGGCCGAGACGCGGTAGCGCACGCCCGCGATCTGTTCTTCAATCTGCGCCGCGCCTTGCAGCAACGTGTGCTTGCGTCCCAAGATCGCGTTGACGCTGGAGAGATCGTACGAGTTCGTGATGCCGACGACGCCCGGCAGATGGCGCATCAATGCGGGCGCGGCCGCGGCCAGCTGGCCCGAAGGATGTTCGGTCGTGAACGTAACGACCGTCTGTTCGGTCGCCTTCGCCGTGCGCGCGACGATGTGCCGCGTGTCGGCGAACGCACCGGCGAGCGAAGGCTGCAGCAGCGCTTCGTTCAGGCGCATGATGTGCATGTTCAGCTGCGGCATGACGATGGGGCAGCCGGCAATCGGCACGAGATCGTGCGAGCGCTGCTGATAAAACCCCAGCCGCGGGAGACCGCCCGAACGATCCACCACGAGCGACATCTTGTTGCGGTACGAGCGCGGATTGATCATCCCGATCGGATCGCGCACCGCCGCGTCGGCAAATCCGCCGATGCGCGCCAGCGCGTTCTTGACCACGTCGCGCTTCCAGCCGAGCTGCGCCGGATATGAGAGATGCTGAACTTGGCAGCCGCCGCAGCTGCCGAACACCGGGCAGAACGGCTGCGCGCGAAAGCGCGAACCCAGCGTGAGCTGCAGCATCTCGCCGACGGCGTACTTCGGTTTGACGGACGTAATGCGCACCCGCGCGCGTTCGTGCGGCAGCGGTCCGAAGCAAAAAACGACCATGCCGCCGGTGCGCCCGACGGCCTGTCCATTCGCGAGTAGGTCCGTGAATCCGAGCTCGACCTCTGCGCCCACACGCAGAGACTCGGGGCTAGGTATGTCTTTGGTCGTCAAGCGTCTTAAGGAGCTGATTCGCCTCGTCGATCAATTGCTGAATGCGCTGACTCGTGGGATCCGCGGGTTGGCGCGAGAGCAGCGCCCGCACCACGGTGAACGCAAGCGCCGCGGAAAGACCCGCAACGCCAATCCACACCAGCGTACGCGTCAGGTGCGCGTCGCGCTGTTCTTGCGGCTGGGCGCCGGTTTCGTGGACTTCTTGAGCGTGCGGCGTGTGCGTCAAAATTCTCCTTCTCCTATGGCCGGTAGCGCTTCTTCGCTAGGGAACGCATGTTCTCATCGCGGATAGCGGGGCGATGAAGAGAAGCGCCCTGCTCGCCGCGGCGATGCTTGCACTCCTACCCACTTTTGACGCTTCGGCCGCCCCGTCCGCGCCGGTCTCGGTTGCCTACGCCGGTTCGCTGGTGGCGACGATGGAAGGGCCGCTCAAAGCGGCGCTTCGCGAAGAGACGGGGCTGCGCTTCGCGGGCGAGGCGAAGGGAAGCCGCGCGCTCGCCAATCTGATTGCCGCCGGACTGCGCACGCCCGACGTCTTCATCAGCGCCGATCCGGCGCTGGTCGCCAAACTCGACGCGCAGCATCTGGTCCGCGGCTACGCCGTCTTCGGCTCGGCCCGCATGGTGATCGCCTATTCGCGCAACTCGCCGCACCGCGCCCTGTTCCAACGCGCCGCCGCGGGCCGGATATCGATTCTCGACGTTCTCGCGGATCCGTCCGTGAGCGCGGGACGCACGGATCCGCAGCTCGATCCCAAGGGCGCACGAACCGTGCGCGTGCTGCACCTGCTCGGCAAGCATTTTCACGATCCGGGAAAAGCCGCGGGCGTCGAGCGTAAAGCGGAAACGTTTCCCGAGGAAGATCTCGCCGTGCGCGTCGAGAGCGGAGAAGTCGACGCCGGCTTCTTCTATTCCACCGAGATTCCGGGCCGCGATCTGCACGCGATCGAACTTCCCGCCGACGCGAATCTTTCGCACGACATCACGTACGCGCTCGCCGTCATGAAGGGCGCGCCGCATCCGCAGGCCGCACGCACGTTTGCGCAGTTCGTGTTGGCGGGCGCGGGAAGAACGATTCTCGAAAGAGCGGGCGTGCGCTATTTCGCGCGACCCCGCAGCACCGGCACCATGTAGACGGCAATGCAAAAAGCCCCTCGCGCGAAGCTGCGGCGGTACCGCCTGCTGCTCTGGTGCCTCGCCCTTTCGCTCTTGATTCACTTCGTCGTCGTGCCGCTCATCGTCGGGCTGCTCGGCTTGCACCACGCGCTCGTCGAGCCGAAGGAAGTGACCTATCAAGTCTCATCCGCGCTGCGTCTGTCGCGCGCGCCCAAGCCGCGGCCGCCCGCGCACCCTCGGATACGGATGCAGCCGCAACCCCGCGCGGTGCAGCGCGAACGGCAGCGCGTGCAGCCGCAGCCCGCAACGCAGCCGCACGAGCTTGCGAAGATCGAACCGCGTGCGCAGATTGCGGTTCCACGTCTCTCGACGCCCATCGATTTTGCACGGCAGCAGCAGCAATTCGAACGAACCATCGCGCAGCTGCGCCGGCAGTCCGATCCGGTCGTGGGTGCGGCGCGCCCGGTTGCGCCGGCGGCAGCGCCCAAGCACTACGCCTTCGATTTCTCCGGCAGCGTCGGTACCTCGCCGCAGTCGGAAGGCATTCTCTATCCGGTCAAATCTTGGCACGACGGACCCTATACGTATTACTACGTGCGGTACTGGGTGCAGTATGCGGACGGCTCGGTCGAGACCGGCTACGTGCCTTGGCCGCTGCGCTATCTACCGCAGAGCGATCCGTTCTTACTGCACTGGGAGCATTTTCCGCTTCCCGCGCCGCTGCCGGATTACGTGCTCCCGCCCGATACGAATCTGCATCCGCTCGTCGCGTTTTGCTACGAGCACCGCAGCGATTTTAGCACCTGCCCGATTCACCACGACTAGCGGAAGTTTCGCGCGCGCACGCCTTCGGTGAGATCGCCGGCGTCAAAATGCCAGAATTTACGGGCTAACACGTCGATGCAGCCGCCCTCTTTCTGCAACTGCCCTTCGATAATCAGCGTATCGGACTGACGGATCGTGCGCCGGTATTTTTCGTAGACGTCCGGACGCACGATGACGTTTACCAGGCCCGTCTCATCCTCCAGTGTGAGAAAGACGAAGCCTTTCGCCGTTCCGGGACGCTGGCGCGTGATCACCATGCCGCCGACTTTGCAAATCAGATTGCGCGGCATCTCGGCCAGTTTGCGCGCCGGAATGATGCCTTGCGCGTCCAATTGCGCGCGCACGTGCGCGATGGGCTGCATTTGGGGCGAGACGCCCGTCGACCAGAGATCGAAGGCGGTCTCGCGCCGAGCGGAAAGCGGCTCGAACGCCGCGGCGGGCTCTTCGAGGTCCATCATGCGTCCGAGTTCGCCGCGCGTTTCCCGCTCGTCCAAGCCTCGAAGCGCCCACATCGCCTCGCGGCGCGATGCGAACCACGGGGCAAACGCGCCGGCGACGGCAAGATTTTCGATCGCTTCTTTTTCGAGCTGCGTGCGTTTGGCGAAATCGAGCAAATCCGCGAACGGCCCGTGCGCGATCGCGCTCTGCAAACGCTCGCGCTGCGCTTCGCCGAGTCCGCGAATCAGATGAAAGCCCAAGCGCAGCGCGCCCTCTTCATCCACAAAACTCCAGAACTCGCTGGCATTCACGGTAATCGGCTTGACCGCAACGCCGTGGCGGCGCGCGTCGTTGACGAGCACTTCCGTGGAGTAAAAGCCCATCGGCTGCACGTTGAGAATCGCAGCCGCAAAGATCGCTGGGTAATGGCACTTGAGGTAGGCCGATTCGTACGCGAGCAAGGCGAAGCTCGCGGCGTGCGATTCGGGGAAGCCGTAATCCGCAAAGCCTTCGAGCATGTGAAAGAGCTGCTCGGCGGCGCTGCGCTCGATGCCGTTTGCCACCATGCCTTCGACCAGCCGCGGAAAAATCTCGTTCATGCGCTCGCGCGAGCGTTTGCGTCCCATCGCGCGGCGCAGTTTGTCCGCCTCGGACGGCGAGAAGCCCGCCGCTTCGATCGCCATGCGCATGCCCTGCTCTTGAAAGAGCGGCACGCCGAGCGTGCGTTCGAGCACGGGTTTGAGTTTGGGATGCGGATACGTCACCGGTTCCAGACCCGAGCGGCGCCGCAGGAACGGATGGATCATCTGCCCTTGAATCGGACCGGGCCGGATGATCGCGACCTGCATCACGATGTCGTAGAAGCACGTGGGCTTCATGCGCGGCAGCATGGATTGCTGCGCGCGCGACTCGATCTGAAAGACGCCGACGGTGTCGGCCTTCGAGATCATCTCGTACGTCGCTTTGTCGTCTTGCGGAATGGTATGCAGTTTTAGTTGCTCGTGCGCAGCCTCTCGAAGCATGACGCGGTGATGCAGTGCGAACGCCTCGCGCAGCAGCGAGAGCATGCCCAGACCGAGCAGATCGATTTTAATCAGGCCGAGATCTTGGAGATCGTCCTTGTCCCATTGCACGATCGTGCGGTCGCGCATCGTCGCCCATTCCACCGGCGCAACGCGCACGAGCGGATCGCGCGTAATCACCATGCCGCCGGAGTGGATGCCCATGTGCCGCGGAAAGGCCTCGATGCGCCGGCACAGCGCGAACAGCCGTTCGCCGATCTCGCCGGTGGCGCCGGCGAGCGATTCGCTGGCATCGTACTCGCGTGCGACGGCGTCGACTTGCGCGAGCGTGAGGCCGATGGCTTTGCCGACGTCGCGAATCGCGGAGCGCGCGTGGTACGTCACGACCTCCGCCGCCATGGCGGCGTGCGTGCGCCCGTAGCGATCGTAGACGTATTGGATGACTCTCTCGCGATCCTGATGCGCGAAATCCACGTCGATGTCGGGAATCTCCTCGCGTCCTTCCGACATAAAGCGCTCGAAGAGCAGGTTCATGCCGATGGGATCGACCGCCGTGATGCCCAGCGCGTAGCAGACCGCGCTGTTCGCGGCGGATCCGCGCCCTTGGCACAGCACGCCCATCTCGTTCGCGGCGCGCACGATGTCCCACACGATCAGAAAATAGCCCGCGAGATCCATCTTCGCGATCATGCCGAGTTCGTATTCGAGCTGCCGCTCCACGTTGGAAGCGAACGGCGTGCCGTAGCGCTCGGCCGCGCCGCGATAGACGAGTACGCGCAGATAACTCTGCCGCGTGTAGCCGCCCGGCACCGGAAAGATCGGAAACTGTCCGGCGAGGCGTTCCAAGCGAAACGCGCAGCGCTCGGCGATGACCAGCGTGTTTCGAATCGCGTCGGGATAGCCGGCAAAGATCTGCGCCATCATGCGCGGCGTTTTGACGTGGTACTCCGCGTTCGGCCGCAGCAGCGCGTCCTCGCGCGCTTGCGCGAGCGTCGTCTTGTTTTTGACGCAAAACAGCACGTCGGCCAGCCGCGCGTCTTCGCGACGCGCGTACATGACGCCGTTGGTCGCAACGTACGGCAGCTGCAGCGCTGCCGCCAAGTCGAGCAGTTGCCGGCAGCGCCGCGCGTCGTCCGCATGCAGATGATGCTGCAACTCCAGATAGAGGCGATCGGCAAAGCGTTCGCGCAGGCGCGCAATTGCGGCGGCGTCCGGCTGCCCGAAGAGCGCGATGAGTCCGTCCGTGCGGCCGTCCAGATCGCCAACATGCAAGCGCGGCTCGCCCTTGCTGCCGCGCAATTGTCCGGCGGAGATCAACTCGCACAGATTGGCATATCCGCGCTCGTTCTCGACCAGCGCGACCAGCGATTCCCCGCTCTCAAAGCGCAGCCGGCTGCCGATGATTGCCGGCAATTTGCGCTCGGCCGCCGCTTTCGCAAAACGTACGGCGCCGTACAAGCCGTCGCAGTCCGTCAGCGCTATCGCGTGCAGGCCGGCCTGGACGGCGGCCTCGACGAGCTCTTCGGGATGCGAACCCCCTTCGAGGAACGTGAAGTTGGAATGGGCGTGCAGTTCCGCGTACATCGGGCGCTAACGCGCAAGCCATGTGCCCAGCATCCGTACGTCCAAACGCGGATTGAGTTGCGGGCACGATCCGGAGCACACGTGCACCTCGCGGATCTTCTCGCGCATCCGCTCGCGCGAGGTACGGAAGTACTCCTCGATGAGCGGGTGCGCGTAGAAGAGTTCGTTCTTTATCCGCAGATTGGCAAAGCGGCGATGCGCGAAGCGTTCCGCCTGCGGATCGCCGACGAAGCACGCGCGCAGCCGAAGACGCGAGCGGTACTGCGGCTGCAGTTCGCGTATGCGCCGCATCGGATGCTCGGAATAGCCGATCTTCACGCACTGTTCGTCGACGTGCAGCAGATAGATGAAGCCGTAGTTGAACCCGGCCAATTCTTCGAGCGGCGAGAGCAAGTGCGCGGTGCGCGTAATCTCCCCGCTCTGCAGCCAGTTCCAGGCGATGAGTTGAAACCGGGCGCATTGCTCCGTTTCGGCAGGCGTGCTAATCATAGGCACCGCGCAGATACCAGTGCTCGCCCTGCCGGTAGATGCGGCAGAGCATCCCGTCGTCGAGCAGCACGTCGTATTCGTCGCGCACGATCGGCTGCTCGAACCAGCCGTCGTCTACGCGCCACGGACCGGCGCAATCGAGCACGTTGCGCGCGCCGACCGCACGCGGCTGATTGCCGCGCATCGTCACGTCGATCTCTTTCACGGCGAGCAGCCGCAGTTGCGGCGTGTGGTGCCGCCTTTCAATATGCCGCCGTACCTCGCCGACCCCAAAACGATCGTACGCATATCGTGCTTCCAAACGCGGCGAGGGACGCACGTGTGCGCGATGCGGCGGCGATGCCGCCACCGCTTGCAGCCGCGCGAGCGCGACGGCGAGCGCTTGCGGATCGGCATCGTTCTGCCCGAACAGCGTGGCGAGGGTACCGCACTCTTCGAGCTGCATGGCCTGCAAGCGCAGCCCGATAATCGGCGAGGCGAACGTGAGGCTTTCGAGTTTCGCGCGCATGACGTCGAGCATCGTGCGCGGATCGCCGGTCGCCTGCGCGAAACCGGCATCCACCACGTGCACCTCGCCGTTCTCGCACTCGAAGGTCATCTGCGCGAGCGTCGCCGCTTTGCCGGCGCGCGCGAGATCCGCGCAGACGCGCTCCGCGAGCACGCGCAGCGCAAAATACACCTGCTCTTCCTGCTCCGCGCTGCCTTCGCCGTACGCCGCCGCGCCGATCTGCAGTTCGTGCGCGCGCGGGTGAAACGGCGTGGGATCGATGCCGCGCGCGCGATCGTGCCACTGGGCCGCCGCCTTGCCGAAGCGGCGCACGAACGGACCGTGCGGCAACCTCGCAAGTTCTTCCAGGCGCGTCACGCCCAGCAGATGCAGCCGTTCGATGCTGCGCGGATCCAGTTCGAGCACTTCGATCGGCAGCGTTTCGATCCGCCCGTCGTCTGCATACGTGCTTGCGCGCGCCACGAATTTATTCGGACCGGCGGCGACGCGTACCGGCAGATCGAATGCTTTGAGCGCGCGATGCACGCGCTCGATCCACTCCGGCGGTGCGCCGCCGATGCCGCGCATGTCCAGATACGCCGTACCTTCGCCGCTGTCGTCGACGAGCGGCGTTACCGCGTCGAGCGCGTCGAGCATGTCGTGCCACACCACGCGCGTGCGCGCCGGATCGTGCACGAGCACCTGCACGCCGCCGCCCGTTGCCGCGCGCGCCTGCAGAATCGTTTGCCCGGGGCGCGCGCCCAACGCCTGCGCCGCCTCGTCGCATTCGATGACGTGTCCGCGATCGCGCTTATCGGCAAGCACTCCCGGCTCGCGCGCGTACCCTTGGCGCGCCACACACAGGCGAAATGCGGGAACGTGCACGCAGAGCAGCATGAGAAACCCTTTCATCGACGATGTGCAGATGCGCCGTCGCACCGGGAGATGAACGCCGCGCTTTGAGAACGTGCGCGGAAACCTCGTAGCCGGCGAGCTCGCACAGCACGCCCGGCTCGCCCGACCACACCACGCGATCGATCGCGCAGCGCACGCGCGTCGACGCGAAATACGCGAGTTCCATGCTCGCGTTCACCCCGAGCGCGAACAGCACGGCGCCGGCTTTTTGCGCGAGACCCCCCAGACGCGACCACACCGTCGCGCGCAGCTGCATCGCAGGCATCGCAACCGCGCCGAAGGCGCGCGAGCGTAAAAGAATATCGGCGCAGCGAGCCGCCTCGAGCGGCGTGTGCGCCGCGACGATCAGCACGCGATCGAGCTGCACGCCCGCGCGCTCGAGATCGGGCGGATACAGGCTGCCGTCGTCGACGATTGCCGCCAGCCCGCGCTGGGTCGCTTCGGTAAGCATGCTTGCGAGCAGCGCAGTCCGCCCGGAACTGGGCGGCCCTTCGAGGCTCGCGATGGTGCCGCGCGGAAAGCCGCCGCACAGCACCTCGTCCAGCTCGGAAAATCCGCTGGAAAGCGCGTCGCCGCGCGCGGCCATGATACGTCCGCCGGCACGCACGTCCAGCCCCGCTTTCAGGGTCTCGAAGGTGGGTTTGAGGGCAGGCGCGGTATCCATGGGAGCACGATCCTAATCGAACATATGTTCGATGTCAAGGCTTCGGGGAGGTGGATTTTTGCGCGTCGGGATCGACGTCGGCGGCACGTTCACGGACTTGGTAGCGCTCGATACCGGTACCGGCGAGCGAACCGTGCTCAAATGCGCCTCGACGCCGCGCGCCCCCGAGCAAGGCGTGCTCGCGGCTATCGACGCCTTGCTTGCCCGCCCGCAAGCGCAGGGCGAGGAGATCGAGTACCTCGCGCACTCGACGACCATCGCCACGAACGCGCTGCTCGGGCAGATGCACCTGGAACTGCCGCGCGTCGCGTTCGTCACGACGGCCGGCTTTCGCGACGTTATCGAGATCGGCCGGCAGAACCGCAGCGAGGTCTACAATCTCTTCGTCACGCGCCCCAAACCGCTCGTCGCGCGTGAAGATCGCTTGAGCGTTCGCGAGCGCATGGATTTTCACGGCAGCGTGCTCGTGCCGCTCGAGCAAAGCGAAATCGATCGCATTCTCGCGCAGCTGCGCGCGCGCAGCGTCGACGCCGTAGCGATCGGCTTGCTGCATGCCTACGCCAACGACGAACACGAACGCCGGCTCGCGCAAGCCATCGAAGCGGCAATGCCGGGCGTTCCCGTGACGCGTTCGTCCGCCGTCGATCCGGAATATCGCGAGTACGAGCGCTTCTCGACCGCCGTCGTAAACGCGGCGCTCATGCCGATCGTGCAGCGCTACATCGACCGGCTCGGCGCGGCACTGCGCGAACGCGGCATCGACGCGCCGCTCTTCGTCATGCAGAGCAACGGCGGAATGGCGGCGGCGGATCGCATCGCGCTGCGCCCGGCGTCGATTATCGAAAGCGGACCGGCGAGCGGCGTGATCGGCGCGGCCGATCTTGCGCGCAGCGCCGGTGTTGCGCGCGTTCTCTCGTTCGACATGGGCGGAACGACGGCGAAGGCCGGAACGATCGTCGAGGGCGTCGTGCAGGTCGCAGCCGAGTTCGAAGCCGCCGGAACCACGCACAGCGGACGCTCCGTGAAAGGTAGCGGCTATCCGGTGCGCTTTCCGTTCGTGGATCTCGCGGAGATCAGCGCGGGCGGCGGAACGATCGCGTACGTCGATGAAGCGGGCTCGCTGCGCGTCGGGCCGCTCTCCGCCGGCGCCGATCCCGGTCCGGCCTGTTACGGCAAGAGCGATCGCGCGACGGTGACCGACGCCAACGTCGTGCTCGGGCGGCTCAACCGCACGGCGCTCGTCGGCGGCACGTTTCCCATCGACGCGCAGCGCTCGTACGACGCGATCCGCGCGCTCGCCGCGCAGATCGAACTTTCCACCGAAGAAACCGCCGCCGGCATCGTGCGCATCGTCGATGCGCAGATGGCGAAAGTGCTGCGTATCGTTACGGTCGAGCGGGGCCTGGACCCGCGCGAATTCACCATGATCGCGTTCGGCGGAAACGGACCGCTGCACGGCTGCGCGCTCGCGCAGGAACTCGGCATGCGGCGCGTCATCGTTCCCGCGAATCCCGGCGTCTTTTCAGCGCACGGCCTGCTCGTCGCCGATCTGCGCGCGAGTTTCGTTCGGCCGATATTGCGCGAGGCGCACGACCTCGACGATGCGTTCGTGCGCGATGTGTTCGAAGGCCTGGAGCGCGAGGCGCACGCGTTCTTGCGCGAGCAAGGCGCCGATCGAGATCGCATCGCGTTCCGCCGCGAATACGACGCCCGCTATCGCGGCCAGAGTTTCGAACTCGACGTGCCGCACGCGCCCGCGGTTCATGCGGTGATCGAACGTTTTCACGAAAAACACCAGCAGCGCTACGGCTACGCCGTTCCGGAGGAACCCGTCGAACTGGTGAACGCGCGTCTGACGGCAACGGCTCCCGCAGGTGCGCAGTCGCCGGCACCGCTCGCTCCGGCTCGCGGCGGCTGCGTTCCTCACCATGACAATGTGGATACGCGCGACGTTTGGATAGACGGCGCGTATGTCGAAACCGCGGTGTATACACGCGAAGCGTTGCCGGGACATGCGATGATCGGGGGGCCGGCGCTCATCGAACAATACGACACGTGCACGTACGTGCCGCCGGGCTGGTCGGCGCGGGTGCAGGATGCGATGCTCGTCGTGGAGCGCGCGTGATCGAGCAGCGCGCGAAACTGGCCGAATGGGCGCAAGGCGTCATCGGCGCCCACGTAGATGCCGCGAGTGAAGCGATCGCGGAGTTTTGCGCCAAGCCGGCGTCCGCGAAACGCTTGCATCGCACGCGCAAAAGGCTCGCGCGCCTGCGCGCCGTGCTGGACGATCTCGCGGTGCTCGCGGGCGTAACGGGAACGTTTTCGGAGCGCATTCGCCGCGTGCACCGGCGTGCCGGCAAAGTCCGCGACGCCGATGTGCTGCCCGCGCGCGTCGAAGCCTATCGCGAGGACGCGTTCGGCGAAGAACGCGACGAACTCGACCGCTTGCGCAAGGCGCTTCAAAAACGCGCGAAACGCATGCGGCGCAAACTCACGCAGGAGTTGCAGCGATGAAGAACGCCGCCGAACTGCGCTTTACGTCGGTCGCGGATTCCTCGCAGGCGCAGCGGCATGTCGTCAGCGTGCGTTTCGCCGAAACGCTCAGCCGTCAATCCGCGCTCGAGGCCGATGACGACGAGGCTCTGCACGCCTTCCGCTTGTGCTGCAAGCGCTTGCGGTTCGCGCTCGAACGGCTGGATCCGCAATCGCCGGAGATGCGGGAAGCGCGAACGCTGGTCGGGCGTTTGACGGACGAACTGGGCTGGGCGCACGACTGCGCGGAGCTCGCGAAACTCGCGCACGAACATCGCGCTCCGCTCACCGCTGCCCGAGCGCGCCGCGATCGCGACCGCTACGTCGCTCGTGCGGCGCGCTTATGGCGGCATGCGTTCCGGACGTCGGGCGAGTTTGAAGCGCTGGCGCAGTATGCCGGATTCACCTGGAGCCTATCGTGATCGTCGATCCTATTACCGCCGAGATCGTCAAGAGTTCGCTCGTCTACGCGAGCGAAGAAATGGGCATCGCGGTGCGCAACAGCGCGTACTCGCCGAACATCAAAGAACGCCTCGATCATTCGTGCGCGCTCTTCGATCGCACCGGCCGCCTCATCGCGCAGGCCGAGCACATTCCCGTGCACTTGGGTTCGCTGCCGTGGGGGCTGCGTGCGACGCTGGAAGCGATCAACTTGCAGCACGGCGGCGTGCGCGAAGGCGAGATGTGGGTCGTCAACGATCCGTACATTTCCGGAACGCATCTCAACGACGTCACGGTGATTCGCCCGATCTTCTTTCGCGGCGATCTCGCCGGATTCGCCGCGAACAAGGCGCATCACACCGACGTCGGCGGTATGGTCCCCGGTTCGATGTCCGCCGACGCCCCGGATCTTTTTGCTGAAGGGCTGGTCGTGCCGCCCGTGCGCCTGGTCGAAGGCGATCGCGTCGTCGACTCCACGGTTGCGCTCTTCCGCGCGAATTCGCGCACGCCCGATGCGCGCAGCGGCGACTTACGCGCGCAGACGGCGGGAAACGCCACCGGCGAGCGGCGGATGCTCGAACTCTACGAACGCTACGGCCGTGAAACCGTGGACGCCGCGGTGAACCGAATGCTCGACGATTCCGAGATACGCATGCGAACCGCGCTGCATGGGCTCGGAGAAGGCGAGTTCGTACAAAGCGACGTGCTCGAAGATCGCGACGGGAATCCGTCGATTCTCATTCGATTGAAACTCACGCTGCGCGGCGGAACCGCGCACTTCGATTACACGGGAACCGCGGCGCAATTGCCGTTCCCGATGAACGCGGTCTACGGCGTCACGCTCTCCGGCGTGTATTACGCGCTGCGCGCCGTCACCGATCCGGCGATTCCGATGAACGAGGGCTGCTTCCGGCCGGTGAGCGTCCACGTGCCCGAAGGAACGCTGCTCAATCCGCGGCGTCCGTCACCGGTCTCCGGCGGCAACGTCGAAACCAGCACGCGCAACGCCGACGTCGTGCTCGGCGCGCTCGCACAAGCGGCGCCCGATCGCGTTCCCGCGCAGAGCGGCGGAACGATGAGCAACGTGATGATCGGCGGCATGCGAGATGACGGCAGCACGTGGGCTTTTTACGAGACGAACGGCTGCGGCATGGGCGCGCGCCCGACGATGGACGGTTTGGACGGCATCCAGTGTCACATGACCAATACGCTCAATACGCCCATCGAAGCCATCGAGCGCGATTATCCGATGCGCGTTTCGCGCTACGAATTCGCGGACGGCACCGCGGGCCGCGGACGCCATCGCGGCGGCGAAGGCTTGATCCGTGCGCTCACTTTGACCGAAGGCACGGCGCGAATCTCCTTACTCGCCGAGCGGCATGCCGTTGCGCCGCACGGCTCCCAAGGCGGCGGCAACGGCGCCACCGGCAAACACACGCTGATCGAAGCCGGCGGCGAATCTTCGCCGCTTCCCGCAAAAACGACGCGAGCGTTCGCCCCTGGGCAAACGCTCGTCATTCAAACTCCCGGCGGCGGGGGTTACGGCGACGGAGACGGTGCGGGTGTGGGCGCCGGTTGACCGGGGACGTGTCCGCCGCAGAGCGGCACGGCTGAAACGACCGTCTTGGCTGCATCTTGCTCGCTGCCCGCGATGTCTTGCTGATATGACGCGATCGCGTTCTCGAACACGTTCAGCGGATTCGCGCCGACGAGCGAATCCGTGTTTTTGTATTGCGGATCCACGGCACGTGTGGGATCGTTGCTCGCGTTATTCACGCCGGCATTGAGAATCGGTGCCGGCGGAGCGGTCGGCGCGGGATTCGGCGTCTGCCCGCGATTGGTCCCGTTGGCACGTAAGGCGGCGTCGTACTCGTGTCCGGCGGCCTGCAGTTCGCCGAGCTGCTGCGTGTCGACGAATCCGCTGATCACGTCCAGCGCCTTCTTCTGCTGCTCGTTCACGACGCGCAGTTGATTGCGCATCTGCAGCAGCTTTTGATCGTCGTCGGAGTACGCGACCTTGGGAAACGCGTACGGATCGCTCAGCAGTTTGTCGACCGCCTGCGTATTTTTTACCAGCGGTCCGATGAGACTCTCGAGACGCGAAACCGCCAGGTCCTGCGCTCCCGCGCTTTGACCGCTCGCGGAGGCTTTGACGAAATCGTGCAGCAGCGGTTTGCTGTTGGCAATGTATTTGTCGCTTTGCAGCACCTTGCCGATCGCCGGACCGATGACCTTACCGAGCGCGGTGCACATCGGCGAGACGCGCACGCGGTAGATCGTCTTGAGCGGGGTCGCCGTCGGAGCGGGCTTTGCCTTGGAGCCCGCGGCTGCGGGGCTTGCGGCGAGCGCGACAAGGGCACCCAGTGCGAAAACGGCGGTCAGGCGATGGAGCATGCCTCTAAGGTTACGGACCGGCGGGCTAGGTGCCTTTCCCGGCCCCGAAATACCGGATCCATTTGACGATGAACTGCGGAACGGTCGAGAACGCACTGGCATCTCCATACACGGCGTAGATTTCGTTCACCCCGTTGAATGTACGGTGGTAAGCGGCCGAAAGGTTCCACCCTTGCTGATAGAGCGGGACGGCGTCGAGCACCGGCGGCGTTCCGATGATCCGCCGCGCGCCGAGCGCGAACGAGGTATCGCGATTCGCCTGATACGTATAAGAAACGCGTTCGAGCCACTGACTGTAACGCGGACCCGCGTCGAGCTGCTGAAGGTTGCCGTCCAGTTCGAAGGAGAGCAAGCCAAGCCGCATCGCGCGCGTCGTCGAGGTGAGGGTCCACGAGTTCAGCCGCCCCGGACCGAAGCGTCCGGTCATGAACCCGATGGTCGTCGGCGTCGCGCTCGAACCGTGCTGCGCACCGTTGTTCACGCTCGAGTTGTCCGCACCGCTTCCGAACGTCACCATGATGCCGTTTTGCGAGGTCGGATAGAAGACGCCGTTCGGCGCGAAGCGCACGTAACTCGAACCGGTCGCAAGATTGACGTCGATGAGTCCGCGCGTGAGCAGATCGACGCTGGCGCCTTGCGCGGTGTCGTTCAGCTCGCCGGTACGGTCGTGATAGCGAGAGATCGAACTCGAGAACGTGACGCTGCGCAGCGGGCCCGTATTGCCGTACAGCCATGCGTGCGAGACGAACGCGCCGTAGCCTGCGGTATCCGGATGCCATACGAATCCGTCGGCCGGATCGTAGTACTGCCCTTCACGGCGCACGGCAAATGCAACCGCGGTCGTCGGTGTGAAATAGCCGGTTCCGAAGTCGTAATACTGCGACTGCCGTACATCCTTGACGTTCGTGCCTTTATCGACGCCGAAGTTGAAATACCCGTACACTTGCTTTCCGTCGTCGAAGGTGCTGCCCGCTTGAAACGTATCGTCGGCGAACCCCGGAAGATTTACCGCGACGCGCTGCACCGAGAACCCGAGCGTGTGGCTCGAGTTTCTCCAGGTGAGCGCTTGCGCTCCGTCGGTGCGAGCGTCGCCGACCGCGTCGAACGCGCCGTACGTGAACGCGCCCTGCTTGCCTTCGACGGCATACCCGCGCCGCGGCGTCGGAATGCCGGGCGTATAGAGCGACATGATGCCGTTGCACATGTCGCAGTCGAAGTTGTTGTAGACGGCGTTGCCTTGCGTGAAGAACGGACGGACTTCACTGTAAAAGCGCCGGAAGGCCGTGGGCGAGATCGACTGCTGGTCTTTTTCGACGTTCGAGTAGTCCGGGTGCAGCGTCGCGTAAAACGACGAAGTCGCCGTGTACGGTATCGAGAGATCGACGCCGGCGCGCGAGGTGGAACCGCCGGCGGACGCGCCGCCTGCAAGTCCCAGGGTATAGAGTTCGACGCGCGGCTGCGGATGAATTGCGATCGCGTGGATACCCGTGAGCGTCCCGGCGTAAATCGAGGTCGACGGACTGGTTTCGTTCGGATCGTACGACCACACGTCGATATCGCCGGTCCCTTCCACGCGCCGCGAGAACTGCACGAGCCACGTGCTCGCGTTCGCGCCGTGGATCGCGGAGAGCGGAATCTTCATCGTGACGGCGTACCCGCCGTCGTGCACCGTACCGGCGGACCACCACTGCGGCCGGTAGCCAGAATTCTCCGACGACGACTGATAGTGCGTGCCGATCGGATTCGAGATGAACTGATAGAGAAAACCGTGCGTCCCGCCCGGCCACAGATCGACCTCGACGTCGTCGTCCGAACCCTGTCCCGCATCGTCGGTATGCTGCGTCGCGACGATCCCGCTTTGCTGTTTTGCCTCGAACGCGACGTATAGATACTTGCCGTCCGTTTCGATGTAAGCCGTCGTCTGCTGCGGCGCATGTTTGTGGCCTTCGAGATCCCAATCGAGCGTGACGCTCTGCGCCGATTTCCATTCTTCATGCGCTATCGATCCGTCGACGGGCGGACCCGAGTGAACCAGCGGTACGGCGAGCGCGGCGGCCGCAATAATACCCAGAAGCATGGCTACGGGCCCTCCACACCGTCGAGATTCGCATGCGCGAAGTTGCGCAACGTTTGCGCATCGAGCGGGCTGCAGCGCCGGGGCACGCTGCGTTCGGCATAGTCGCACACCTGGGTGCCGCGCAGATTCGCTCCGTGCAGATCGGCACCCGAGAGATCGCTGCAGTGGAGTTTACCGTAATGCACGACGCCGTCGTCGTTCACCGTCGTGTCGTGCGCGCATAGCGCGGCCCCTTGAAAGTTCACGTTGCGCAGATTCGCGTTCGTGAAATCGTCCGCGACGAGCCGCGCGTTGCGAAGCGAGGCGCCGGAGAGATTCGAGTCGTCGAAGTCGCTACCGACCACCTCGATGCCGTCCAGGTTCTTGCCGTGCAAATCGACGCGTGTAATTTTGCAGCCGGCGCAATGCCCGAGAAGCGCCCGCGCCTGATCGTCGCGCAAACCTTGCAAATACGATCCGGAGAGATCGCTGCCGGCGATGCGGATGTCTTCCAGACGCGCGCCGTCCAGGTGGGCGCCGCGCAGCTTCACGCCCGCAAGCATCGCATCGGCCAGATTCGCGCCGCGCAAATCGGCATCGCGCAGGTCGATACCGGCAAGATGCGCACCCGAGAGATTCGCGTTGCGCAGATTCGCACCGCGCAGATCGCTGCCGGCCCAGGCGACGCCTCGCAGATCCTTGCCGTGCAGATCCATTCCCGACATATCACAGCCGACGCAGCTGGACGGGACGCCGCCGGCGGGGGCGAGGAGCAGTGTGAGCAGCAGTCCGAGCATAAAGTTCTCCTTGTTTTTGACCGCAGGAAACCAGGCCCGCGTCCTCGCGAGCGTGATACGAAGCGTTTTGGGCGTTACGGGTTAGCGATTAGAGCCGTTCATTTTGCTGCCCTCGATACGGGCATTCGAGAAGTCGACGTTATGCAAATCGACGCCCGTGAAGTCGCACCCCGTGAGCTGCGCGCCGTTCAGGCGCGCCCCGTCAAGGCGGGCGCCGCTCAAGTCGACGCCTTCGAAGCGCGCGTTCGTCAAATTCGCGTTGCGCAGATCCGCGTGCGCCAGACTTACGCCGGTCAAACGGAGATTTGCGAGATTCTGTCCGTTCAGATTTGCGTAACTGAAATCGCAGCCGGTTGGGCAGCCGCGCACGAGCGCCGCGGCCTGATTCGGCGGCAGCGAGCGCGCATCGATGTCGCACCCCATCATACTCACTCCGGTGAGGTTGATGCCCTCGATGTTCGCATGGCTGAAGTCGCAGCCGGTCAGTTTGGCGCCCGAAAAGTTGGCGTTGGTGAGGTCCGCGTGCGAGAAATCCACGCCGACGAGCACGCTGTTCGAGAAATCCGCATTGCGCAGGTTCGTGCGGCTGAAATCCGCGCCGCTGAGCTGCTGTCCCCGGAAACTATGGCCGGAGAGATTCTGCCCGCTGTAGTCGCAGCCGACGCAATTGTACTTGCCGCCGTCTTTTCCGCTGAACGCCGCGGCCATGCTGGAGGACACGGCTTGCTGCACCGTTTGCGAGACCGCAGCCATTTTTTTCGCAAAATCCGGAGGCAAAGAGGAACGTACTTTCGGCACCGGCGGCACGCTGGGCATCACGACGTGAATGCGGCGCGCCGGCACGTGAACGTCGACGGCCGGAACGTAAATATCGCTCGCGCGCACCTTCGGTTCGGGCGAGGGCGAGGGCGAGGGTACCTTGTAAACGACGGCCGTATGCGATGCCTGCGCTTGCTGCTGCTGTTGCTGTTGCTGTTGCTGCGTAAGTGTGAACGCGAACGACGGCGCCACGTTCTGCAGTACGAAAAACAGCACGATGAGAGAAGCGACGATGGCGCCCGTCGGTCCGAACGAAACGCTCGTGCGGATGTTGCGGCCCACGCGCAGCAGGCGTTCCACGCGCACCGAGAGGCCGCGCCGCGTGATAAAGACGCCGGGCGCGGCGAGCGGACGGTGCGGCCAGGCCGTGGCTTCCGCCATCTTCGTCAGGCACGTCGCGTAGGGACGAACTTCTTTCGTTTGATCGACGACCCAATCGTCGCATGCGACTTCACGCTCGAGATCGAGTTGCCCGGCGATATAGAGCACGGCCGGATTGAAGAAAAACAGGGCTTGAATGAACCGCTGCAGTCCGTTCGTCCAGTCGTCCGCGCGGCGAAGATGCGCGAGTTCGTGCAGAATGATCTGATCGACTTCGTTTTGCGTGAGCGTGTCGAGCAAATGCTTCGGGATGAGGATCATCGAATCGAACAGGCCGACGGCGACGGGCACCTCGATGTTCTCGCAGATGCACAGACGCACTTCGCGCTCGCCTTTATCGGCCTTCGCCCAGCGCTGCAGACGTTCGCGATATTCGACCGGCAAGGGCAGCGCGTCGGATTTGAGATGCTCGAGCTTCCGCAGATTGATCGCTAGGCGCACCAGTAAGAGAAGAGCAGCAATCGACCACACCGCGAAGATGGCGAGCGCAACGTACTGCGGGAGTGCGAAGTGCAGGCGTTCCGGCAGACGAAAGGAAGGCGCCGCCGGCGTCGCGGCCGCTCTGTCACCCTGGACTTCTCGAATCGTCGCCGGCGCCGCCCGGCGTGTGGTGCGCACCGGCACCGTCTTGTCGCCTCGATCCGCTCGAAGGACGGCCGGCGCCGGCTGCTGCACCGCGATCTGCGGCAGCGCAGTCGCAAGCGGCAGGAGCAACGAGGCCACGAGCGCGACGCACCACGCCGCATACCGCGTCGTGGCGTTCACGTTCGGCAGCACGCGCAGCACGAGCGCTACGATGGCCGCAAGGAGCGCCGCTTCCCACAAACTGTTGAAGAGCGTCGCCACGACGACGCGAGCGGCGGGCTCCAGGCCGCTGATGAATGCCTGCATTACCGGTCCTCGTACTTTTCGATGAGGGCTTTGAGGCGCGCGAGCTCTTCATCGCTCGGGCGTTCCTCTTCAACTAAACGTAGTGCCAGCGCAGCCGATTTGTTTCCGAAGAAGCGCTTGAGCAGATATCCCACGGCGTTCTTGGCAGCGTCGTCGCGCTCGACCAGCGGCTCGTACACGTAAGCGCGCCCCTCTTCCTCGTGCTGCACGTAGCCCTTCTGCTCGAGAATGCGCATCGTCGTGAGCACCGTGTTATACGCGAGCGGCGGCGGCGGCAGCGCCTCGGCTACTTCCGCGACCGTCGCGCGGCGCTTCTGCCAGAGCACTTCCATCAAGCGCAGTTCCGCCTCGGTGAGGGTGGGCGATTTCTTACGGGCCACGGTTACCTCCGGAGCGCCTCATACCGGCGCATCTCCTAATTCCTTAGTAGAATATACGCCGCGCCCGCCCGCTTGTCAACTAATTACTTAAGAACCGGTGGCTGATAAGCCGGCCCTCGCCTACGCTCGGGGGTGGTTCGACAGGCTCACCATGACGAACGAAGCGGCCGTTCGATAGGCTCGCCATGACGAACGAAGGGGTGGTTCGACAGCGTCACCATGACGAACGAAGGGCTGCTTTGGAGTTGTCCTAGTTCGGGAGTTCGACGGCGTCGAGCTGTGCTTTTTCTTCGCCGGTGATAACCATGGTGAGATCGAGCAGGATGATGAGCCGGTCGTTCACTTTGCCGACGCCCTGAATGTACTCCGTGCCGACGCCGGCGATCATGTCAGGCGCGTCTTCGACCTCTTCGATCGGAATATTGATCACTTCCGATACGGAGTCGACGATGATGCCGACCTTCTTGCTGCCGATCTCGGTGACGACGATGCGCGTGCTCTTCGTGTGATCCGCTCGCCCCATGCCGAAGCGCGTACGCAGGTCGATGATCGGAATGAGCTGTCCGCGCAGATTGATTACGCCTTCCATGAAACGCGGCGCGCGCGGCACGTGCGTGATCTCGACCATGCGGATGATTTCCTGAACCTGCGAGATGTCGACGCCGTACTCTTCGCTCCCCAAGTGGAACGACACCACTTGGATGCGCTCGCCGGAGAGTTGCTGTTTTTCCCTTTGATCCATGGATGTCATGGCTTAGACCCCCGAGTACTCGGCGCGCGCGACGCGCCCGCTGGCATAGGCTTCTGAAACAAGTGAATGCACGTCGATAATGAGCGAGATCGAACCGTTGCCCAGAATCGTGGCGCCCGAGATGCCGGGAATGCGCCCGACGACGTCGGAGAGCGGTTTGATGACGATCTCCTGTTCGCCCTGGAACGAATCGACGACCAGACCGACCTGACGCCCTTGCAATCCGACGATGACGATCATGACCTTTTCCGGATCGCGCTCGCCGCCGAGTTCGAAGAAATCCGCGACGCGCACGAGCGGTACGACTTGGCCGCGCAGCGTGATGACTTCGTTGCCGTGCACGGTGCGCACGTCTTGCATCTCGATTCGCTGCGACTCGATGACCGAATCCAGCGGGATCGCATAGAGTTCGTCGACGACGCGCACGAGCAGCGCTTGAATGATCGCGAGCGTCAAGGGGAGTTTGATGGTGAAGGTCGTCCCCGAACCCGGCACGGTGTTCACGTCGAACACGCCCTTGAGCCGGCTGATGTTCTTCTTGACGACGTCCATGCCGACGCCGCGTCCGCTCACGTCGCTGATGACTTCCGCGGTCGAAAAACCCGGCGTGAAGATCAGTTCGATGATCTCGCGGTCGCTCAAGCGATCGTCGGATCCGATGAGGCCCTGTTTGATGCCGCGCGCGCGAACGCGCTCCAGGTCGATGCCGTTGCCGTCGTCGGTGACCTCGATGATGATCTGGTTGCCTTCGTGATAGGCATTGAGCGAGATCGTTCCGTGGCGCGGTTTGCCGCGGCGTTCGCGCTCTTGCGGCGTTTCGATGCCGTGATCCACGCAGTTGCGCAGCAGATGCATGAGCGGCTCGCCGACTTCATCGACGATCGTCTTGTCGAGATCGGTTTCCGCGCCGGAGATTACGAGCTGCACTTCCTTGCCGCGCGCCTTCGCGACGTCGCGCACCATGCGCGGGAACCGGTCGAAGACCTGGCCGATCGGCACCATGCGCACCTTCATGATCGACTCTTGAATCTCGTTGGTGGTGCGGGCGAGCAGCGCCGAGCTGTCCGCCAATTCTTTGGTCAGCGGCGCGAGCGCTTTCGCGTGTCCGTTGAGCTGCGCGCCGGCGCCGTTCTTGTCGGTGAGCGCGCGCTCGAGCGTATTGGCGATATCGGAAATGCGCGTGCGGTTGATGACCAGTTCGCCGACGAGATTGAGCAGCAGATCCAAACGGTCGATATCGACGCGGATGGTCTGATGCGCGTTACTGCGCTTCTCG
>DATEHZ010000033.1:0-5228 GCA_035279385.1 Vulcanimicrobiaceae bacterium | reverse complement strand
GAGTTCGTAAATTGGAAGGTTCGCGAGGAGCGCAAAGTCGCGGACCTCGTCATCGGCTCGCGTATGTTCGAAAAGCACATGAACGGCGTCATCACCGCCGCTCACGACACGCGCGTTCCGGAAAATGCGCGGCTCGACCCGTATCTGAATCCGCAACTCAAAACCGCCGTGCGCACCGCGCTGGGCTCCGGCGTGCCCTCGGGCGCCGTTCAGACCGCGCTCGACTACGCGCGCCAAGGCTACACGTCGCTTCGCATCGAGCAGTACGACACGAACTGGGATTCCGATGCGTACGGCACCGTTTCCGGTCAGAATTCGAATAACTCCGTACGGCTTGCCAACGCGTTCTTCGACGCACTCGACAACGATGCCGATTGGAATCTCGTCGCGCGTACGACCGGCGCCACGGTCAAGACGATCAAAGCGCGCGATCTGTGGGAACAAATCGCCGTTGCCGCATGGCAATGCGCCGACCCCGGCTTGCAGTACGACGACACGATCCAAGAATGGCACACTTGCGCAAACGACGATCGCATCAACGCTACGAACCCGTGCTCTGAATACGTCTTCATCGATGATACGGCGTGTAATCTCGCGAGCATGAATCTCGTCAAATTTCTTGACGACAACGACACGTTCGACGAGAAGCGTTTTGCGGAAGCCTCGCGCATCTGGACCGCAACGTTGGAGATCTCCGTTGCGATGGGGCAGATGCCGTCGAAAGAGATCGCCGCAAAGAACCACGGGTATCGTACGCTGGGCTTGGGATATGCGAACCTCGGCACGCTGCTGATGCGCATGGGCCTGCCGTACGACTCCGAGGAAGCCTTCGGATGGTGCGCGGCGATTACGTCGCTGATGACGGGCGCCGCCTATCGCACCTCCGCCGAAATGGCGCAGCAACTCGGGCCGTTCGCCCGCTTCGAAGCGAATGCCGAGCCGATGCTGCGCGTGATTCGCAATCACCGCCGCGCCGCGTACGATGCGCCGAAAGATCAGTACGAAAGCCTGACCGTCAAACCGGTTACGCACGCTCCGACGCTCTTCACGCAAAACGCGTGGGCACTTGCGCGCAAGATGTGGGACGAGGCTCTCGCCATCGGCGAAGTCGCCGGCTTCCGCAATGCGCAGACGGTCGTGATCGCTCCAACCGGCACCATCGGCCTGGTCATGGACTGTGATACCACCGGGATCGAGCCCGACTTCGCGCTCGTCAAGTTCAAGAAACTCGCCGGCGGCGGCTACTTCAAGATCGTCAATCAGTCCGTGGAGCACGCGCTGCGCCATCTCGGTTACAGCGAAGAGCAAATCCGCGAGATCGAAACGTTTGCGAAAGGCACCGGCACGCTGGAGGCCGCGCCGCACATCAATCGCGCGACGCTGCGCGCGAAGGGCTTCGACGACGAAGCGCTCGCGCGCGTCGAGCAGTCGCTTCCGAGCGCCTTTGAACTGCAGTTCGCGTTCAATAAGTACACGCTCACCGAAGAGTTCTGTAAGGAAAAACTCGGCTTCACCGACGAGCAGCTCGGGGATTGGAGCTTCTCGATTCTGCGCGACGGCTTGGGCTTCACGCAGCAGCAAATCGAAGAAGCCTCGGACGTCATCTGCGGGCGCATGACGCTCGAAGGCGCGCCGCATCTCAAAGACGAGCATCTGCCGGTCTTCGACTGCGCCACGCCATGCGGTAAGCACGGTTCGCGCTTTATCCGTCCCATCGCCCACATCGAGATGATGGCGGCGGCGCAGCCGTTTGTCAGCGGTGCGATTTCAAAGACGATCAATCTGCCGCAGCAAGCGACGATTGCCGACGTCAAGGAGGCGTACCGGTATTCGTGGGAGCGCATGATCAAAGCGGTCGCGCTCTATCGCGACGGCTCGAAGCTCTCGCAGCCGCTGGCAGCAACGTACGACCTCGGCGGCGAGATTTTGGAAGAGGAATCCGCGCTCGCGCCGGCACCGTTCCAAACGCCGCTTCAGGTCGCGGAGCGCATCGTGTACCGCTACATCGCCAGACGCCGCCGCCTGCCCGAACGCCGCAGCGGCTATACGCAAAAAGCGATTGTCGGCGGACACAAAGTCTACTTGCGCACGGGCGAGTACGAAGGCGGCCAACTCGGCGAGATCTTCATCGACATGCACAAGGAAGGCGCCGCGTTCCGTTCGTTGATGAATAACTTCGCGATCGCGGTCTCGCTCGGCTTGCAGCACGGCGTCCCGCTCGAAGAGTTCGTCGAAGCGTTCACCTTCACGCGCTTCGAGCCCAACGGTCCGGTCGTCGGCCACGATCACATCAAGATGGCGACCTCGATTCTCGACTATATCTTCCGCGAACTCGCCGTGAGCTATCTCGGCCGCTACGAACTCGCGCACGTGCAGCCGAGCATGGAGATGGACGCAATGGGTCCGAAGGCTGACACCGAGGAGTACGTCGCCGAAGAAACCGGCGAGGTGCGGTACGTGCCGGCGAAGGTGCAAGAGAAACTGCATCCGACGAGTACGCATCTGCATCCCGGCTCGCATACGCATGCGCCGGAAGAGACCCCGCATGTCGTCGCCGAGGAGCGCCGGCACGAGCGCCGCGATCCGTCGCCGGTCTCTTCTTCCACCGGCACGGCCACGGTGCCGCGCGCAGAACAAGTAACGGCGGCACGCGCAAAGGGTTACACCGGCAATGCCTGCAGCGAGTGCGGACAGCTCACCATGGTTCGCAACGGATCGTGCGAGAAGTGCGATTCCTGCGGAGCCACGAGCGGCTGCTCGTAATCTCGTAACCGTAAAAGCGTCACATTTCCAGTCCGCCCGTGACGCTCATTTTCTGGGATAAGGACGAGGGAATCGCAATTTTGATTTCCTCGTCCTTTACTCGTTCAGGCGGGCTCCCGGTGGGCGCGCAGCCCTCGGGGACAACCGCAAAGTTTTTTCCGGCCGGTGTCGATTTCGTACCGTTCCGTTCGACGGGTAGGTAAAAGCGTAACCAACAAATAGGAGGCTCCATGCGATTCTTGGTCATGGTCAAACCGAATCAGGATGAAATTCCTCGGTACGAAAGCGGCAACTTCCCCGAGAATTTCAAGGACGACATAGCCAAAATGGGGGCGTTCAACGAAACGCTCATCAACGACGTCATGATTGTGGATATGGGTGGCCTTAAACCGACGTCCAAGGGCACTCGAATCGACTACTCGGGGGCAAAGCCGCAAATCACCGACGGGCCCTTCGCGGAGACGAAGGAGTTAATCGCCGGATTTTGGCTCCTCGAAGCGCCTTCGAAGGAAGAACTTGTGAAACGCCTTTCGCAGTGCCCATTCCAGAACGGCGAATCCATCGAGATCCGTCCGTTGTTTTCCGATGAGGACCTCAAGGAATTCTTCTAAACTTTCGTACGTCACAGTAGCAATATCGCCGGCGTTCACTCCAAAGAGACTTGCTATCGAATTGAGGTGTGCATGCAAGTGAAGGTGACTACACTCGTACTTGTCTACGCGCTTGCCGCTTGCGTCCGTTGCCTCGCCGGCACAACCGGTGTCATGCACGGATACGTTCGTAACGAAAACGGGCAGCCTGTCGCGGACGCGCTCGTCACGGTGACGTCTCCGAGCCAGATCTCGGAGACCCACACCGATAGCCGTGGATTCTTTGACTTCTTGACGCTGCCGCCTGACGTCTATACCGTCGCGGCCCTAAAGGATGGGACCTCGGGAGCGTACGCGCCAGGCGCCAGAGTAAATAGCGATCAGACGACCTTTCTGAATCTCCGCGTGAGTTCTTACCTGCGCTGCGGCGCGATGTTTAACCGGGTCACCGTGGCGGCCTACCAGGGAAGCGATCAATTCTGGTCGCTTGACGTGCGGCGAATGGCGCAGTACCCGCCACACTTCGCACCGCCTATTCTTCTACCGGCGACACCGCACGTTCAGCGCTTGTTCTGCCTTTAATCGTCACCACCACGTAGTCGTAATCGCCGGCGCCGCTCTCCTCGCCTAGTGCGAATGGCGCGCCTGCGTTACGACTTCGTTGATTGCGGAAATGACGACCGTCGGCCTGTCCAACTGAATGTAATGCTCGGAGCGCCGCACGACGAAATTCGTACCGATCGAAGATAGTCGAGCGATCCGATCGTGTGCGGCAGTCCAGGCGCGTTCGATCGCCCGCATTTCGGCCGGGGGAAACGGCAGGCGAGGCCCGCTGTCATTGGCTGCGGTCAAGACAATCAGCGGCATCGCGCCGTAGCTGCGCTGCTCCTTGAGGACCTGCGCGGAGTCAACTCCCCTGGCCGCCGCATCTTCCGAGCCAAGGTTTAGCCAAAATGCAGGCCGGCGAATTTGCGCGATCTGTGCGTGCAGCAATTCGCAAAGCGCCGGACCGCCCTTCGCACACTGTGCCTTCGTCACTGCAGCAGCATGCGCAGGGAAGCCGCACATTGCGTATTTGTCCGCGCCTTGGTTCAGGTCGTGGTGCAGAGCTGCCTCATAGCACATCCGATATGCGCCGGGCGCGGCTCGATCCAAGCGCTTCAATGTGGGTGAGACCGCTTCGAGTACTTCCGTTTGATTTGCGAACGAAGGGTCCACGAGAACCATGCCGGCGACGTCTTGACGATAGCGGTCTGCGTAGAGCGGCGCGTACAGTCCGGCGATGGAATGGGCGACAAGGACGTACGGCGGTGCTATCCCGGCGCGCTGCAACACACGGTGCAAATCCGTGACGATGGCGTTCGCGTCGCGCGGAAGCGGTCCACCCTCGCTAAATCCCATTCCCGCGCGGTCGTAGGAACACACGCGGGTGAACGCCGCGATTCGCGGCTGGACTTTGCGCCACACGTGCGTCGTATCCGCTTCGCCTGCGTCGAGGATTACCGCCGGTGCTCCATGGCCGGTGCAGTAAAGGTTGAGTTTGTGGCCGCCGGCGTCGACCATGCGCTGCGGCCGCACGTATGGCGCTACTTCGGCCTGCGTGAGACGCGCCGCACCGGCGGGGAAGGAACATAACGCAATAATCGCCGCCGCTAACGCGACACTCAAGACTCTTTTCATATTCACTTTCGTTCTTACGGCGTAAAGCTTCTACTGCGCGTCCAGGAAACGCTCGATCATCGGCACGAGCCATTCGGTCCTCGATGTCAGGCTCATGTGGTCGGTTCCTGGCAAAACGGCGAGCTGGGCACGAGGAATCAGTCGATACTCTTCAACCGCGTGCTCCGGGCGCATCACGTCCCAATCACCGCAAAT
>DATEHZ010000032.1:0-26555 GCA_035279385.1 Vulcanimicrobiaceae bacterium | reverse complement strand
TAAGAATCGACGCGAAGACTTCGGGCTCCGCTAAGAACGCGTCGTGGCCGTGGTCCGATTCGATCTCCACGTAGTCGCTCTCGAAGCCCAGGGTGGTGAAGCGGCGTGCGGCGGCGCGCACATCTTGCGGTAGGAAGAGCCAGTCGGAGCTGATGCCGACGAACAGCAGATGGGGTGGTTCGACAGGCTCACCACGTGGTTCGACAAGCTCACCATGACGAGGCGGCTCACGATGTGGTTTGACAGGTTCACCACGTAGTTCGACAAGCTCGCCGTGACGAGGGGGCTGGCTGTGGCGAGTCTGCGTTGCGTAGTTGCGTACGTCGAACGAGTCCATTGCTTCGGTGAGGGCGACGTAGCTGCGCGGATCCATGCGTGCCTCGAAGACGTCCGCCTGATGTTCGAGATAGCCCTCGACGTCGAAGCGGAAGCGGCCCTTGCGATCGGCCCGGCGATCGTGACGGTGCTTGAACAGCGCGTCGCTTTTGTACGAGAGCATCGCCACCTTGCGCGCGATGCGCAGACCCCGCGCCGGATCGACGGCAATCGCTTCACGCTGAATTGCGTTGAGCGCGATGCCCATCGCCGACTGATGATCGTGCGAGCCGACCATGACGGCGCGCTCGACACGCGCCGGAAAATCGAGCGCCCACTGGAGCGCCTGCATGCCGCCGAGCGACGCGCCGATGACGAGCGCGAGCCGATGTACGCCAAGCGCGTCCAGCGCGCGCGCTTGTGCTGCGACGATATCGCGCACGGTGACGTAGGGGAAGTCCGCTACGGTCGACGGGCCGCTCGAACCGTAGCAGCTTCCAAGTGCGTTGATGCCGATGACGTACCAGCGGCTGGGATCCAGCAGTTTGCCCTCCCCCACGAGCTCGCCCCACCAGTCGCGCACGCGGCTGCTGCCGGTGAGCGCATGGGGAACGAGCACGGCGGGAGCGTGCGGATCGCCGTAGGTGGTGATCCGCTGCCGCACAGATTCCAGCCGCTCGCCGCTTGCGAAGACGAACGGCCCGATCTCGATATTATGCTCGTGCAAGTGCCTGTTCGATGTCCGCGATAATGTCGGCCTTATCTTCGATGCCGACCGAGAAACGGATCGTCGATCCGTCTACCCCGTTCGCGAGCTGCTCCTCTTGGGTGAGTTGTTGATGCGTCGTCGTGGCCGGATGAATGACGAGCGATTTTGCATCGCCCACGTTTGCCAGAATGGAGAAGAGCTGCAGCGAGTCGATGAACCGTTTTGCCGCTTCTTCGCCGCCCTTCAGGCGGAAGGTGAGAATTGCGCCGCCTTTACCTTCGAAGTACTGCTGCGCACGTGCATGCGCGCCGTGCGAAGGCAAGCCGGGATATGCAACCGATGCCACTTTCGGATGCTGCTCCAAGTACTCCGCAATCGCCTGGGCGTTCTCGTTGTGGCGCTGTACGCGCAGACCCAGAGTCTCCAGGCCTTGCAGAAGCAGCCAGGAGTTGAACGGCGAGAGCGCCGCACCGATGTCGCGCAGCAACTGCACGCGCGCCTTGATGATGTACGCGAGATTGCCGAACGCCTTGGTGTACTCGATGCCGTGATACGACGGATCGGGCTGCGTAAAATCGGGGAATCGGCCGGACGCGGCCCAGTCGAATCGCCCGCCGTCCACGATGACGCCGCCGATCGCGGTGCCGTGGCCGCCGATGAACTTCGTCGCCGAGTGCACGACGACGTCCGCGCCGTGCTCGATGGGACGCACCAGATACGGCGTCGCGAGCGTGTTGTCGACGACGAGGGGCAAACCGCTCTCGTGAGCGATCTTCGCCACGGCGCCGATGTCGAGCACGTCGATCTTGGGATTGCCGATCGTCTCCGCGAAGATCGCTTTGGTATTCGGCTTGATCGCGCGCCGCACGTTTTCGAGATGGCTGAAGTCGACGAGCGTGACGTCTATGCCGAAGCGCGGAAGGGTATGCGCGAAGGCGTTATAGGTACCGCCGTAGAGCGAGTTCGAAGCGACGATGTTTTCGCCCGCCTTCGCGAGGTTGAGCAGCGCGTACACGTTCGCGGCTTGCCCGCTCGCGACGCCGAGCGCCGCAACGCCGCCTTCGAGCTGCGCCACGCGCTGTTCGAATACGTCCGTCGTGGGGTTGTTGATGCGCGTGTAGATATTGCCGAACTCTTCGAGCGCGAAGAGCCGCGCCGCGTGATCGACGTTGTCGAACTTGTACGAGGTGGTCTGATAGATTGGAACCGCGCGCGATTTGGTCGCGGGATCGCCCGCGTGACCGCCGTGAACGGCGACCGTATCAAACCGCGGAGAGCGTTCGGGAACTGTAACCGACATGAGTATCTCCTTGTAACGGTGTGGTGGTAAGGACGGGAAATCCGGCAAATGCCGGAAAGCGATCGAACGCCGATTCCACGCTGGGCGCCGGCTGCGCGGCAACCGCGGCGCGCGTGCCGTGGCGTTCGGCGATGGTGCGAAGCGCGGCGACGACGTCGCCCAGAACTGCGGACGAAGCGGCTTCGCGGCCGGCGCCCGCGCCGCTGAAGAGCAGCGGGCCCGCGGCGGCGCCGACGACGCGCACGATGTTGTTTACGCCGCCGACATTGGCGAACGGATGTGTGAACGGCACGAGCACCGGACCGACTTCCGCGATAATCGCATCGCCCGCGCGGCGGGCATACCCCAGGAGTTTGAGTTCGTATCCGTGCTGCCGGGCGCGTCGAACGGCGGCGCTGGTCACGCCGTCGATGCCGCGATGGCGCACGTGCGGCGTGATGACCGGCAATCCGAATGCGTGCTGGATGAGGATCGCCAGTTTGTGCGCGGCATCGATGCCTTGCACGTCGTTGCGCGGATCGGCTTCCGCGTAGCCAGCCGCTTGCGCCTGTGCGAGCGCCTCGCTGAACGAGTTGCCTTCGCGCATCTTGCCGAGAATGAAGTTGCACGTGCCGTTGAGCACGCCGCCGACTTCGAGAATCTCATCGCCGGCGAGCGCGTGATCCAGCGTGCTGATAATCGGAACGGCGCTTGCGACCGACGCTTCGTACCGGAGCGTGACGCCGCGGGCGGCGGCGAGCGCGCGAAGCCGGGGACCCTGCGTTGCAATGGCGTCCTTGTTTGCGGTAACGACGTGCTTGCGGTGATCGAGAGCGCGTTCGATGCATTCCAGCGCGATGCCGGTGCCGCCGATCGTCTCGATGACGACGTCGACGCGCGAGTCGTCGACGAGCGCCAGCGGATCGCGCGAACGGTTCGCAAT
This sequence comes from Vulcanimicrobiaceae bacterium, assembly GCA_035279385.1. Classification (GTDB taxonomy): domain Bacteria; phylum Vulcanimicrobiota; class Vulcanimicrobiia; order Vulcanimicrobiales; family Vulcanimicrobiaceae; genus DATGJX01. The sequence continues at coordinate 23,309 of DATEHZ010000032.1, read as the reverse complement.
CCCGATAATGTCGTACGAGACGCCGCTGCGGCGCTCGATGTGCGCTCTGCGCTGCGAGAGCAGTTCGCCGACGCCGCCGCCGACGGTTCCGCAGCCGAGGAGCGCGATGCCCACGGTTGATTCCATCCTCTTGCCTCCTGTTGAGATGGGAAAGCGAGGAAGTCAAAAGCCCCCCGCCGTTACGGCGAGGGGCTTTGCATACTCGATTGTCTGTGTCGAGACTTCGTTACGCAAATACCCGCGCCGCTTGCTCACCGCCGCAGCACATACAGAACATTCGCGAAGTCAGAATCGACATTGCGGCAACGATAGCATGCATCCAGGCGGGCGTCAAGCAGAAAGAGCGACTCGGATTGCGTGCGCGAGAAAAAACGCCGTGGCAAGACCCGCGAGAAGCAAGAGAATCGTCACGAACACCGGCCCCGCCCCCAGAACGAAGGCGATGTTCATGCGCAGCGCCATGAAGGCGCGCAGCACGAACTCGCCGAGCAGCAGCGCGCCCCAGCCGATGGTTATCGCTCGAATGGTGTGGCGAAAATACCCCGAGGCCCAGAGGACGTCCCAGCGTTCGTGCGGCAGCGCCTCGTTCGCCGTGAGAAATTCGCGAATCACGTGGAACGCGAGGGGGCGATGCAGCAGCGCCGATCCCAAGAGGACGACGCCGAGCGCGCCGGTTACGAAGGACTCGCGCACGAGCAGCAGGCGCTGCCCCCCGCCGAACGCCGCCGGAACGACGCCGGCGAGCAATCCGATCAGCACGATGATGCCGACGACGTCGAACGTGCGGTGCCGTATGAAATTAAAAACGTTTGAAATCACCGGCACGAGGGATGCGCCGAGAATCGGCCAGATACTGGCGCTGCCGAAGTGCGGGAGGAGCAGATAATAGACGAGCATCGTGCCGGCGATATCGAATGCCATGGTCGGCAGAAGCGCCCGAATGCTTGCCCAGAGGAATTTGCGCAGCTCGCGAGCCGAAATGGGATGATGTCGCGGTATGGCCTGCTCGTCGCCCATGGGGACCACTTGCCCACGCAAGCCGCGGATATATTCCCCTAGGCGATGACGGTTGCGTCGCCCGCCAGCGCGCCGGCGATGGCTCCCGGTTTCGTGCCGCAAATGTACGCCCGGCTCGCCCCGCCGGCGATCGCGTCGATCGCGGCGAGCAATTTCGGTCGCATGCCGGTCGCGCACGCCTCCGAGCTTGCGAAATGGAGCGCATCGGGTAACGAGAGTTCTTCGATCGCCGTGCCGGGATCGGCGGGATCGCGCAGGACGCGATCGACGTTCGTAAGCGCGACGTACGCATCGGCCTTGATTGCCGCGGCAATGGCACCCGCCACGGTGTCGGCGTTCACGTTGTACGCGTGCTCCGCTCGTTCGTCGACGGCGATTGGAGAGACCACCGGAAGATAACCGGACTGCAGCAGCGCGAGCAGCGGCGCGGGATCGACGGAGACGATCTCGCCGACGAAGCCGAGATCGCCGCCCGATGGAGAGCGCGCTCGGCGCGCTCTTATGAGGCCGCCGTCCTGACCGCTGATCCCGACGGCGGAGATACCCTGCTGTAGACAGCTGCGTACGAGACGCTTGTTGGCCGTCGCGCAGAGCACCGCTTCGACGACGTCGAGCGCGTCTTGGTCGGTCACGCGCAGCCCGTCGACGCGGCGGCTGCTCAGGCCGCGGCGCCTGAGCGCTTCGTCGATCTCCGGACCGCCGCCGTGCACGAGGATGACGGCGTGCCCGGCGGCGCGGAGGGCGGCAAGTTCGCAAAACAGGGCATCCTCGGCAGCGCCGCCCATGGCGTTCCCGCCGTATTTGACCACAAGTCTTGCAAAATTATGCAGCATATGCATAAATATACAGCATATGTACGCCCTGGCGCCAGTCCCCGCCGCTCTCTACGGCCGGCATCTGCTCGCGATCGACGACTTGGCCTGCGCGGACCTCGCCCTGCTGCTGCGCCTGGCCGAGTACCTGAAGAGCCGCCGCATCGGCGAACAATCGCAGCTGCTGCGCGGCAAGACGCTCGCGATGTTCTTCGAGAAGCCGAGCCTGCGCACGCGCGTGTCGTTCGAAGTCGCCATGACGCAACTCGGCGGCGCGGTGGTGTTCGCGAAAGGCGACGAGTTTTCGATCGGCACGCGCGAGACGCCGGAAGACGCGGCGCGCGTACTCTCGCGTTACGCCGACGCCATCGTGATTCGCACGCACGCGCACGAGCCGCTGCAGCGTTTTGCCGCGGCGTCGAGCGTGCCGGTGATCAACGGTCTTTCCGTTGCCGCTCACCCCTGTCAAGCGCTCGCGGATCTGCTTACGCTCAAGGAGCGTTTCGGCTCGCTCGCCGGTTTGCGCATCGCATATCTCGGCGATGCGCAGAACAACGTAGCGGCCTCGCTCGCGCAAGCGGCGGTGATGTCGGGCGCTGCGGTGCAATTCGGATGTCCGCCCTCGCACCGCCCGTCCGAAGCGTTTTTGAGCGAATTGAAAAATCTCGGCAAGCCGAGCGGCGGCAGCGCGCGCGCGTTTGCAAATCCCGTACGCGCCGTGCGCGGAGCCGACGCCATCTACACCGACGTCTGGACCTCGATGGGTGAGGAGGCGCGCACGGAACGCAATCGCGCCGTGCTCGCGCCCTACCGCGTGACCGAAGAACTGCTCGAACATGCGGCGCCGCACGCGGTGTTCATGCACTGTCTGCCCGCGCACCGCGGGGCGGAAGTCGCGGCCGGCGTCATCGACGGCCCGCGCAGCGTCGTCTTCGACCAGGCCGAAAACCGCATGCACGCGCAAAAAGCGGTGCTCGCCGCGCTGCTCACCGACTTGAAAGGGTTTCCCGTATGACAGCCTTGCAAGAAAAGAATCGCTGCGCCGTAACGCAGCGATTTTATACCGTCTACGCAACCCAATGGGGGCCCCGCTTTGCGGGGGGCGCGGAGGCTCGGCCGGAGCGCCTTTTCAAATGAAAGAACGGCGGCAGCGTGCGATTTTGACCCTCGTCTCGACTAGGCCCGTTCGATCCCAAGAAGAGCTGGCGGATCTGCTCGAGGCGCAGGGGTTTGAGACGACGCAGGCGACGATCTCGCGCGACATCAAGGAGTTGGGTTTGGCAAAGGTGCCGATCAAAGACGGGAGCGCGCATCAATTCAAATACGTGCTTCCCGCTGCGGAGACGGCGTTTACCAGCCGCCTGCATCGCCTGGTGTCGGAACTGGTCGGCGAGATCAAGAGCAGCGTGAACATGCTCGTGCTGCGCACGCCGCCGGGCAGCGCGATGATGGTTGCCGCGGCCATCGACGAAGCGCAGTGGCCGGAGATCATCGGAACGATCGGCGGCGACGACACGATCCTGGTCATCGTCGACGATCCCAAGAACGCGCCCATCATCGTTCAACGCTTTACCGATTTGAAAGAGAGTTCGTGAACAAGACCATCGTTTTGGCATATTCCGGCGGCCTCGACACTTCCGTACTGCTCAAGCGCTTCATTCTCGAAGGTTTCGACGTCATCGCGCTGACGGCGGATTTGGGCGAGAGCGATGCCGTGGCGGGCGGCGGCGCGGCGCAAGCGCTCGAGGCGGTGAAGCAGAAGGCGCTCGATCTGGGTGCGAGCGATGCGGTGCTCGTCGATGCGAAGCAACGATTCATCGACGACTTCGCCTATAAAGCACTCGCGGCAAATGCGCTCTATCAAGGTGTCTATCCGCTCTCCGCCGCGCTTTCGCGCCCGCTGATCGCGCATCTGCTCGTCGAGACGGCGCACGCATACGGAGCCGGAGCGGTGGCGCACGGCTGCACGGGCAAAGGCAACGATCAGGTGCGAATCGAGCTCGGCGTGCGCGCGCTCGACGCGGATGTGATCTGCCGCGCGCCGCTGCGCGAGCAGCCGCTCTCGCGTCCCGACGCCATCGCGTTCGCGTCTGAGCACGGCGTGCCGATCGCGCACACCGCCGCCAAGCCGTATTCCATCGACGCCAACGTGTGGGGACGATCGATCGAGGCGGGCGTGCTCGAAGATCCGTGGAACGCGCCGCCCGAAGACGCGTACGCGTGGACGGCCTCGCCGCAAGACCGCCCCGCGCAGCCGGACGAAATCGTCATCGAGTTCGAAAATGGTGTACCGCAGCACGGCGGCGTTAAAGGCTGGCGGCTCGTTGCGCAGCTCAATGCGCTTGCCGGCAAACACGGCGTGGGCCGCATCGACATGGTTGAAGACCGCGTCGTCGGACTGAAGTCGCGCGAAGTCTACGAATGCCCGGGTTCGGTCCTGCTGATAACGGCGCGCAAAGCGCTCGAACGCGTCGTTCTCACGCGCGACGAACTGCGTTTCAAAGCCCAGAGCGATCAGACGTACGCGCAGCTCGTGTACGACGGACTGTGGATGTCGCCGCTGCGCGACGCGCTCGACGCGTTCAACGCGAGCGGTGCCGCTCGCGTCACCGGCAAGGTCCGCGTGCGGCTGCATCAGGGAAGCGCAATCGTCACGGGCGTGCAGTCGCCGTTCGGCCTGTATTCGCAGGCGCTGGCAACGTACGGCAAAGACGATGCATTCGATCATCAGGCTGCGGGCGGATTTATCAAACTGCACGGTTTGCCGCTCGAAATGGTCGGGCGTACGTGAGCGATGCGCTCCAATGGGGCGGCCGTTTCAGCGCATCGCCCGATCCGGCGCTGCTGCGGTTCGGCTCCTCGCTCGAAGAAGATATCGTTCTCGCGCCGTTCGACGTGCGCTGTTCGCAAGCGCACGTCACGGCACTGGAGCGCGGCGGCATCATTTCCGCGGGCTCCGCGCAAGCGCTGCAGAACGCGCTCCAAGCGGTCGCCGGCGAGATAGACGCCGGAGGCTTCGCCGTATACGCCCGCGCGAGCGCGGCGGAAGATATTCACGGCGCGATTGACGCGCGCGTGCGCGAACTGGAGCCGCATACCGGCGAACTTCTTCACGCCGGGCGCAGCCGCAACGATCAAGTCGCGACGACGCTGCTCCTCTACTGCGCCGATCGCGCGGCGAAGGGGAAACATCTCGCGGCGCGGATCGCCGCGCAGTTCCTGCGTTTTGCGAACGAGGAGTTCGAAGCGCAAACGCTGCTCGCCGCGACGACGCATTGGCAGCCGGCGCAGCCCGTGCTGCTCGCGTTTTGGCTCTGCGCGGCAGCGGAACCGTTCGTACGCGACGCGCGCCGGTTCGCGGCGGCGCAGCGCGACGCGCTCGCGCATTGCCCGCTGGGTTCCGCCGCGCTCGCAGGTTCGTCGCTGCGGCTGGATCGGGACGCGGCCGCATCGGCGCTCGGCTTTGACGCGCCCTCGCGCAATGCGATGGACGCAATCGGGAACCGCGACGCGGCGCTCGACCTCGCGCACGCCGCCGCACGCTCGGTCATGAGTGCGTCGCGCGTCTGCGAGGAATTCATCATCTGGTGCACGCCGAACTTCGGCTACATGCGTTTGGGCGACGAAGCGTCGACCGGTTCGAGCCTGATGCCGCAGAAACGCAATCCCGATCCGTTCGAGTTGGTGCGTGCCGCATCCGGTTCGCTTATTGGAACGTTAGCGGGCGCGATGGGGAGTTGCAGCGGGATCGGACTCTCGTATCATCGCGATCTGCAGGTCACGAAGAGCGCGATTATCGCGACGGTCGAAAAGGGACTCGCGGCGCTGGATGCGTTTGCGCGCGCGCTGGCGCACGTGCACTTCAACCGCGGGCGCATGACGGCGCTCGCAGGCGAGGGATTTACGGTTGCGACCGACGTCGCCGACGCGCTGATCGCGAGCGGCAAAACGGCACGCGAAGCGCATGCGATCGCCGGCGCCGCAATTCTCGCGTACGAACGCGAGGGCGCGCCGCTGGATTGGCCCGACGCGCGCGCTTCCGTGGACGGAAAAGCGACGAGGGGGTCGACGCGCCCGCAGGCGGTGCGCGAATCGATCGACGCGCTGCAAGACCAGGTCGAGGAGCTGCTCGCGTAATGCGCGTTCACGTCTACGGCGCCTCCGGCTATGCCGCGGCCGAATTAATTGCGCTGCTCGCGCGCCATCCGCGCGCAGATCTGGGCGTGCTCGAAAGCGCGAGCCACGCGGGCGAACCGATCGGCGAACATTTTGCGGAGCTGCGGCGGCTCGATCGCACGTTCGACGGGCCCGGAGCGGTGCTCGAGCACGTCGCCGCGGGAGACGCCGTCGTGCTCGCCGGATCGCACGGCGTTGCCAAGACGATTGCCCCGCAGTTGCTGCAGCGCGGCGCACGCGTGCTGGATCTCTCGGGCGATTTCCGGCTCGATCCGACGCCCGCGGTGTACGGTTTTGCGGAACGGTATCGGGATCGAATCGCTCGGGCGCAATTCGTTGCGAATCCGGGATGCTATCCGACCGCGACGCTGCTCGCCACGCTGCCGCTCGCGCCGTTCGCGCCCACGCAGGTGATCGTCGATGCAAAGAGCGGGATTACCGGTGCCGGACGCACGCCGGCGACGCCCTCGCTTTTCGCCGAAGTCGAAGGCGACGTGCGCGCGTACGGCCTTGGCGGACACCGGCACGAGCCGGAGATTCTGCAGGAATGGCGCGCGGCCGGAATCTTCGCGAACCTCGTGTTCACGCCGCAGGTCGTTCCCGTCTCGCGCGGGATGCTCGTGAACGCCTACGCCACGCTCGCGCAGCCCGTCACGGAGGAAGCAGTCCATGCCGCCTTTCTGAGTGCATACGGCGGGAACCCGTTCGTGCGGCTGATGCGCAGCGGCATGGTGCCGAGCATGCGAGCCGTGCGCGGAACGAACGACGCGGAAGTGCACGTATCGGTGCACGGCTGCGTGGTGCGCGCCATCTGCGCGATCGATAATCTCGGCCGCGGTGCCGCAGCACAGGCGGTCGTCAATCTGAACATTATGCACGGATATCCGCTGGAGGAGGGAATCGATGCTCGCGCTGCAGTCTGAGCCTCGGCTGATCGCGCTGCGCGGCGGTCTGGGAGTCGTGCCGGGCCTGCGCCTTGCCGGCGTGCACGCCGGGATCAAAAAGCGCAAACGCGATCTCGCCGTCATCGCGTTCGACGCGCCGCACGTCTGCGCGTCCGTTATCACGACGAACGAGATCAAAGCCGCTCCGCTCATCGTCAGCCGAGAACATCTCGCACAAAACGGTGCGTCGATGCGGGCGCTGGTCTGCAACTCCGGATGCGCTAACGCGTGCACCGGCGAACGCGGTGAGCGGGATGCGCGCGCGACGGCGCGCCAAGCCGCCGCGCTGCTCGACGTCCCGCCGCAAGCGGTGATTGTCGCATCAACGGGCGTCATCGGCGTGCCGCTGCAGATGGACCGCATGTCCAAAGGCCTCGAGCGCGCGATCGCGGACCTCGAGAGCGGCGGCGAGGCGGCGTTCGACGCCGCAGAAGCTATCATGACGACCGATCGCGCTGCGAAACTCGCGGCGTACGCGTTTTACGACGGAGAAAAGCGCTACGTGGTTGCGGGCATCGCCAAAGGCTCGGGCATGATCGCTCCCAATATGGCGACGATGCTCGCGTTCATCGCCACCGACGCACCGATGTCGCAAGACGCGCTGCAGCGGCATCTTTTCGCGTGCACCGACGCGACGTTCAACATGATCTCCGTAGACGGCGACATGTCGACCAACGATGCGGTTTACGCGTTCGCGCCCTCGAGCGACGAAGAACCGCCGGAGCATTTCGGCGCGGCGCTTCGAAAACTGTGCGACGATCTCGCACGGGCAATGGTAGCCGACGGCGAAGGCGCGACGAAGACGCTTACGGTGGACGTTACCGGCGCCGCGAGTGAAAGCCAAGCGCGCGCGATCGCACGCGCCGTCATCAACAGCAATCTCGTCAAGACGGCCCTCTTCGGCGAGGATCCCAACTGGGGGCGCATCATCGCCGCCGCCGGTTCTGCGCGTGCGGGAATGGACGCGGAGCGCTGGTCGCTCTATCTGAGCGGCGAGTTGTGGGTGGATACCGGCTCGGTCGAAATCCTCTCGGAGGCCGAAGCGCATCGCGAACTCGAGCACACGGCGGTACGCGTGCGTCTCGATCTCGGCATCGGCACGGAATCGGCGACGGGATGGGGCTGCGATCTCTCCCGGGACTACGTCAAAATCAACGCGAGCTATAGAACGTAAATGCTGTTAGAAAACTATAAGCGGGCGCCGGTGACGTTCGTCTCGGGCGAGGGATGTTCTCTCATCGACGAGCGCGGCGAGCGGTATCTGGACTGCATCGGCGGTATCGCGGTGTGCGCGCTCGGCCACGCACATCCGGCGATTACCGCGGCCGTGAGCGAGCAAGCCGCAAAACTCGTGCACGTCAGCAATCTTTTCGGTCACGAACCCGCATCGACGCTCGCGAGGGAGCTGGCGGCGCGATCGGGCTTCGAACGCGTCTTTTTCTGCAACTCCGGCACGGAGGCGAATGAAGCGGCGATCAAGCTCGCGCGCAAATTTGCGCATCGAAGCGGCAGCCCCGAACGCAAGACCATACTTTCGTGCGAGGGCGGCTTTCATGGCCGCACCATGGGCGCGCTCGCCGCGACTGCGAACCAGGCGTACCACGAAGGCTTCGATCCGCTGCCCGGCGGTTTTAAAACGGTGCCCTTCAACGACGTTGCGGCGCTCGAAGCCGCGATTGACGAGCACGTCGCGGCATTCATCGTCGAGCCGGTGCAAGGCGAGAACGGCGTGCTGCCGGCGACGCGGGAGTTTCTGCAAGCCGCGCGCGCGTTGTGCACGCAGCGCGGTGCGCTGCTCGTCTTCGACGAAGTGCAGTGCGGCATGGGACGCCTGGGTCCGCTGTTTGCATCTACGCACTTCGGCGTTCAGCCCGACGTCGTAACGCTGGCGAAGGCGCTCGCGAACGGCTTGCCTATCGGCGCGATGCTGGTTCGCGAATCCTGCGCGAGCGGGTTGCAGCCCGGCGATCACGGATCGACGTTCGGCGGTTCGCCCGTGCCGTGCGCCGCGGCTTTGGCCCACCTGCAAACGCGCGATGCTCTCGGCCTCGAGTCGCACACGGCAGCGCGCTCGGCGCACCTGTTTGCCGGTCTGCGCGAGCTCGCAGCGAAATTTCCAAGCGTTTACGGCGCACCGCGCGGGCTCGGTCTGCTTGCCGGCGTGCCCGTGCACGAGCCCTTCGACGCGGCAAGCGTCGTGGAGCATGCGCGCGAACGCGCGCGCGTGCTTATCAATAAGGCCGGCCGGAACACCATACGCCTCGCTCCGCCGCTCATCATCGACGACGGGGAACTGGATCGCGCGCTCGCGGCTCTTGACGAAGCGGCCACCTTGCTGCTAGAGTCGTCGCATGTTCCACACGCCGGCGTCCGGGTTTGACCCTCGACCGCGTTGCACGATGCAAACGCGGCGCGGTGCTATGGTGATGTGATCGTCTAAGACGCTCTAACGTCAAAGGAGTAGCCTCACGCCGGAATTCGGCGTGGGGCTTTTGCATTTTTTGAACAACATCGGCATTATCGGACTCGGCACGCTCGGAACCGCGCTCGCGCGCGGATGGCATCGCGTGCGCCCGGACCTGCACATCTTCGCGACCACGCGCAGCACGTCGCTGCCTGCGTTCGTCACGCCGTGCGCGAGCAACGCGGAGCTCGCGTCACGCGCGCAAACGCTGCTCCTCTGCGTGAAACCGCAGCAGGCCGCAGGAGTGCTCGACGAGATCGCGCCGGCCCTTACGCCGCATCATCGCGTCATCTCGACGTGCACGGGCGTTTTGCTCGCTGCGCTCGCTGCCGCGGTTCCGCCGAGCAGCCTCGTCGCGCGTGCGATGCCGAACATTCCGTGCGAATTCAACGAAGGCGTTACGGCTCTCGGATTCACGGCGGCGTGGCCGGGCGAGCAGCGTGAGGAGTTGCTGCGGCTCTTTGCGCTGCTCGGTGACGCCGTCGCGCTCGACGAACGCCACTTCGACGCCGTTACGGCGCTGAGCGGATGCGGACCCGCGTACTTGTGCGTCATCACCGAAGCGCTCAGCGATGCGGGCGTCAAAGCCGGATTGCCGCGCGATGTCGCTCGCCGCTTGTCGGTGCAAACGCTGCTCGGATCGGCGGTGCTCTTGCGCAGCGTCGACGAGCATCCGGCGGCAGTGCGCGATCGCGTGACGACGCCGGGCGGCTGCACGATCGACGCGCTTACGCGACTCGAAGAAGGGGGTCTGCGCGCGACGCTCATCGCCGCGGTGACGACGGCCGCCGCAAAAAGCGCGGCGCTCTCGCGTTACGCCCAGAGCGCCGCGGCCGCGACGATCGCCGCCGCCATTGCGAGCCGGTGATCCTGATTGAACGGCGGCCCGACAACCTTGCGCACTTCGAGAAAGTGCGCGTCGATACGGTCGACGCGCAGCGCCTGGGCCGCCGAGCCGAACACGGATTTTGCGTCGTACCAGTGAACGGGCCAGCCGCGCGCCTCGGCCGCGGCGGCAAGAGCGTTGCGGTACATCACCCAGTCGGCGACGTTTCGCGCGCGATAGTCGGTGATTCGTTCCGCAATCGTGGGCGGCAGCGGCGGACAGGTGCGCAGCGCGATGCCGCGTACGTGCGGTACCGCGGCGCCCACGTCGTCCAGCGCACGCGCGGCGTGTTTCTCGGCCGAAACGCGTACTCGCTCGACCAGGGCAACGGCTTCGTCCATCGCAAGCATCTGGCACTCGTGGTGATGTGGAATACTCGGCAGCGTCTCGTCGACGAGCTCCACGCGCCGCCGGTCGAGAAGCGTTCCGTCGCGCGCGGCCGTGACCAACACCGCCCAGCCTCCGTGATCCGATACCCCGATGACGCCGCCGCTCTTCGACATCGATCTGCTCGGGGTCAGGGCTGCGCGAGCGACCATTGCCCGACGTTCCACCATGCGCCGTCGAGCGAAACGCTTTGGCCGCGAAGCCGGTCGGTGAACGCGTCGACTTCGTTGCGGCTGTAGATCAGCACGATCGGCAGCTGCTCGTGCAGCAGCGCTTCGAGCCGTGCGTAGATCGCTTTGCGCTCGGCGATCTCAAACGTATGCTGGCCTTGGCGGAGAAGCGCGTCGACGCGCGGATCGCAAATGCGCGACTTGTTATAGCCGTGCGGCGGGACGTTCGCGCAGGCGAACTGGTCGGTCGTGTCGGGATCGTCGCCGTTCACGAACGGGTAGAGCGCGACGTTGAACTTGCCGCCGTACACCGGTCCGCCTTCGTTCGCGGGCGCGACGAACTGCGTGATGTTGAACTGTTTGAGCGAAACGTGCGCGCCGATCGCGCGTTCGTACTGTGTCACGGAGTTGCCGACGATCGCATCGCCCGGCGTTGCCGCCTGAATGATCATCTGCAGGTCCAGCGCCGCGCCGTTCTTGCGCCGCAAGCCGTCCGGACCGGGTTTCCAGCCGGCGGCGTCCAGCAGCGCGCGCGCGTGCGCGGGATCGTATGCGATGTCGGGATACGCCTTCGGATCCAGCGCCCAAAAGAAGAGGCCGCGTCCGGCACCGGGGCTCGAAACCGCGCCGCGATAGGCTTTGGCAACCAGACTTTTGATGTCGATGGCCTGCGCGAGCGCGTCACGAACTCGTGGATCCGACGTGGCGGGGTCCTGCGTGTTGAAGATCAGGGCGCCGACGCCGGCAACGGGACTCGCGGTCGTGCGATAGCCTTTGACGGCGCGCAACTGCGGATACTGCGAGTAGTCCTGCTCGTTGAAATATCCTTGGATCTCGTGCGTCTGCAGCAGATTGAGCGCCGCTTGCGCGTCGGGAACGAAACGTACCGTCAGACGTTCGATCTTCGGTTTGCCGCGAAAGTAGTACGGATTCGCGTGCATGATCACGCGATCGCCGTGAATCCAGCGATCGACCACGTACGGCCCCGACCCGATGGGGTGCTGGTCGAAATCGATGTGGTTGAAATCGGGGTACTTCGCAAGCACGTGCTGCGGCAGAATCGGAAAGCCTTGGGGCGCGAGCACGAGCGTAAGCAGCGGCGCAAACGGCTCTTTGAGGTGGAGCACGAGCGTATAGGCGTCGGGTGCCTGCGCCTTGGCGATGCGATCGTATCCATAGCGCGACTGCACGTTGTTCGCCGGGTTGTTGATCGCGTCGATCGACCACACGCAATCCTGCGCCGTCAGCGGCGATCCGTCGGCAAAACGCACGCCTTTGCGCAGGTGATACGTGACGGTCAAACCGTCGCGGCTGATTCCGCCGTTTTCGATTGTCGGAGCCTGCGTCGCGACGTCGCCGACCAGACGTCCGCGATCGTCGTACTTCACCAGATACGAGAAGAGCAGAAATCCCCACTCCGTCGAGGATTGCCCGTTCTCGAGCGCGGGGTTCAAAGACGCGGGTTCCCGCTGCTGCGCGATCTGGAATTGCGCGGCGGCGGTGCCGGGACTCGTGCGCGTCGACGTGCACGCCGCGAGCGCGAGTGCGAGCGCAACGAGCGCGCGTTTCATCCCGGAAGCTCGAACGGCAAGTTGGGATCGGCCGTCAGCGCGAGCGGATCGACGAGAACCGTTTCGCCTTGATAGTCTGCGGCGGCCGCAATCATCGCCGCGTTGTCGGTGCAGTATTTCGGCGGTGGAACCAAGGCGGGAATGTTGTTGCGCGCGCCCCATTCGCGCAGCGCGCCCTGCAGCGCGGAATTCGCGGCGACGCCGCCGGAGAGCACCACGGACGTGTACGCCCGCTGCTCGAACGCCGCGTCGAGCCGCTGCATGAGTACGTCGACGACCGCGGCTTGAAACGACGCCGCGACGTCCGCTTTCTCCGCGCCGGCGCCTTCATCGGATTCGACGTAATACCGGACGGCGGTTTTCAACCCCGAGAACGACATGTCGAGCGAGCCGGGATCCGCGCGATGGCGCGGAAACGCGATCGCCTTCGCGTTGCCGCCCTTCGCGAGTTTGTCGAGCGCGGGACCGCCGGGAAAACCCAAGCCGAGCAAACGCGCGGTCTTGTCGTACGCTTCGCCGGCCGCATCGTCTTTCGTGCGTCCGATGACGCGCATGCGCGTCGCGCTCTCCACTTCGACGAGTTGCGAGTGGCCGCCCGAAACGAGCAGCGCGAGGAATGGATACTCGGGCACCTCATCACGATCCAAAAACGCCGCAAAGATGTGACCGTGCAGGTGATTGACGCCGTAGAGCGGTTTGTCGATCGCGAACGCCAGCGCTTTTGCCGCTGCAACGCCGACGACCAGACTCCCGATGAGGCCGGGGCCGCGCGTCACCGCGATTCCGTCGATCTCCTCGAGCGTCGTGCCGGCGCGCTCGATCGCGTCTTCAACGGCGGCGGAGAGCAGAGCGACGTGCTGGCGGCTCGCAATCTCCGGAACGATCCCGCCGTATTTTGCGTGAAAGGCGTCTTGACTTGTCGAAACGCTCGCGCGAACGCGCCGTCCGTTCTCGACGACTGCGGTCGCCGTGTCGTCGCACGACGTTTCGATCCCGAGCAGAATCATGACGCAGGAGGCTTACGTTGCGTCTTCGGGGCCGTCCTCCGTCGGCACGCGCTGGTGCCCTACGCGCGCGCTCTCCGCGCCGAGCCGCCACAGGCAGAGGAGCATTGCCGCGATTCCCGTGAAAATCATGAAATCGGACCAGATGAGCCCGATGAAAAACCACAGGACGCTGAGCGCCAACAGCGGCGGCCACGCACTTTCCTTCGTCACGATTCCGACGTCTTCGCCCGCTGCTTCTCTTTGCCGCAGGTCGGGATCGTCGCCCGCGAGCTTCGCGCCGCGTTCGAAAATTATCGCGTAGCCGGCCGCAAATGCAAGCGCGCAGCACATGAACCCCAAGAACAGCGTGCCCGCGTATTCGTGAGAGGCAAACCAGTAGACGATCGCCGCTGCGGCGGCAAACCCCGCCGAGGACAGGAAGAGCGCCACAAAGGTTTTCATAACTTCACATGCGCTGCTTGACGAGTTCCGGATGCGCCATGTCCCAAACGGGACGTTCCGAGCGAATCGGCGGCAGCGCGTGAAAGTTGAACTCGGGCGGCGGGCAGCTCGTCGCCCATTCCAACGAGAAGGCGCCACCCCACGGATCGTCGGGAAGCGGCTCGCGCACTTTCGACTCGAGTTTGGCGAAGATGACGTTGAATAAGAACGCAATCACGCCGAGCGCCATGATCCCCGCTCCCACGGACGAGAGTTCGTTGAGCCACGGTAAGTCGCCCATCGACGGATACGTAAAGACCCGGCGCGGCATGCCTTCGATGCCCATGAAAAACCACGGAATGAACGTGACGTTGAAGCCGATGAAGAACAGCCAGAAGTTGATCTTGCCGAGCGTCTCGTTCAATTTGATGCCGAACATCTTCGGCGCCCAGAAATAGACCGCGGCGAAGACGGCAAAGAGCGCACCGCCGCCAAGCGTGTAGTGGAAATGGGAGATGAGGAAGTAACTGTCTTCGACTTGATAGTCGATGGGCGGCGATGCGACCATCACGCCGGTGATTCCGCCGATGAGGAAATTCGAAAGAAACCCGATTGAGAACAGCATCGGCGTGGTCAGGCGCAATCGCCCTTTCCACATCGTGCCGATCCAGTTCCAGTACTTCACGCCCGTCGGAACCGCGATGAGGAACGACATCCCCGAGAAGAAGCCGTTCGCGACGACGCCGGTCGTGAACATATGGTGCGCCCACACGCCCATCGAGAGTCCGGCGATCGCAAATGCCGAGAGGACCATGCCGACGTAGCCGTAGAGCGGCTTCTGTGAAAAGACCGCGATGGTCTCGGAGATCACGCCGAAGTACGGGAGAATCATCACGTAGACTTCCGGATGACCGAAGAACCAGAACAGGTGCTGGTAGAGCACGACGTTTCCGCCGTACTGCGGATCGAAGAAGTGGGCGCCGTAATGGCGGCTGAGCAGCACCTCCGCCATCGCTACGCTCAGCGACGGAAACGCCATGAGAATGAGCAGCGCGGTGGCGAGAATCTCCCAGGTGAAGATCGGCATGCGCCACATCGTCATGCCGGGCGCACGATAAAGCAGGATGGTTGCGGTGAAGTTAATCGCGACGGCGATCGTGGCGATGGCGTTGAGCATGATGCCGATGCACCAGAGGTCCTGCCCCGCCCCCGTACCGGTGACGATCGTCGAGAGCGGCGCGTATGCCGTCCATCCCGCCGCCGCGCCTCCGCCTTGCGCGAAAGCACCGGAAAAAATCACCAGCCCGCTGATCATGAACAGATACACGCCGAAAAGATTCAGGCGCGGGTAGGCCATGTCGGGCGCGCCGATCTGCAGCGGGACCAAATAATTGCCGAGTCCGAACGCAAACGGCGCGATGACCAAAAAGATCATCGCGGTGCCGTGCAGCGTGAAGATTTGATTGTACGCGTGGGGACTGACGATGTTCTGATCCGGATGGGCCAGCTGCAGCCGGATGACCAGCGAGAGCACGCCTGCAATCATGAAGAACACGAACGTCGTCATGATGTAGAGGATGCCTATCGACTTATGGTTCGTCGACGTAAGCCAGTGCGTCATAAGCTCGCGCGGCCTCCGGAAGCGACCCAGCGGTCGAAATCGGCGACCGGCACGACTTGCACGGTGAACGTCATCAACGCGTGATCGAGCCCGCAATACTCCGCGCATACTCCGTGGAAGAAGCCCGTCTTCGTCGGCGTGATGTCGAAGTGGTTGGTAATTCCCGCATTGGCATCGCGTTTGAACAAAAAGCTGGGAATCCAGAACGAGTGGACGACGTCGGCCGAGTAAAGATTAATTTGCGTCATTTTGCCGACGGGAAGAACCAGCGTGGGCGGTTCGTGCACCGTGCCGTTGGCGACGATCGCGTTGCGCCCGGGGTAGCGGAACTGCCAGGACCATTGGTAGGCCGTGACGTCGACCGTGAGGTACGGATTCGGCTTGAGAAAATCCACCACGCCCTCGCGAATATACGTGATGTAAAAGAGGCCGATGACGATGATCAGCGGGATGACGACGCCCGTAATCTCGATCGGCGGATGCTTCGTAAACTGCGGGGGCAGCCCCGTATCCGTCGCTTTTTCTCTCCAGCGCACGATCGAATAAAGAATCAGGCCGTACACGAATACGGCGACGAACAGCGCAGCGCCGCCGAAAATGTACCATACGCCGGCGAGGTCCTGCGCCTGCAGCGACGCCGGATGCATGATGGGCATGTGTGAGCTACATACCCAGGCAGTGTCGGATAAAAAACCAATGCATCGGGTACAAAATCGCCGTGGCTCGTCAGCACGCGCCGATGCCCATTCGGGTTCGCCCTGTTGCGCTCGGAACGATTATTTACATCGCATCGGAAACGATGTTCTTTTCGGCGCTTTTTGCGACGTATTACGACCTCAAGAGCACCGCGCCGGGCGGCGTGTGGCCTCCGCCCTACGTACATCTCGACGAGATCGGGCCGGCCTTCGGCACGTTTTTCCTCGTCGCCAGCAGTCTGATGATGTTTCCGATGATGCGCGCCGTGCGCGCTCGCAACATGAAGGCGGCATACGGCTGGTTGTACGGCGGCATCCTCGGCGGCTTGGGCTACATCGGCAGCGCGATGCACGGTTACTCGCGCCAAGATTTCAACATGCACAGCAGCGCCTACGCCTCAATCTACATTACGCTTACCGGCTTTCACGTACTGCACGTCGTTGCCGGCGTCATCATGCTGCTGGGCCTGTATTTCGGCCTTCGGTCTCCGGCGTTCCGCGTCGATAAGCACGACGCTGCGGAAGCCATTACGTACTACTGGCATTTCGTCACCTTCATGTGGTTCGGCATCTACACGACCGTGTATTGGATCCGATGAGGGCCGCGCCGGAGCCGGCGATTCGCGATCGCGCCATCGCTGCCGGGTTGCTGCTCTCGATACTCGGCAGCGTCGGATTCATGGTTGCGTACGCAAAACAGGAAAGCACGCAGTGGGAGGGCTTTGCGCTCGCCTGCGCGTTCGGCGGTTTCATGATTGCGGCGCTCGGATGGTCGCAGTGGATTCTCCCGCACGAGCAAGTCGTGGACGTGCGCGACACGTATCCGCAGCCGCTCGAGGAGCGTGCGGGTATGGTGGACCGGTGGGAGCACGGCATCGCCGTGGCCGCGCGGCGCACGTGGCTCCTGCGGATGCTCTACGCGGCCCTCGGCGTTTTTGGCGTTGCGGCGCTCTTTCCGGTCGGCTCGCTCGGGCCCGAGCCCGACGACGCGCTGTTCCACACGAGATGGAAACGCGGCGTGCGTTTGCAGCGCGCGGACGGATCGCTCGTGCGAGCGGGCGATCTCAATGACGAGGTCGCCGTGACGGTCTTTCCCGAGGGCAGCATCGGCGATTCGCAGTCGATGACGATCCTGGTGAAGCTTCCGGACGGCCTCGTGAAAGACGCGCCGCAGGGCTACATCGCCTACTCGAAGATGTGCACGCACGCCGGGTGTCCCGTGGCGCTGTATCGCTCCGTCGATCACCGGCTCATCTGTCCGTGTCATCAGTCGGCATTCGACGTAACGCAAAATGCCAGCGTCGTTTCGGGCCCCGCCGATCACGCGCTTCCGCGCTTGCCGATCGAAATCGCGTCCGACGGATATCTGAGGGCGACAGGCGATTTTCCGGAACCGGTCGGACCCGGGTTTTGGGAGCACAGCTGATGATCCGGCGATTGCTGCTGTGGGCGGACGATCGCTTCGGTACGGCGACGTTCGTACATCACGCGCTCAAGAAAGCGTTTCCCGATCACTGGTCCTTCATGCTCGGCGAGATCAACCTGTACGCATTCCTCATACTGCTCGCCACCGGGACGTTTCTCGCGCTGTGGTTCGTGCCCGGGCATGCGAACGTGGTGTACGAGGGACCGTATGCGTTGCTTCGCGGCGAGAAGATGAGCGAGGCCTACGATTCGGTGCTCCACATCTGTTTTGCCGTGAACGCGGGCTTGCTGATTCGCCAAATTCATCATTGGGCCGCCGATCTTTTCGTCGCGGGCATCGTCGTGCACATGGGACGCATTTTTTTTACCGGTGCGTTCCGCAATCCGCGCGAATTGAACTGGATCGTCGGCGTACTGCTGCTCTTTGCGGCTATGTTCGAGGGATTCACCGGCTACTCGATGCCGGACGATCTGCTCAGCGGAATGGGGCTGCGCATCGCGGTGTCGATTCTGCAGTCGGTACCGTTTATCGGCACGTGGGCGACGTTCTTTCTCATCGGCGGCGTGTGGCCTACGGAGATTCTGATCGAGCGCCTCTTTATCACGCACGTCTTCATCATGCCGGCGCTCATCGCGCTCGGCATCACCGTGCATCTGATGATCGTATGGCGCCAGAAACATACGCAGTTTGCGGGGCCGCGGCGCACGGAACTGAACGTCGTGGGCGCACCGCTGTTTCCTTTATATACCGTCAAGACGCTGGCGCTGTTGTTCGGCGTCATCGCCGTGTGCTGTTTGCTGGGCGCCTTCGTGCAGATCAATCCCGTTTGGCTGTGGGGCCCGTACAAAACGTGGACTGCGATCTCTCCCGCGCAGCCGGATTGGTATATCGGCTGGCTCGAAGGCGCGCTTCGCATCGGCCCGCGCTGGGCTATCCACTTTCCCGGTCATATGATCCCCTCGCCGTTCTGGCCGGGATTTCTGCTGCCGCTTATCATCATGACCGGTCTGTTTGCGTGGCCGTGGGTCGACAAGATCTTCTCGAAGGATTATCGCGCGCATCATCTGCTGGACCGGCCGCGCGAAGTGCCGGTGCGAACGGCGGCAGGCGTCGGATTCTTCGTTTTCATGCTCGGCTTGTTCGCGGCCGGAAGCGACGACGTGCAAGCGGCGTATACGCATTTGCCGCTCAACGATCTCGTGTGGTTTTACCGGTTTTTCTGCCTGCTCGGGCCGTTTCTGGCGTTCTGGGTTACGTACGCGATCGCGTCGGATTTGAAGAAGAAAGACGGCACGCATCGCGCCGAGCGCGCGCGACTGCGGCGTAAACCCGAGGGCGGCTACGAAGAGGAGCCGGTGGGATGATCGCCGCGATCGCCGGCGTTGCGGCCATCGCCGCATATCTGTACGGCGTGCGTTCGTACGACGCGCGCTTCCCCGATCGCGCGTTCTCCGTCTGGCGGATCGCGGCGTTTATATGCGGCTGCCTGCTCATGACCGTCGTGCTGCTTGCGCCCATCGAGCCGCTC
Organism: Vulcanimicrobiaceae bacterium; assembly: GCA_035279385.1. Taxonomy (GTDB): domain Bacteria; phylum Vulcanimicrobiota; class Vulcanimicrobiia; order Vulcanimicrobiales; family Vulcanimicrobiaceae; genus DATGJX01. The sequence goes on along the minus strand of DATEHZ010000032.1, from coordinate 4,185 downwards.
GCGGATCGATCGTTCGCTTGGCATATGACGCAGCACGTAGCGCTCATGCTGGTGGGTCCGCCGCTCGTCTTGCTCGGTGCGCCGCTGCTACTCTTGGTCGCCGCTACGCCGCAGCGAACCGCGCAGCGCATTACCGGTTTTGCGCAGAGCCGCGCCGGCCGTGCGCTCTTCGCACCGCTGACCGGCTGGGTGCTCTTCATCGCCGTGCTCTGGACGTCGCATTTTTCGCCGTTGTACGAAGCCGCGCTCGAGAATCCGGCGATACACGTTGCGGAGCACGCGCTCTACGTGTTCGCCGCGACGCTGTTCTGGGCGTCGATCGTTCAGGTCGGCTACACGCCGCGTCCGCTTCCGTACCCCGCGCGCATGCTGTACCTGTTTCTCGCTATTCCGCAGGGCGCGTTTCTCGGTTTGGCGCTGTACGCCGCGCGGCAAGTGCTCTATCCGCATTACTTGCGCGGCCACAGCGTTGCACTAGCGCTCGCCGACCAGCAGAACGGCGGCGCGGTGATGTGGATCGCGGGCGGATTTCTGCTCTTCGTCGCCTTCATGTGCACGGCCGGAGCGTGGGCCGCGGCGGAGAGAGCTCCGGCATGATCGCATTGATTGCGGCGATTCTGCTGCTGCAGCAGGCAAACGTGCCCTCGAGCGGCAACGTGCTGGCCACGCCGCAGCCCGCGGCAACGTTCGATCCGCTCTACGTGCTGCGCGCGAGCGCGCAGGATGTGAGCGAAGGCCGGCGCCTGTTCAACACCCACTGCACCTCGTGTCACGGCGCGCTGCTGCAGGGGACGGCACAGGGGCCGCCGCTTATCGGCATCGACGTGCAGGCCGTCGATTTCCAACTGCGTACGGGACGCATGCCCGCGTTGGTACCGTTCCAGCAGGAGATGCACAAGGCACCGTTCTTTCCGCCGCAGCAAGTGCGCGACGTCGTCGCCTACGTCATGTCGAAATCGGACCGCAACAAGGTGCTGCCGTCGGTGACGCTGCGCGGTGACGATGAGTCGCTGCGAAGCGGCAGAGCGGTCTTCGAAGAGAATTGTCAGCAGTGCCATTCCGCCACGGCGCACGGGGACGCAGTCGGCTATGCGAACGTGGCACCGTCCCTGATGGATTCAACGCCGCAAGACCTTGCGGACGCCGTGCGCTACGGACCCGACGTCATGCCGCGCTTCGGGCCGAGCGTCATCGATCAGCGGCGTCTGGACGATCTTGCCTCGTACGTCTGGTACTTGCAGCACGCCAAGTACAATCCGGGCGGATTGCAGTTAGCAAACTGGGGGCCGGTCTCTGAAGGCTTCATGGCGTGGACGTTCGGCATAGGGCTGCTCGTGCTGCTCGTGCGCCGCATCGGAACTACTCAATAGTTCGAATCATTAGCTGGAGTCATTCGTTTGCCCGCAATCGCCTCGGGTAGATCATTTTTGTCGCTACACAAACAGAGGCATACATGAGCATGACGGCAAGCAGCTTCTTGCTGCAACGGTTGGTCGAATGGGGTGTAACGCGGATCTACGGCTATCCCGGCGACGGGATAAACGGCCTGCTTGCCGCGCTGGAAAACTTCGAAAATAAAATCGAGTTCATCCAAGTGCGCCACGAAGAGATGGCGGCGTTCATGGCGTGCGCGCACGCGAAGTTCACCGGCGAGGTGGGCGTTTGTCTGGCGACGTCCGGCCCCGGCGCGATTCATCTGCTCAACGGCTTGTACGATGCCAAGATGGACCACGTGCCCGTCGTCGCGGTGGTCGGTCAAGCGGCGACGATGGCCCTGGGCGGCGCGTATCAGCAGGAAGTCGATCTGCAGACGCTCTTCAAAGACGTCTCCGAATACAACTGCACGATAACCAGCACCACCGCCACGCGCCACGTGGTCGATCGCGCGATGCGCATCGCTATGGGGCGCAGCGGCGTCTCGACGATTATTTTCCCCAAGGATTTGCAGGAGGAAGCGTACTCCGAGCCGCCCCGCAAGCACAACACCGTGCATAGCGGCGTCGGCTATTCCGCGCCGATGGTCATTCCGCGCCTGCGCGATTTGCAGCGCGCCGCAGAAGTGCTCAACAACGCGACAAAAGTTGCGATGCTCGTGGGTGCCGGCGCGAAAAACGCGAGCGACGAAGTAATTGCCGTCGCCGACAAACTGCAGGCCTGCTGCGCGAAGGCGCTGCTCGGCAAAGACGTGCTGCCCGACGATCTGCCATGGGTCACGGGCACCATCGGTCTGCTGGGAACGCGGCCCAGCAGCGACATCATGGAGCAATGCGACGCGCTGCTCATGATCGGAACGAGCTTTCCATACGCGGAATTCTTGCCCGAAGACGGCTCCGTGCCGGGTGTGCAGATCGATATCGATCCGCGCTATATCGGCATCCGGTACCCCACGAGCGTGAATTTGATCGGCGATGCGGCCGACTCGCTGCAAGCGCTGCTGCCGCATCTGCACCAGAAAGACGACTCGTCGTGGCGCGAGAGCATCCGCAAAAATAAAGACGAGTGGTACGCCATCGAAGACGATCGCGCGCATCAAAGCGCCGACCCGCTCAATCCGCAATATCTGTTTTGGGCGCTGAACAACGTGATTCCGTCGAACGCGATCGTGACGGGGGACGCCGGCACGCCGACGAACTGGATGGCGCGCCACCTGATGGTGCGCCGCGGCATGAAGATCTCGCTCTCCGGCAGTCTTGCGACGATGGGATCTGCCGTGCCGTACGCGATCGCGGCGAAGTTCGCGTTCCCCGACCGGGTCGTGATTTCGCTGCCCGGCGACGGCGCGATGCAGATGAACGGCATCAACGAACTCATCACCGTCCATAAGTATTGGAGGCAATGGAGCGATCCGCGCCTCATCTTCCTCGTGCTCAACAATCAGGATCTCAATCAGGTGACGTGGGAAGAGCGCATTTTAGCGGGCGCACCGCGTAATCTGCAGACGCAGCCTCTGCCCGACTTCGCATACGCGCGGTTTGCCGATTCGCTGGGCTTCAAGGGCATTCGCGTGAATTCGCCCGAGCAGGTCGAAAAGGCGTGGGAAGAGGCGCTGCGCTCGGATCGCCCAGTCGTCTTCGAGGCGGTCGTCGACGGCAACGTCGCGACGCTCCCGCCGCATATCTCGCGGCAGCAGGCGATGCACTTTTTGCGAGCGCTGCGCAAGGGCGACGACGAGCAGGGCGGGATCATCAAGCAGTCGATCAAGCAGATGATCGCGGGCGTCATTCCGCACAAGACGGAAGAGCACGCGAAATCGGGCGAGTAGTGCAGGCCGCGGCGAGCGTGCGCGTCGAGCATCCGATCGAGTCGGTCCGCGCGCGCGCGTACGAGATTCCGACGGACGAGCCGGAGGAGTCGGACGGCACTCTAACCTGGACTTCGACGACGATGGTGCTCGTCGAAGTCCGCGCGGCGAACCATACCGGTATCGGCTATACCTACGGCGACGCCGGCATCGCAACCATCGTCGAGCGGACGTTGAACGACGCATTGCGCGATTGCGACGCGCTGCAAACGGCCGCGCGGTACGCCGATATGGTGGCGAAGATCCGCAACAACGGACGCGAAGGCATGACCGCGATGGCCGTTTCGGCGGTCGACGTCGCGCTCTGGGATCTCAAAGGCAAGGTGCTCGGCGCTCCGGTGAGCGCGCTCTTGGGTGCAGCTCGCCGCGCGGCACCGCTCTACGGAAGCGGCGGCTTCACGTCGTACTCGGAGCGGCGCTTGACGGAGCAGCTGGCCTGCTGGGTGCACGAGATGCGGATTCCGCGCGTCAAAATGAAGGTCGGACGCGATGCCGCAGCCGACCCGCACCGCGTCGCCGCCGCGCGCAAAGCGATCGGCTCTGACGCGGAGTTGTTCGTCGACGCAAACGGCGCGTACACCGCAAAACAGGCGCTCGAGATGGCGCGCGCGCACTTTGCGGATCGGCGCGTGACGTGGTTCGAGGAACCGGTGTACCACAACGACTTGGAAGGCAATCGGTTCGTGCGCGATCACGCGCCGCCGGTAATGGAGATCAGCAACGGCGAATACGGGTACGCGCCCTACGACTTCGCGCGGATCATCTCGAGCGGCGCGGCGGACGTGCTGCAGGCGGACGTGACGCGCTGCGGCGGCTACAGCGGCTTTCTCGCCGTGGACGCTCTGTGCGAAGCGAACAACGTGCCGCTCTCGAGCCATTGCGCG
>DATEHZ010000031.1:0-15605 GCA_035279385.1 Vulcanimicrobiaceae bacterium | reverse complement strand
ATGGATGGCGAAGAAAGCGCAAAGAGGTCGAGGGAGCCTTTTCACACGGATGTGAAAAGGCGACCGGCGCCGGAACCGATGCGTCCGCCAACCCGCCAAGCCACCCGGGCCTGCGCGCGTTGCCTCGCCAAGCTCGGCACGCCCTTCGACAAGCTCAGGATGACGAAGATCGGGATGACGAGATCAGCCAGCGAAAGAGAAGAGCCCCGCGTTTCCGCGAGGCTCTTTTCGTTTGTTCGAGACTCTTGCGAGACTAGAACTTGAGACCCAATCCGACGTACGGACCATCGTGGGTGAAGTCGATCGGACCATTGGTCTTGACCGTACCCTTGTCACCCAGATAGCCGAACTCGACGTAGATCGGCGTGTTCGCGCCGAACGTGAACGCACCGCCGATGTCGTACTTCAGGATGTTGTACGACAGCTCGTTGCCGGTCGGCGTCGTGCATCCGAGCGTGATGCAGCCCGTGAACGTACCCTTCACATTCGGGTAGTAGTACGCGCTGCCGAACCACGTGAAGCCGTTCTGATCGAGATCAGGCAGCTTCTCAACGCCGAAGCCGACGTTGCTCAGACGCGGGTAGCCGTAGTTGCCGGAACGCCACATGTAGCCGACGCCGATGTAGATCCGCGGATCCAGAACCTTCAGGCCCAGATGCGCATCCAGATCGTAGTCACGCACCGTGAAGGCCGGAACGAACGTCTGGAACTGTCCGCCGATGGCCGTGACGCATCCCGGGTCGCCCGGGGCGGCATGTCCACCAACACCGTCGCAAATCTGGCCTTGATTCAGGGCCGTCGTCGCGGTGGTCTGGTTGTGCGGATAGTTGTACTGACGATAGTCGCCTTCAATCATCCACGGCAGGCCGATGGTGTTGAACTCCCACGCGCCATGGACGCGATACGAGAAGCCACCGTTCGTGTTCGAGCCGGTGTTGCCCGGGCTGAACTCGTTGTAGACCTTCGGTGAGATGATGTAGTCGCCCGCGACGAACGCCGTGATGGAGGGCGTCGGGACGGGGGTCGGTGCGGCAGTCGGCGGAGCCGTTGCAGGCGGCGCGGTGGCCGGGGCAGGCGGCGGCGTCGGCGGCAGGTAGCGGACTACCACGATGCGGCGGTCCGGAACCCACTGAACGTACGCGCCCATGCCTTCCGAAATAACGCGGACCGGCACGACGACGTGGCCCTGGTAGATCTCCGGCGGCACGTCCAGCGGACGCGTTTCGCCGTTGATCACGACTTCGGGCTTACCAACCGTCACTTTGACGTCCGCGCCCGGCTTGGTCACGTCGACCGTCTTGGTGCCGGGATCGTACGAAACCGTCGCGCCCATCTGTTCGAACATCGAGCGCAGCGGAATGAGGATGGTACCGCCACGGACGAGCGCGGCAAGGACGCGGCCCTGCTTGAGTTCGTCCGGCTTAGCATACACGTGGTGGTCGTTAAAGAGGATCGGGATTTGTCCGGACGGCGGGGAACCGAAGTTCGCCGGCGGGACCGCAGGAGCTGCGGGCGCCGGTGCCGCCGGGGCAGGTGACGCCGCCGGCGTCATCGCCGGTGCAGCCGAAGCTGCGGGCGACGCCGGAGCGCTTGCTGCCGGAGACGGGGCCGCCGTCGCTTGTGCTATCGCGTTGGGTCCAATGTTGCCATGCGATGCACTGAGCGGAGCTGCCACCGCGCTAAGTCCGAGGCCGGCTGTCATCAGCACGGCGAGGACTCCGGTGCTCAGTCGTTTCAAGTTATCCTCCTAGCTAGAATGAAACCTTTGCTTACCAGGGCTACGCCTCGATAAACCAAACGTCAATCGAGCAAATACCCCTAAGCAAGCAGAGTTAATCCTTCGGGGACCGGGTTGCCCCCCCTGCAGCATAGGTCAGGCGGGCGGCCCCGTTCGCCTATAAAGGTAGCGTTAAGCGAGCTTCTCTTCAAGCTTTGCGAGGAATTTTGCGCGGTCCATGATGTACCGCTCGTGAGTTCCTTCGGCGACCGCTTCCTGCTCGTCGAAAACCTGTACGGCAAAGCTGATGCGCGGCCCGTCGACGAGCACGACCTCCACTTCGGTCCGCACGATGAATCCGACGGGAACGGGGCGGTGGTGCTCCAAGTCGATGTGGGTGCCCAGCGTGAGCTGGCCTTCCTCTAACACCGGGGCGATGCACGCCATCGCCGCGTCTTCAATGAGCTGCACGAGCATCGGCGTGGAAAGCACGTCCACACCCTTGTTGCCCGCCTTTTCGGCGGTCATCCATTCTTCGACGCGGCTCTGTCTGCTGTAGGTACGTCCGATATCGAGTTTCGCACGCATGCCCGGTGACAATACAACACGAAGGCGCACGCTCCCCCGCGCCGCCCCTGCGCCGCAGGCAACCCATTGGGGTTTTCTCAGGTTAGCATCGTACAAGTGAATCAAAACCGGCCCTGGGCCGTAGTAAGGGCGAGACCCTTGATTTCGATGTTGAGAAGGAGCGGAATGCAGTATCATCGCTTGGCAGTTGCGGGTATTCTCGCGGCGAGCGTCGTCCTTGGCGGCTGCGCCAAGCAGGCGCCGCAGCGCGGACCCGTGGCACTGGACGTGGAGGCGGCGCAAGCGCAGCGGCGCGACATCGCCACGTACCTCACGCTCGACGGTCAGGTCGCGCCGCTCCTGGAATCGACCCTTTCGTTCCAGCAGTCGGGTCCCGTTTCGGCGGTGTACGTCAATCAGGGCGACCACGTCAGCTCGGGAGAGCTGCTCGCAAAGATCGACGATTCGACGCTGCGCGCGCAGCTCGCGCAAGTCGAAGCGCAGATCGCGCAAGCGTCATCGCAGGCGCAGTCGTCCGCGCTGAACGTGCCGATCACGCAGCAGCAAACCTCGCAAGCGGTTGCGTCGGCAAAGGCGGCGCTCGCGAGCGCGAAGCTGACGTACGATCAAGATACGCAGCTCTTCAAGCAGGGGTACGTCTCGCAATCGCAGCTCGAGCAGGCGCGCGCGCAATACGTCGCGGCGCAATCGCAATACAACACGGCGGTTGCGAATCAAGGCAGCACCGGCGTGCAGACCTCGCAAGCCGCGGCAGCGCGTGAAGCGGTGCGCGCGGCGCAGGCGCAGGCAGACGTGCTGCGCACGCAGATCGGTCAAACCGCGCTCTACTCGCCGTTCGACGGTGTGGTGACCGCGCGTCTGATGGATCCGGGCGCCATGGCTTCGCCGGGGACCCCCGCGCTCAAAGTTTCGAAAGTCGACACGGTGTGGGTGAACGTGAACGTTCCCGACGTCGACCTCGCGTACGTGCACGCGGGAACGCCGGTCAACTTCACGGCCTCGCAGCTCGGATCGCGTCCGTTCAGCGGAACGATCTCGACGGTGAACGCCGTGCCGACGCAAGGAACGCTTTCGTATCAGGCGCGCATCAAACAGGCCAATCCCGATGCGGCGCTTCGGGGCGGCATGCTCGTGAGCGTGACGCTGCAGAAAGAGCGGCACGCCAATGCGATCGTCGTGCCGCGCCAAGCGGTTGCGCAAACGGATCAAGGCTCCAACGTCTTCATCGTCGGGCCGGATCAGAAGGCGATCCAAGTTCCGGTTCAAGTAGGCCTGCAGACCGATACGCTCAGCGAAGTGCGCAGTCCGAAGATCGGACCGGGAACCATGGTCATCACGACGCGTCCGGACGCGCTGCAAAACGGCAGTCTGGTCGCAGTGAACGGCGCACGCCGCGGACAGCCATAACATGGCGAAGCGGTTTTTAGCATCCGCCTGCGCGGCGGCGATGACCTGTGCGCTCGCAGCTCCCGCATACGCGCAGCAGGTTCCGCAGTTGCCGGCCGGCGCGGTCTCGCAGCGTACGCAGCCCGGCGTTCCGCAGCAAGTGACGCTGCAGCAAGCCGTCGACATCGCGGTGGCCAAGTCGCCGGTGCTCGCGGCGGCGCGCGCGAACCGGCAGCTCACGCAGATTCCGGTGAACCTCGCGCGCTCGGTCGTCTTTCCGAACGTGAGCGCGAGCGCTTCCACGTCGCATTCGAACAACTCCGGACGCAGCGTGAGCGGTCAAACGATCGGCGGCGGTTTCACCAGCCGCGGCCTCAATGCGGATCTGCGCCAGCTCATATACGACGGCGGAAAGTTCGTCGCGCAGCTGCATCAAGCGCGCGCCAATGCGGTAGCCGGAACGCAAACGTACGAGCGCGATCTGGAAACGCTCTCGTTCAACGTCGCGCAGGCGTATTACACCGCGCTGGCGGCGCACGCCTCGACGCTGCTCGCCGTGCAGGTCGTGAATCAAAACGTCGTTCAGGAAAATCTCGTTCGCGCGCAATTGCGCGCGGGCACGGCATCGCGCGTCGATCTGGCCACGGCGCAGCTTCCGACGGCGCAGGCGCGCGTTGCATTGGTGCGCGCGCAGGGTTCCGAGGCCACCTCGCTGGCGGCGTTCGCGAACACGCTGGGGTTGGATGCAGACGTGGCGGTCGCGCCCGCGAACACGGCGGCGGTGAACTCCCCCGCGACGCAGGTCACGGTGCTTACGTACGATCAAGCCGTGGCGCGCGCGCTGCTGCTGCGTCCCGACTACTTGGCGGCGCAGAACGGCGTGCTGGCTGCGAAGTACAACGTGCAGGTGCAGCGGTCGAATCTGCTGCCGACGCTGAACGCGAACGCGTCGTACGGTACGAATTCGACCACCGTCACCGGGACGGACTTTCGCCCCGGCAGCACGATCGGCGCGACGCTGAGCATTCCGATCTTCGATCAAGGCATAACGCGGGCGCAGACGCAGCAGGCGCAGGCGCAGCTCGACCTGGCGGAGTCCCAGCTCGACCAGACGCGCCTGGGCGTCGAACTCAACGTTCGTGCGGCACTCGTGGGCCTGGTGACCGCGCAGGGCGCGGTCGCGCAGGCGCAGGCCGAGCTCGCAAAAGCGCAAGAGATTCTCAAGGCGACGCAGGCGCAGTACCGCGCCGGCGTGACGACCCTGCCGCTGCTGCTCAACGCCCAGGTCGGGCTCACGACCGCGGAAACCGATCAGCTGAACGCGATCTACGGGCTGCGTCAGGCGGAGCAAACCTACACCTTCGCGCTCGGCCAGAATACGATCGCCGCGACGCCCTAAGCGGCCTTCGCGGGGAAATCATGCCCGCGCTTAAAATAGCGCGAGCATGAAGAGATGTTGCGCGGCGCTCGCCGCGGCCTTATTGTTGGCAGCCTGCAGCAAGCAGGGCGCTGGGCCCGGCACGGCCGGCGGCGGCAACGCGTGGACTCGGCCCGGTGTCCTGCGGTTCGCCCAGAACGCGTCACCGGCATCGCTCAACCCGATGCTCAACGCATCGGCGGTGACGGGCGACCTGTCCATGTTCATCTTTTCCTACGCCGTGCGCTACAACGACAAGGCGCAGCCCGTGCCCGACGCCGTGACGGAAATTCCGACGGTCGAGAACGGCGACGTCAGCAAAGACGGCCTCACGCTCAAATACAAACTGCGCCCCAACGCCAAGTGGCAGGACGGACAGCCGCTCACGTGCGAGGACCTCAAGTTCACGTGGCAAGCCGTCATGAATCCGCACAACAACGTCGTGACGACCGACGGCTACAAAGACATCAAGAGCATCGACTGCACCGATCCGCACGTCGCGGTGGTGCACATGAAGCGGCTCTACGCGCCGTACCTGCAGCAGCTTTGGGGCGTCAACAGCAACGCGCCGATTCTTCCGGCGCATCTGCTCGCGAAGTACAACGACGATAAAGGTTCTCTGAACACCGCGCCCTACAACTCGATGCCGATCGGCAGCGGCCCGTTCAAAGTGATTCAGTGGCAGCGCGGCAGCGAAGTGCGCATGCAGGCGAATCCCGATTTTTATCTCGGGAAGCCGAAGTTGAACGAAGTGATCTTTAAGATCATGCCCGACGAGAACACGATGATCACCGCGGTGCAGACGCACGAAATCGACATGCTCGCGCGCGGCACGGGCCTGAGCCTGCCGCGATATCAGTCGATTACCGGTCCGGGGTCGGGCTTGAAGATGGTGCTGGTTGACGACTATCTCTACACGCACATCGATTTCAATCTGCAGCGGCCGCTGCTGCAGGACCGCAACGTACGCGTCGCGCTGGCATACGCCACGAATCGCGACGAGATCGTGACGAAGGTCATGCACGGAGCGGGTGTGGCGAGCGAGACCGATCAGTCGCCGCAACTCTCCTGGGCGCATACCGACGCCATCGAACATCATCCGTTCGATCCCGCGAAGGCGCGGCAAATCCTCGAGGCTGACGGCTGGAAGGTCGGCCCGGACGGCATCCGCGTGAAGAACGGCCAGCGGCTTTCCTTCAATATCACCTGCGCGGCCGAGAGCAACTACGCGCGCCAGATCGAAACGCTGCTGCAGCGTCAGTGGCACGAGATCGGCGCCGAGGCGATCGTGAAGAACACTCCGACGGCGCTCATGTTCGAGAACTCGGCGACGGGCACGCTGCAGGGCGGTCACTACGACGTCGCGGTGTTCAGCTGGAGCGCCGCTGCCGATCCCGACGACAGCGCCATCTACTCCGGAGACAATCTCGCGCCGCACGGACAGAACGCGTTGTTCTGGAACAATCGCGTCGCCACGGACGCGATGAACGACGCACTCAAGACACTGGACCGCACGCGCCGCAAACACGATTACGAGATCGTGCAGCAGCAGATGGCCAAGGACGTGCCGTCCATCTTCCTGTTCTTCTGGAAAGAGCCGTTCATCTACAACACCGATCTGAAGGGTTACTCGCCTTCGCCCGTCATCTCGACGTTCTGGAACCCGTGGGAGTATTCGATTTGAGGCGAATCGTTGCGGCGGCGCTGGCTCTGGCCTTTGCGTTCGCCGGCTGCAGTAAACAAGGCGGCACGCAAACGGCGACTACCGTTACGTCCGGCACGCGGACGAATTCCTGGACGCGTCCGCACGTGCTGCGCTATGCGACCGCCGAGGATATCTCGTCGCTCAACCCCCTATTGAGCCAGCAGACGACGCTCGGGCTCATGTCATCGCTCACGATGGCGTGGCTCGTCAAATGGGATCGCAACAACAAGCCGTTCCCGGAACTGGCAACGCAGGTGCCCACGATGGAAAACGGCGGCGTGAGCAAGGACGGCCTGACCATCACGTATCACCTGCGTAAAGGTGTGAAGTGGTCGGACGGCGCGCCGTTCACCGCAGACGACGTCATCTGGACCTATCACGCCATCATGAATCCGGCAAACAACATCACCAGCCGCGCCGGATGGGATCGCATCACGCGCATCGACGAGCCGGACAAGTACACGGCCGTTTTTCACCTGAGTAAACCGTACTCGGCGTTTATCGTGACCTTCTTTTCGAGCGGCGGCGCAAATCCGTGCATTTTGCCAAAGCATCTGCTCGCGCAATACCCCGACATCAATCACGTCGCGTATAACTCGCTGCCCGTAGGCATCGGGCCGTTCAAATATAAAGAGTGGTCCCGCGCGCAACGCGTGGTGATGGTTCCCAATCCCCTGTACTGGCGCGGCCTGCCCAAGCTGAAAGAGATCGACTTCGAGATTATCCCGGATCGCAACACGGTGCTTACCGCGCTGCAGTCGCATACGCTCGATCTGTGGTATCCGGTACCCGGGAGCTATTATATCGGGCAGCATCTGAACACGCTCGGCGGCTATACGGCGATAACGCAGCCCGGGTACTACACGGGCTACATGGAGTTCAACACGCAGCGGCCGGCGATGAAGGACGCCGCGGTGCGCCACGCGCTCGAATACGCGACGGATCGGAAGGCCATAAACGACAAGATTCGCTTCGGCGCAAATTACATCCAAGAGCAGCCCGCTCCGCACACTGCGCCGTACTGGGATCCCAATATTCCGCTGGTTCCGTTCGACATCGCCAAAGCGAAGCAAATTCTCGACCAGGCGGGGTGGAAACCCGGTGCGGACGGCGTGCGCGCGAAAAACGGCGTGCGCTTGGATCTGGAATTCGCTACGGCCAGCGGAACGCCGGATACCGATCGCATGATCGAGCTAATGCGCACGTGGTGGAAACAGATCGGCGTGAATCTCATCGTCAAACACTATCAATCGAATCTGTTCTTCGGCCCGTATCAATCGGGCGGCATTCTGTACGGCGGCAAATGGGATATCGCCACGCTCAATTGGAGCGACGACCCCAACGGGGACCTGTCGTTCCTCTACGCTTGCGATCAGATTCCGCCGAACGGGCAGAACGTCGTGCGCTGGTGCGATCCCAAGGCCGACAAGGCGCTGCACGATTTCTTCGGGCACTACGATCAGACCCAGCGAAACAAAGACGTAGCGGCGGTCGAAGAGCAAGTGTACAAAAATACACCCGCGGTTGTACTCGACGGCGCTCAGGACATTCACGTGTTTAACAAGGACCTGAAAAACTATCACCCCGGTGCGGTCACCGTATTCGACGAATTCATGGATGTGGATATTTAAAATGAAAACAGCCAACGCATTACGCGCCGGCGCTCTGGTGCTCGGCCTCATTCTCGCGGCGGGATGCGCAAAACAAGCGCCCGGCACGGCCGCAAACGGGCCGCAAAACGTCCAGGTCAATTCCTGGACGCATCCGCACGTGCTCAGATACGCCAACGCTGAAGACATCTCTTCGCTCAATCCGCTGCTCAGTCAGCAGACGACGCTCGGGGTGATGTCCTCGCTGACGATGGCATGGCTCATCAAATGGGATCGCGAGAACAAGCCGTATCCGGAGCTCGCGACGCAGGTGCCCTCTATGCAGAACGGCGGCGTCAGCAAAGACGGGCTGACGATCACCTATCATCTGCGCAAGAACGTGAAGTGGTCGGACGGTGCGCCGTTCACCGCGGACGACGTCGTCTGGACCTGGCACGCGATCATGAACCCGGCCAACAACATCACCAGCCGCGCCGGATGGGATCGCATCACCCGTATCGACGAGCCGGACAAATATACGGCGGTCTTTCACCTGAGCAAGCCGTACGCGCCGTTCATCGTCGTATTTTTTTCGAGCGCCGGCGCCAATCCGTGCATTCTTCCGAAACATCTGCTCGCGCAGTATCCCGACATCAACCACATTGCGTACAACTCTCTGCCGGTCGGCATCGGTCCGTTCAAATATAAAGAATGGACGCGTTCGCAGCGCGTGGTGATGGTTGCCAATCCGCTGTACTGGCGCGGTCTGCCGAAACTCAAGGAAATCGATTTCGAAATTATCCCCGACCGCAATACGGTGATGACGGAAATACAGGCTCACGCTATCGATATGTGGTTGCAGATGCCGGGCTTGTATTTTTCGCGCTCTCAAAATTTGAGCGGTTTTACGTGGATACGCCAGCCCGCATATTACTACAATCATTTCGACTTCAATACGCAGCGGCCGGCGGTGAAGGACCCCGTGGTGCGGCAAGCGCTGCGCTACGCCACGGACCGCCCCACGATTATCAGTAAGATCGGGCACAACGTCGGCATTCTGCAAGAGCAGCCGGCAGCGAAGACGTCGCCCTACTGGGATCCGGCTATCAAGCAGGTACCGTTCGACATCGCGAAGGCGAATCAAATTCTGGACCAGGGCGGGTGGAAAATGAGTCCCGGAGGCGTGCGGCAGAAGAACGGCGTCTCGCTCAACCTCGAGTTTGCGACGGCGGCCGGTTCTCCCGACACCGATCAGATGATCGAACTCCTACGTTCGTGGTGGAAGCAAATCGGCGTAAATTTGCTGGTGAAGCATTACCCGACAAACCTCTTGTTCGCACCGTATCACGACGGCGGCATCGTCTACAACGGCAAGTGGGATATCATCGTCTTCGCGTGGGGCAACGATCCGATCGGCGACTACTCGTTCATCTACGCCTGCGACCAGATTCCGCCGAACGGGCAGAACGACATTCGCTGGTGCAACAAGCGCGCAGACAAGGCGATGCACGACTTGTACGGTCATTACGACCAAACGCAGCGCAATGCGGATGTTGCAGTGCTGGAAGAAGAACTGAACAAGGACGTGCCTACCATCATCGAAGACGGCCGCGAGGACATTTTCTTCTTCAACAAAGATCTGAAGAATTTTCATCCGAACGGGGTGTCGTTCTTCGATAATATGATGGACGTCGATATCTAGCGATGAATCGTCGCGCCTTCGCCGCCGTTCTGGCATGCGTGCTTACTGCGTGCTCCGGCGGCGGAGGTGCGACTCACGGGCATCGTCATCCGTGGACGGTTCCGGGTACCTTCCGCTGGGCGGACGGCGAGGACATCGACAATCTCAACCCGCTGCTCTCCACCGAAACGCTCGTGAACGACCTCTCGGCGTTCACGATGGGGTATTTTTTCGTCTTCGACGACACGGGTAAACCCATTCCGTCTCTTTGCCTCGAAGTGCCGACGCGCGAGAACCAGCTCATCTCCGCGGACGGCAAATCGATTACGTTCAAGCTGCGGCGCGGCGTCGTGTGGCACGACGGCAAACCGTTTACGTCCGCAGACGTCGCGTTCACCGTCAAAACGATCCTGGATCCGAAGACGAACGTCCTCACGCGTGACGGCTGGGATCTCATCGATCGCGTCGACACGCCCGATCCATACACCGCGATATTCCGGTTGAAACGGCCCTACGCCGCCTTCATCAACCGTTACTTCACGCCGGTCGGCAATCCGGCGATCCTGCCCAAACATATCCTCGACGGTCAGGACGTCAATCACTCGCCCTACAACAGCCTGCCGGTCGGGCTCGGCCCGTTCCGCTACGTGCGCTGGACGCGGGCGAACGAAGTGGTGATGGAGGCGTTCCCAAAATGGTGGGGCGGCCGGCCGAAGCTGCAGCGCGTGATTTTCAAAGTGATTCCCGACGCGAACACGATGCTGACGGCACTGCAGACGCACGAAATCGACGCGTACGTGCGCGTTCCCACGGCCTCGCACGAACAAGTCGAGAAGGTGGCGAACACCAGGACGGTTGCCGTCGACAGTACGACCTACAATCACGTCGATTTTAACGTCACCGGCCCCATTCTCTCGGACCCGCAGGTGCGGCAAGCGCTTGCGCGCGCGATCGATCGCACATTGCTCTGGTCGAAGGTCTTTCACCGCAGCGGCTATCCGGCGTGCACGCCGATCTCGCATTTGAACTGGGCCTACGATCCACATGCGAGGTGCTATCCCTTCGATCTCGCGGCTGCCGCGAAGCAGCTGCAGGCTGACGGGTGGATTATGGGCTCCGACGGCCTGCGCCACAAAAACGGACGCGCGCTGCGTTTTGCGTTCGCGGGCAACACCGGCAATCCCGGACTCGATACGACGGTGCTGCTCATCCAGCAGTGGTTCAAAAAGATCGGCGCCGGTATCGAGTACTTCCGGTACCCGGCGGACAAACTGTTCGCATCCTATGCAGCCGGCGGCATCGTGGCAACGCGTCATTACGACCTGAGTTCGTACGCGTGGAGCCTCCCGCCGGATCCGGATCTCACGAATCTGATCGCGTGCAGCCGGATTTCACCCAAAGGTCAGAACTACATGGGATACTGCAACCCGGACGTCGATGCCGCGCTTTCCGACGCGCTCGTGCGGTACGATCGCGCGCAACGCAAGCGAGATTACCTTCGCGTGCAGGAAGACCTAGCGCGCGACGTGCCGTTCATCGTGCTGTTTCAGCGGACCGATCGCGTGACCTACAACGACGACTTCCACGGTCTCAAACCGGGACCGGTGATGACGTTCTGGAATCCGCAGCAGATCTCGAACTAACCGCGACCGCGCCGGCGGTGAGCGCGCACCCGAGCAGCGAGAGCAGCCGCAGCGCCGCCCATACCGGGTCCCGCGCGAACAGGCCGGTCGCGCGCTGCTGCGCGTTCCATGCGGATGCGATATCCAGGCGTTCGATGCCGTGCGGCAGCGCGCGCATTGCATCGGGCCATACCGGTGCCGGGTGCGCGTGCGCGAAGATTGCAGCGATGCCGATGAGCGCGAGCACGCAAACGGGGATCTTCAGCATCGCAAGCCGCGGAGATTCGTGCAGCGCGACGAGCGCAGCACCCAGCGCACCGACGAGCAGCAGCGTTTGCAGCGTTCCGTCGGGACGCTGCGCGAGACCGAGCCAATCGGTCGCGGCGAGCAGCGCGCCGGCAACCGCAACCGGCCCGACGCGCGCATCAGCGCGAATCGAATAGACGATCGCCGGAACGAACAGCACGAGCAAGTCGTGTTCGTGGAAGAACGGCATTGCGAGCGGAAGCAGGGCACAGGTGAGGCAGAAGCCGGCAACGGCGTCGCGCGCCCGGCGCATCGCCGCGAGCCAGCAGCACGCGGCTGCGAGCGCAACCGCCGTTCCAATCGAAGACGCGATCGGTGCGGGCGCGCCGAAGCCGTACGCGACCGCCGCCGGCGTCAGTTGAATCGCGCTCAGCTGCTCTGCGGCGGCATGCCGGTGCAATAGGGCCAGATAGTTTTGGAGGCCCTCGATACCGACCGCGAACGCGCAGGCGGCGGCGAAGAGCGCGGCGCTCGCGGCAAAGGCCCACCAGCGGCGCGTGAACAGCTGCGAGAGCAGCGTAAGGCCGACGTTCGGCTGCATCCATGCCAGCAGCGCCGCGGGTCCGTACAACATCGCCGCAGAGGCGAATAAGAACGCCGGCAACGCGATCTGCCCGAGTGCGAGCGCGCTCGTGAGCGGGCCGAATCCCAGCGCGGCGACCGCGACTCCCGCGCACGAGAGCAGCGTGATGCGCTGCTGCGCGAGGCGCAGCGTGACGAGCGCCAACGCGGCGAGCGCAGCGATTAAGATGCCGCGCCAAACTTTGTTTGCCGCATCGAACGGCAAGTGCGCCAGTGCCCCGAACACCGGCAGCAGTGCGGGCGGTCCGGCGAAGGGCAGTGCTTCATAGCGGTGCACGTTCGCGCCGCCCAGCGAACGCTGCACGTTCCAGATCGCCTGCGAGTACGCATCGCCGCCGTGATTCCAAAGCGCACCCGCTGCATAGTATGCTTCAAAGTCGCGCATCGGCGGACCGGGCGTGGGATGCGGGCGCGCAAAGAGCAGGGCGACGAGGACGGCGAGTGCCGCGGCTGCGAGCAGCCACGCGCGAATCACGCGGCGTTCGATCCGAGGTCGGCGTATATCGTCAGGCGCTCGACGCTGTTCTTCGCCGTCATCGCGTACGCGACGCCGCCCGGAAATCTCGCTTCGAACGCGCGCTCGTACACGACGCTTCCCGGACCGCCCACCGCGGGCGTGAACGGCTGCGGGATGCCGGCCGTCTGCATCCCGATGCGCACGCCGCCCGGCTCCAGCGTGAATCCGCCGAGACCTCGCGCGTCCAGGTTCGGCGCATTTGCGGCTCGCGGCGTGTAGAGTTCCGCGGCGACGAGCATGCCGCTTTTGTAAAACAGGCTCAGCAAGCAATGCCGGCCCGATTCTTTCGTGGCGTAGGTGTGCCATCCGCGAGCGGGATAACTGAAGGCGATGCCGAGTTCGCGTTCGACGTCCGCGCGCTGCGTTTTCATGACGTGCAGTGCGAGCCGTTCGCTGCGAAGCACGACCGGTCTGTCGATGGGTTGCGGAGGCGTATTTTTATCGTGCCGCGCGCGCTCGTGGATCCGCGCGAGAATCTCCACGGCGCGCAGCATCGCAAAGTCCGGAGGCGGCCGATCGCTCACTGAACGATCGCGTGCCCCGGAACCGAAACGTGCGTCGAGAGCATCCCCGCAAAGAGCAATGCGGCCAAAGCAAAATACGCGCACGTGATCGTCAGCCGCTGCGGCAGCGTGACTCCGTAATAATGCGGATCCAGCCGGCCCTTCCACGCGGCAATCACTTGCGGGATGCTCACGACGATAAGGATCAGGATCAGCGGATTGAAGAGATGCATGACGATCATCGCGGCGACGAATACGGCCAGCCCGCCGACCCAAATGCGCGGCGAAATCGATCCGACGATACGTCCGCCGTCGAGCGGCATCACCGGCGCGAGATTAAACAGATTGATCAGCATCCCGAGATACGCCGCGGCGAGCCAGAACGGTTCGTGCGTCGCGAAGCCGATGTACGCGCACACGGCGGAGCCCAGTCCCCCCACGAGCGGACCGGCAAGCGCGATAAGCGATTCGTGGAACGCCGAGGCGGGACGTCCGGTCATGTTGACCAGCGCACCCATGCCCGGAATGAAGAACGGCAGCGACGACGGCACGCCGTAGAACCGCATCGTGAACCAGTGGCCGAACTCGTGGACGGCGATGAGCAGCACGAAAACCAGCCCGAACTTCCAACCCCAAAACAGCGCGTAGAACCACACCGAGGCGAGGAAGGAACCGGCGAACCACAACAGTTTGAGGCCGACCGCAAACCACTTGAGATTGAGCAGCACCAGCAGAATCGTCTTGAACTTTGCCAGCAGCGCGGCAATCGCAAGGCCGATCGCTCCCCAGCCTTTGGCACGGTTCTGCGTTCGCTGCTGCTGCGCGGGCTGCGGTGCCTGGTACTCGCCCTCGACGACGTCATACTGCTTCTGTTCGTCGCGCTCGGCCCAGCCGGTGGGATACTGATTCATCTGCCTGTGGTGTTCGTGGCGGCGGCGAAACAGCCCTTATGCGCCAAGGCATGCCTGTTCTGGTGAGCGAACCGCGCGAGCGTGAAGCGCATCGTGATCTTGGGCGGCGGATTCGCCGCGATCGCCACCGCGCAGCGGTTGGAACGGCGCCTGCGCCCGGACGAGGCCGAGCTCGTGCTCATCAGCCGGGAAAATTTCTCGCTCTTTACGCCGATGCTTCCGGAAGTGAGTTCGGGCGCGCTCGACGTGCGCCACATCGTCACGCCGATTCGCTCGCAGTTGCGGCGTACGCAGTTCATTCTCGCAGACGTCACCGCGCTCGACGTGCAGGCGCGCCGCGTGTCGTACACGCACACGCTCACCGGCGTTTCGGAGGCCCTTTCGTACGATCACGTCGTCATCGCGATCGGCTCCGCGACCTCGACGTTCGATCTGCCCGGCGTTGCCGAGCGCGTGTTCGCGCTCAAGACGCTCGAGGACGCAGGCATTTTGCGCAATCGCTTCATCTGGCTGCTCGAACTCGCGGATACGACGTCGGATGACGCGGAGCGCAGACGCCTGCTCACGCTTGTGGTCGTCGGGGGCGGATTCACCGGCGTGGAAGCCACCGGCGAGATGGTCGAATTGTTTCGCAGCGTCGGCCGGTTCTATCCGAACGTGAAAAAGGACGACGTGCGCATCGTGCTCGTCGAAGGCGGCAAGACTCTGCTGCCGGGATTACCCGCGCGCATGGGCGCGTATTCGGAGCGCGATCTGCGCAGACGCGGCGTGCTCGTCATTACCGGCGACGGCGTGAAATCGGCGGACGACGATGGGCTCACGCTCGCAAGCGGCCGGCGTATCGAGACGCGCACGATTATTTGGAGCGCCGGCGTTCGTCCGCGGCCGCTTGCCGTGACGGGTGAGTTACCGCGCGGAAAGCACGGCACGATCGCTGCCGGCGAGGATATGCGCGTTACCGGGTGCGAGGCGGTCTGGGCACTGGGCGACTGCGCCGCGATTCCCAGCGGCGAGGGCGGCTTCTATCCGCCGACCGCGCAGCACGCGATTCGGGAAGGTCCGGTGCTTGCCGACAACATCG
>DATEHZ010000030.1:0-18889 GCA_035279385.1 Vulcanimicrobiaceae bacterium | reverse complement strand
CCGGCGCGCGCCGGGGTTGTTCAAACGGTTCGAAGAAAAATCGTGCGCCGACGCGCTGCAGGCGATGGAGGACGTCAACGTGGTCGCGATGGCGGTCAACGAAGAAAATGCTGCAGGCGGACGCGTCGTCACGGCGCCGACGAACGGCGCCGCAGGCATCATCCCGGCCGTACTGCACTACTACGTGAAATACGGCGCCGGCAACCGCACCGGCGTGCATCGGTTTCTACTGACCGCTGCGGCAATCGGCGCGCTCTACAAGAACAACGCTTCGATCTCCGGCGCGGAGGTCGGATGCCAGGGCGAGGTCGGCGTCGCGTGTTCGATGGCCGCCGCAGGACTGGTCGCCGCGCAAGACGGCACGCCGCAGCAAGCGGAACACGCAGCGGAAATCGGGATGGAACACAGTTTGGGCATGACGTGCGATCCCATCGGCGGTCTCGTGCAGATTCCGTGCATCGAGCGCAACGCCGTCGGAGCCGTGCGCGCGATTCAAGCCGCGCGAATGGCGATGGACGACGAGGGCGCGCATCAGATCAGCCTGGACCGCGTCATCGACGTGATGTACCGCACGGGCCTGGACATGCAGCGAGCCTACAAGGAAACCTCACTCGGCGGACTCGCCGCCGCAGTGGAGTGTTGAGCGGCTAAAAACGGCTCGATACTACATGCGGCGCGTCATACGGTATATGCGCGGGGACCTTGTTTGGTTGGAGGCGAATCGGCCTGTATGGCACGCCGCGTTCTTATCGTGGTCCTGCTCTCGCTGCTCAGCATATCGCTCTGGGCGCCCGACGTCCGGCGCGCCTTCGGACATCCGCTAGGCATACTGTTCATCGGTGTAACGCGGCACGGGTCCGACGTGCGTCTGCTGACATCGAACTCCGGCGGATTCTCCCTCGCCGACAGATACGTCGACCTTGCGGCTTCGCCGGTTGTGATGCGTCTTCGCTGGCTGCGTAACAACTCGTGCTGGATGGCTACACCAGGCCAGACATGCAACGTGCGGCTCATCGTCGACGGACGACGGTACGCAAGCGATCGTCCTGCACCGCCGGAGGATCCCGCCGACGGCGTGTATGTTCTCGCGCGCGTAGCGCTCGCATTCATCTGGCTGTGCTGCGGCGCGTGCCTGGTGCTTTTGCGCCCGTCGAAAGCCACATGGGCGTTCTTCGCGCTTTCGCTCTACGGATGGTCGCCGAACAACATCGTCACGGAGGTCGGGCCGGTCTGGCTGCAAGTCGCGATGACGGCGTTTGAGAATGCCTGGGAAGTCACTATCCCGTTCGCGGCCTGTGCCTTTGCGTTGTATCTGCTCGAACCGCCGATCGTACCGGTATGGCGGTCGGGAGCCATCAGATTGACCTACCTTGCTGCGTTCGCTTCGGCGGCTTTTGCCGTCATCGCAACCTATCTCACGGCCTACGGTGCGTCGAACGCGGCGATGCAGGCGTTCGACAAATATTATAGCAGCGCACCGATCGCCGCGATCGTCACGCCCCTCATTCTGCTTGCAACCTATTTGCAAGGTGAGCGCGCAGCCCGGCAGCGTATCCGCTGGGTGCTCGTCGGTTTTTCCGCCGGCCTCGCGCTTATGATTGCAACGAGCTACCTCGCCGCGGTGTCGTACGCGGCTTATTCCGCGGCGCAGGGCGCCTACGTGTTCTGTATCACCGCCTCGACGATGTATGCGGTTTTGCGCCACCGCATCATCGACGTCAACGTCGTGCTCAGCCGCACGCTCGTATACACGCTGCTTTCCGCACTCGTCGTTGGTTTGTTTGCACTCGTCGACCTGTTTTTCTCGAGGGCGCTTTCACAAAGCAATGCGGGTCTGATTGCCGACGTCGCGCTTGCGTTGGTACTCGGCTTTTTTATGAACGGCATGCATCACCGCATCGATCGTTTTGTCGACGGCATCCTGTTTCGCAGCCGGCATCTCGCGGAACAGCACGTTGCGCTCGTCGCGCAGGCGCTTCGCCACGCCGAAGACGAACGCGCCGTGAACCGCATGCTGGTTGACGAACCGGTGCGCTCGTTCGATCTGCAGTTCGGCGTGTTGGCGCGCCGAATGGGCGCCGATGCGCTCGTCATCGCGTACAGTTGCGGCGGCGTGGCGGTTGCCACCGTCGTTTCCGACGCCGAAACGCTATGCGCGTATCTGGCCACCGAGCGCAAGCCCCTGCTCCTACGCCACCATTACTGGAACGCGGCGCATCTGCGTCATGACGACGTCGAGCCGTCTATTGCCGTTCCGGTCTTTTCGCACGAGGATCTCACCGCCGTCGTGTTCTTCGCGCCGCATCGAAACGGCACGGAACTGGATGGCGACGAACTGACGCTGATCGATCGGGTCGCCGATGCTGCCGGTGCCGCGTACGACCGGCTCGAAACCAAGGCGTTGCGTGAACGGCTTGGGCGGCTGACATTGGAAGAATCTCCGGCCTAAGTGCCTGAACGTCCGGGATATTGCGGCCTACATTCTGTAACTCTGAAACGGCTCCATACCATATATTCCGCATTTTGCCACGAATTCCAACATTCCAGCATCGGTGCCTGAGTTCAAAACATTAGCCGAAAGAGCGCATCCGCTCCCCAACTTCACGAGCCCCCGCAGTCTCTATACCGAACCGGACTTTGCCGCCGGCGCCGATCCGGCGTACCCGCTGATCGAGCCGTCGTAAACGCCCGATTTTCTCGATTCCGGCATGTGCCGCCGGGGCAGTTCGTGAATCACCGCCGTATGCTGTTTCACGAGGATAACGGCATGATGGGAGTGATTGTTGAGTAAGCGTTTTATTGCCGCCCTCGGTTTATCGCTTGCGCTCGGCGCAACACCGGCCGCGCACAGCCATTATATTTTCGCATGGATGACGGAAACGCGCGCTCCGGAAGCTGGATGGTACGTACCCGGGAAAATGGGCCACGATGCGCTTGCCGTCTTCGATGCATCGCCGGGTCCTTCGTTCGGAGACCTCGTATCGTTTCTCCCGGTTCAAGGCGCCGCACGCATGGCGCATCACACCAATTACGAATTGCCGAGCGATAACGTTCTTTACGCCAACGATTGGCTCGCCGGCCGCACGTTTGTATTTGATCTGAACGATGCGCACCATCCGCGTATTGTACGATCGTTCGGCGCTGCCGGCTCGTACTCATATCCTCATACGTTCGTTCATCTCGCAAACGGCGATACACTCGCCACGTTTCAATACGCCGGCGGGTTCAACAAACGCGCCGGCGGGCTTGTAGAGTTCGACCCAAGCGGGAAAGTGGTTCGCAGCAGTTCCGCTGCTGCTCCCGCTATTGATAAGAATATCCGCCCGTATAGCCTCGCCGTCTCTGAGTCACTCGATCGTGTTGTAACGGGCAGCGCCGACATGATGAGCGCGCAAGTGAGTCACGTTGCACAAGTGTGGCGGCTTTCGGATCTCAAACTGCTTGCGACGATTCCGCTACCGAAGCAGACGAATTCCGATCAGGGCAAGCCCGCAGACAGTTCCGAACCACGCACGCTCGCCGACGGAAAGACGATCGTCGTTCCAACGTTCGATTGCGGATTGTATCTGGTCGATCGCCTTTCGGGAAGTAGTCCCTCACTTCGGCGCGTGTACGATTTTGGTTCGCGCGTTTGCGAAGTCCCCGTCGTGGCGGGCCGCTATCTTGTCATGGCGGTGGAGAGCGCGCATACACTCGTTACGCTTGACGTTGGCGATCCGGTGCATCCGCACGAGGTCGGCCATTTGTATCTCGGGCCAAATGCCTATCCGCACTGGATTGCGCTTGAGCCGAATGGCAGCCGTCTCGTGATCGCAGGCTTCGTCAGCCTCGCGACACACTTACGCTTCGCCGACATCGATCGCGCGAGCGGCCGGCTTACGCTTGAATCACGCGAAATCAACCTGACACGTGCATGGCCGGACGGTTGGAACGGGGGCGCCGTTCCGCACGGAACCGTATTCAGCAACGATTAGCGCCGGAAAGTTCGGACGCCAACCTGCGTCGGCACATCCAAAGAGCGTTTAGCGATTCGGAACGGCGCATTCAAATTCCAAAATTCGCAATTTTGGAATCGCATGCGTAAACTCTGAAACTGCCCAGAAAGGGACTCGAACCCCCACGGCCTTGCGGCCACTGGTACCTGAAACCAGCGCGTCTACCAATTCCGCCATCTGGGCGCAGATGCGACCGACCCCGATTCGTGAAGCAGCCCGCCCACCCTTTTCGTGAAACCGCGCTCGTGCGTAAAGGGTTGTCGGTGCCACTATGTCCGCTCCCGTACGTTTTATCTCCGGCGAAGAGCCGCTCGCACCGCTCGACGCCTACTCGCAGGCCGTCGTCCATGCGGCCGAGATCGCCAGTCCCTCCGTCGTCGCCATCGACGTCCGCAGCGGGCGGCGCAGGGCCAACGGCTCGGGGTTCATCTTTACGCCGGACGGTTTCGTTCTCACGAACAGCCACGTCGTCGCCGGCGGTGAGACGTACGAAGTCTCGCTGCTCGACGGCCGGGAGCTGCCTGCACGCCTAATCGGCCAGGACGAACACACGGACCTAGCCATCCTGCGGCTCGACGCACCGAATCTGGTCGCCGCCCGCCTGGGCGACTCGAGCGCGCTGCGCGCCGGCCAGCTCGTCATCGCTGTCGGCAATCCGTATGGGCTGCAGTACACCGTTACTGCCGGCGTCGTGAGCGCGCTCGGCCGCTCGCTGCGCGCGCAGTCGGGACGCCTCATCGACAACGTCATTCAGACCGACGCCGCGCTCAACCCCGGCAACTCCGGCGGGCCGCTGGTGACGGCCGACGGAGCCGTGGTCGGCGTGAACACCGCGGTCTTTCCCGGCCAAGGCATCTGTTTTGCGATCGCCGTCAACACCGCGAAACTGATCGCGGGCATGCTGCTGCGCGACGGCCGGATCCGGCGCGGCTACCTGGGTATCGCCGGTCAGGACCTGCGCGATGGCCGCGGTCTGCTGATTCTTTCCGTCGAGCCGGGAAGCCCGGCCGAAACCGCAGGCCTGCGCGAAGGCGACGTTCTGGTCGCGTTCGAAGACGAGCGTATCGACGGTATCGACGATCTCCATCGTAAACTCACGCTTCTGGATCTGCGCCGCAGCTACCAACTCACCGTCGAGCGTAAGCGCGAGCGCATCAGCACCCTGATTCTGCCAATCGACGCATCGGAGACGCCCTGATCAAACGCCTCTCGCCGATCCTCGGCATCACGTTCATCGACATCCTGGGCTTCAGTTTACTGATTCCGCTGCTGCCGTATTACGTGACGCATTTCGGCGCGTCGGCGGTGACGGTCGGCGTCCTGTTCGCGCTGTTCTCGTTCTGCCAGCTCATCAGCGGACCGATTTGGGGAAATCTTTCCGATCGCATCGGCCGCAAAGGCGTGCTCGTGATCAGCCAGATCGGTGCGACGATCGGTTGGGCCATGCTGGGTTGGGCCCCGTCGATTCTCTGGGTGTTCATCGCGCGCGTGGTCGAGGGGTGCTCCGGCGGCAACATCGGCGTGACGCAGGCGTACGTCGCCGATCTCGTCGCGCCCAAAGACCGGGCGCGCGCCTTTGCGTACATCGGCGCAACGTTTGCCGCCGGCATGGCGTTCGGCCCGGCACTCGGCGCGCTGCTCGCGCAGCACGGCTACGCGATTACGCTCTATACCGCTGCAGGTTTGCAATTCGTCACGCTCGTGATAACGCTGATCGTTCTGCCGGAGTCGCGCCAGAAGGTCGAAGAGGCGGTTGCGGGCCCGCTCGAAATTCTGCGTACGTTCAAAAAGCCCGCGCTCTCGCCGAAGCTGTGGCAGAAGTTCGCGCTCTCGCTCGCGCTCTACGGATGGTTCGGCGTCATGGCGCTCTATTTCGCGCACCAATTGCATTTCGGACTGCGCGAGACGTATCTGTTCATGATCTACATCTCGGTTCTAAACGTCATCGTGAACGCGTTCATCCTCGGGCGCGTTTCGGACCGCATCGGAAATCGTACGATGTCGACGCTCGGCATCGCCGCCCTCGTATGCGCGTTTGCGTTCGTGCCGTTCGTCGGCGCAGTGTGGCAACTCGCGATCATGTCGGCGTTCTTCAGTATCGGCATGGCGTTCGGAAATACCGGCCTTATCGCGCTGATCAGTGCCGCCGCCGACGACACCCTGCAAGGCACGGTGCTGAGCGTGACCTCGTCGCTCGATTCACTTTCCGGCATCGTTGCCCCGCCGCTCTCGACCGGCTTGCTCGGCGCGTTCGGGTCGCCGCTCTCCGCCATATCGTCGCTGCTCTTTGCGCTGATCGCGCTCGCGATGGGGATTCGCGCAACCGGCGAAGACGACGTCGCGCTGCGGACCGCGCAGCGCGACATCGCATAAGTCCTTAAGCGCTCTTCTTCTTGCGCCGTCCCTCGCCCGAGGGTGACGCGCGATGGGCGGCACGCTTCGGCGCTTCGGCCGCGCGTCCGGCGCGCTGTTTCTTGCTCTCTTCGAGGCTTTGCTGCAGCACGTCCATGAGATTGACGACCTTCGCGCGCGCGGGCGCCTTCTTCGGACGCGGCAGTTCTTTGCCGGCCGCACGCGCTTCGATCATCGCGAGCAGTTCGTCGTGATAGCGATTCGTAAATTTTTCCGGTTCGAATTCGTCGACGCTCATCGAATCGATCAGCATCTTCGCCATCTTCATCTCGGGCTCGGGCAGCGTGGCCTCCGACGGAAAATCGAGATCCGATTGCTCGACCAGTTCGTCGGCCCAATGCATCAGCTCGAGCACGAGCGCGTCGCCGTTCGGCTTGACGGCGGCGATCGATTCTTTCGTACGAATTACGACGCGCGCGATCGCAACCTTGTTCGCTTTCGAAAGCGCTTCGCGCAGCAAAGCGTAGGCGTGACGCCCTTGTTTCGTCGGTTCCAGGTAGTAGGGCTTGTCGAAGAACATCGGATTGATCTTCTCGAGTTCGACGAACTCGATGATGTCCACGCTCTGCGTCGCTTCCGGATTGACTTTCTTGAAGTCCTCGTCCGTGAGGACGACGTAGTCACCCTTCTCGTACTCGTAGCCTTTGACGATCTCGTCCCAAGGAACGGGCTTCCCGTCAACGGAGCAGACGCGCTCGTACTTGATGCGTCCCTCGTCCTTCTTGTGCAGCATGTTGAACGAAAGTTCGTTCGCGCGTACCGCCGTGAAGAGTTTTACGGGGATCGTCACCAGCCCGAAATTAATCGACCCCGACCATATCGCGTGAGCCATGTCTTCCGTTTATACTCCCTCCGCCATCCGAGTAGGCGGACCCTCATTATACCCGATGGCGCTCGGGCCGCTAGGGGGCCCAAGCGCGCTGCGCCTTCGCGAGGGCCGGCTCGAGTTTTGCCGGCTTCCAGTTGCGCCCGCCCCAGAGATCCCCGACGCTTTCGAGCCGCTTGCGCACGTTCTCGATAGACCACTGACCGATAAATGCCTCCGGCGAGCCGCGTTTTTTCACCAGCGCTTCAACCTCGTTCCAATCGAGCGGCACGGAGACCGGCGCGCCGTCGCGAGCGCGCACGACGTACGGCGGCACGACCGTCTTGCCGCGTCCGACCTGCCCCCAATCCAGATACACCGCCGTTTTCGGGCGCTTCTTGATGGTGCGTTCGACGGTCGTCAGGCCGGGAAGCGCGGCGGCGACGTGTTCGACCGTAATCTCCGCGAAGCGGCGCGCGGTATCGAAATCGTAGTGATTCTTGAGCGGAACGGCCAGATGAAATCCCGATCCGCCCGATGTCTTCACGAGCGAGGGCAGCCCGATCCGCGCGAGCACGTCGCGGAACTCGAGCGCGACGCGCGCCAGCGTCCCGAGCGTGGTGTTCTCGCACGTGTCGAGATCGAAGAGCACGTAATCCGGCGATTCGGGAGTCGGCACGTGCGAGTACCACACGTGCAGCACGATCGATGCCAGGTTCGCGCACCACGCGAGCGTTGCCTCATCGTTGCAAAGCAGGTAGGATATTTTGCGCGATTGCTGATCTGCGGAAAGTGAAACGGTCGGAATCCAGTCCGGCGTAAAGCGCGGCGCCTGCTTTTCGAAGAACGACTGCTCGTCGATGCCGTCGGGCCAGCGCTGCAGCGTGAGCGGGCGATCCCGCAGATGCGGCACGAGCCATTTCGCAACGCTGCGATAGTACGCGACCAATTGCCCTTTGGTGAATCCGTCGCGCGGCCAAAGCACTTTGTCGGCGTTCGAGAGCGCGATCGTTCGGCCGCCGATCGTCACGTCCGTTTTTTTTGCAGCCATTATGCGATGACGTCCGTATCCAGCGGCCGTTCGCGCACGCACTCTTTCGGATCCTTATCGAGCCGCAGTCCGAGAAATGCGGGCTGGCGCAGGTAACCGTCGCGCGTCCATTCCGTAAATCGCACTTGCGCGACGAGCTTCGGCTCGACCCAGTGCGGCCGGGTGTTGGAATCGACGCGACCCGAGAACGGCGAGGTTTTGCGTTCGATTTTTTTCAAATCTGCCGTCAGGCTGCGCAGCAGTTTGGTATTAAAGCCCGTTCCCACGTGGCCGACGTATTCGAAATCTTTGCCGTTGTACAGTCCGAGCAGCAGCGCGCCGAATCCGCTTCGGCTTCCGCGCGGCTCCGTGAAGCCGCCGACGACGCACTCCTGCATCAGTTGCGCTTTGATCTTCACCCAATCGCGCGTGCGGCGCTCGACGTAGAGCGAATCCCGCCGCTTGCCGATGATGCCTTCCAACTGCTGTTTTTCGGCTTGCGCGAAGAGCGCGCAGCCCTTGCCCACGACGTGCTTGGAATACAGCACCACGTCGTCGTCCGCAATTGCGCGCTCGAGCAGGGCCTTGCGATCCTCGAGCGGCGTTTTGCGCAAATCGTGTCCGTCGGCGTAGAGCAAGTCGAATGCGGCGAACGTGAGCGGACTGCGCTTGCGCGTTGTCGCGCGGCGGCTTTGGAGCGACTCCTGCAGCCGTTGGAAGGACGAGCGCCCCTTTGCGTCCAGGCTGACGATTTCACCGTCGACGACGATCGGCAGCGTGCGCCACGCATTGGCAAGTTCCGCCATCTCCGGAAACTTCTGCAGCATGTCCAGGCCGTTGCGCGAAACCAGTTCGATGCTGCCGTCCGCGCGCACCGTGCAGATCGCGCGGTAGCCGTCCCACTTGATCTCGAACAGCCAGTCCGGATCGTCGAACGGTTCGTCGACGAGCGTGGCCAGCATCGGCGTCGAGATCTTCGGAACCGGATCCCGCTTAGCGCGGGCGGACGCTTTTTTTGCGGTGCGGCGCTCTTGTACGGCGGATTTCTTGCTCGATATCCAATGCGGCGCTTTCGGATCCTGGGCGTACGATTCGACGGTGCGGCCCGTCTTCACGGATTTGTTGTCCTTCTCCACGTCGTACTTCGGATCGACGTAGTCGTCGTGATCCTTGATGAGCAGCCACGGGTCGCCGTCGCTCTCTCGTCCGCGAATGCGCACGAGCGTGAATTCGCCGCGCATCTTCTTGCCGTGCATGACGAATTTGATCTTGCCTTTGCCGATCTCTTGCGCCGGATCGTCGCCTTCGCTGAGCGCGTAGGTGCCTTCGTCCCACACGATGACCTCGCCCGCGCCGTAGTTGCCCTTCGGAATAATGCCTTCGAAGGTGCGATAGTCCATCGGATGATCCTCGACGTGCATCGCCAACCGGCGGTCTTTCGGATCGAACGAGGGACCTTTGGGAATCGCCCAGGATTTCAAGACGCCGTCGGCTTCCAAGCGGAAATCGTAATGCAGCCGGGTGGCGTGATGCTTTTGAATGACGAAGCGCAGCCGAGGACCCGTTTTCTTGCGCGCGCCGCGCGGCTCGGGTGTTTCGGCAAAGTCGCGCTTCTTGTGATAACGCGCGAGCGAACCGGCCTCTTTCGCAGACCGGTCCGCAGCGCTTTTCCTTGCTCTCGGCATCTGCCGTTCCTACGTGCGTCGGACTAGAGGCGTGCCCCTCGTCCCGTCAACAGATTGATGATGAGCAGGATGACGGCGACAACGATGATGATGTGAATGATGCCGCCGATGTGAAAGGCCAGAAATCCGATCAGCCAGAGGATGAACAGGATGACGATAATCGTCCAAAGCAGGCCTGCCATGATTAACCGCCGCCTCCGGGGTTGACGTGCGTCGTCGTCGTCGAGTGCGACGACGAGCCGTTCGTATTGCCGGTGCTCGTACTGGTCACCGACCAGGGATGCCAGACGAAGACGGCGATGAGGATTGCAATGAGCACGACGATCACGATGCCGAGCGCTGCCGCGCCGCCGCCGTGCTCCCCGTCCTCGTGCACTACAACCGGGCCATCAGCCATACAGGTTCTTGCTCCTTTCGTTGTTGCAGTGGGCCACTTATACCCACGCCCGGCAAGCACACACCGCTCGCTCGCGAAGCAAGCGGCATGTGGAGCGCGGCGGGAATCGTTTTATGCGCCATCGTGACGGCGGTCGCAGCGGTAAGAAGCAAGCGCGGGAATGCCGGGTATTACGAGGGTGAGGTATACGGCATGACCGCGCGTACGCACCGGGTCTATATCGTGCTTAGCGCGATATTCGGCGCGCTCTTCGCCGCCGCGTATTTTGCAAGCGGCATACCGGTCATTCCGCTGCTGGGCGCGTACGCGCTCGTCTTCATCTTTTACTTCTCGTCGTTCGCGCGCGGGTTCAGCGACGAAGAATAGCAAAGAAACGCGTATGCATTTTTCCCCTCGCCCGAATCGCGCGCACGAGATCGATTGGCTCACGTGGAGCCCGCAGGCGTTCGAGCGCGCGCAGCGCGAGAACAAGCCGGTGCTTCTCGCCATCTCTGCGGTGTGGTGCCATTGGTGCCACGTGATGGATGAAACGTCGTATTCCGATCCCGAAGTGATCGCCGCAATCAACGCGCGCTACGTCGCGGTTCGGGTCGACAACGACCGGCGTCCCGACGTCAACGCGCGCTACAATCAGGGCGGCTGGCCGACGACGGCGTTTCTGACGCCCGACGGCGCGCTGCTCGCCGGCGCGACGTACCTGCCGCCGGATCAAATGCGTCAGGCACTCGAACAAATCTCGGACTTCTACCGCACGAACCGCGAAGAAATCGCCGAGCGCGCGGCGGAGATCCGGTCCAATCCGCGCGCGTATACACCGGCATCCGCGGATGAATTGCGCGAATCGATCGTGCACGAGGTCGCGGAGCGAATCGCGCAGGCATACGACGAAGAGTACGGCGGATTCGGCGAGGCGCCGAAGTTCCCGATGATCGACGCGCTCGAGTTTCTGCTGCAGGAGTACCGCGTCGGAAACGAGCAGCGGCATTACGACATGGTGGCAAAATCGCTGCTGGCGATGTCGAGCGGCGGTATGTACGATCACGTGGAGGGCGGATTCTTCCGCTACTCGACCACGCGCGATTGGAGCGTGCCCCACTTCGAGAAGATGACCGAAGACCACGCGGGACTGATCCGCTTGCTGGCGATCCTTGCGCGTACGACACGCAATGATCGCTTCCGTCAAACGCTGGTATCGGCAACCGGATACGTGCGCACGGTTCTACTCGATCCGCGCACCCGGTTGTTCGCGGGCAGCCAGGACGCCGACGAAACGTACTACGCGCGTCCGCTCGAGGAGCGCCGGACGATGCAGCCGCCGTACGTCGATCGCACGTCGTATTCGAATTGGAGCGCCGCAATGGCCGGCGCATTCGTGATGGCGGGCGATGCGCTCGAAGACGATCGCCTCGTCGAGGCCGGCGAAGCGGCGCTGGACGCGCTGCACGAACGCATGCGGGATTCCGACGGGCTGCTGTATCACTTCATCGAGGCTTCACCCGATGCGCGGCCGCGGGTTCGCGGATTGCTGACCGATCAGGCGGCGTATTTGCGAGCGCTGCTCGACGCGCACGAATACACCGGCGAAGCGCGGTTTCTGGATCGCGCGCGAGCGCTCGTCAAACCGCTGCGCGAACGTTTCGGCGCCGCGGACGGCGGCTTCTACGACCACGCCGCGCTGGAAGAACCGCTCGGAAACCTTCCGCTGCGCGAGCGGCCGCTGCCCGATAATGCGCTGCTCGCGGAGTGCTTCTTGCGTCTGCACGCCATCGAAAGCGAACCGGAGTACCGCAGCATCGCCGAAGACGCGCTGCGCGTCTATGCGCGCACGTACCGGGGAGCCGGTTTGTTCGCGGCGCCGTACGCGCGCGCGCTGCGGCGTTATCTCTCGCCGCTCGCGTACGTCAACCTCGTCGGCTCCGCCGCGGCAACCGCCGAATTGCGCGAGGCCGCGCATGCGCTGCCGGATCCGCTGCTCGTCGTGCATACGACGGATCGCGCGGACGGCGCGCCCGAAGCCTATCTCTGCCGTGGAACCGCGTGCGCCGCTCCGGCGCGCACGATCGCGGAATTACGCGAAGCTTTCGAAATGCTGGCGGTTTAGTTCCCGGCGCGCACGAACGCGTTCCAGTACCACACACCGTACAAGCTCGCAGCGCACGAGTACGCGATGAGCGCTTTGGTCCACAATGCAAGCCGTTCGCGCGAGGCCAGGAACATGAGACCGACGAGAAACGGAATAAAGTCGAGCGCGTGGCGCATGCCGTACTGCGCGAAGCCGTTGACGTAATACAGAAAATTCGGAACCGCGGTGAGGATCGCCGCCGCCCAAAACGCTGCAACCAGCCCGCGCGGCCGCCTGGCCCAGAATGCGTAGATCAGTGCCGGGCTGGTCCACGTGAGCGCGATTCCGGAAAACGACGGACGGATCCACGGCAACGCGCTCGCGAAATCCGGATACTGCACGAAGAACGACCAGAGCTCGTAGCGCAGATACGACAACCGGAACGGCGATCCGGTCGGCATACCGGCTTGATCTTGGTGATACCACGTCGTGTAGCCGATGTCCGCAAGCGTCCCCCAACGCGCGAGGTTATACCACACCCACAAGCCCGCTGCCGCGACGACGACGCCGGCGAATCCGGAAAGCGCGCGTCTGGAACGCTCCTGCGAATAGAGCATCGCCGCGTACACCGGCAGCGCGAGCACGAGGGTGAAGCGCGACTCGGCCGCGCAAATAGCCCACAGCGCAAGCAGCCATCCGCGCCGCTTCCCGCACACTTCCACGAGCGCGAGCATGGTGAAGCAGACCGCGGCGACGTGCGCGATGAACCACACGTCGCCGAGCATCGCACACCACGCAAGATCCGTTCCGGCCAGCAGAAACGCGCAGATCCAAACGTTCGGTCTTTCGCGCACGCCGAGCCGCTCGCCCAGTTCCCATGCCGCGCCGACGGCAACCGCCGCGAGAATCACCGCGAGCAGCGTTTGATTCGCCGCGCTTCCAGCGATCGCGACGTACGGCAGGAGCAGGACGGCCGGAAGCGGCGCCTCGATGACGTAGTGCTGCCCGTTATACGCCAGGGCGTCGATGTACGAACCCGGCCAGTCGATCCAGGCATGACCGTGCAGCCATGCATTCGCGAGCAGCACGTAGTTGTTGTACGGCGTCGAGCGGAAATGCGAGAGCAGCAGCGTGCAGACGAATGCGGCCAGGCCTGCGTAAAGCGCGCGATGTTTCAGCACTGTCCGGGCTCCAATTGGACAGAGTAGACCGGATACTCTTTCGAGACGCGGCAGAGCAGCAGGCGCTGCGAGTGCAACACCGGCCGCCCGACGTAATATACGGGACGCTCGCGCAGCCAGCGGCGCAGGTAGCGCGCTTCCTGAAACGGCCACGCGATATCGAGCGAACGCCCCGGCAGATCGCCGTTCACGTACTGCGCGTACGCAAGCGCGGTGCCGCGCGTCCAATCCGCGATCACGATCGCGTCGTGCGGCGTATGCACGCGCACGTCCGCGATCAGTTCTTCCGCGCCGCTTCCCGCATAGAGCCGCGCATCCGAGTAATTGACGACGAGCAGCACCAGCGCCGCCGCCGCAATCGGGATGCGCAGCAGATGCCGGTATTCGTGCGGCAGCGCCGTAATGCCCAGACCAATCGCTAACGAGAGCGCGATCATCGGAATGAAAAAATAGCGTTCGATCTCGACGACGGGCGGATAGGCCAGCGCAAACGCGGCCGGAAGCAGAATCGCAAGCAGCAGCGCGCTCGCCACAACGGCCCTGCGCCGAAACAGAATGCCGAAGCAGATGCATCCGGCGGCGGCGCCGACCGGCGTGAATTCCCGGTACATCGCGATGCCGAATTTGCCGGCTTTTGCGGCGTAGGACGGCAGGTCGGCGATTCGCAGCACGCTGCGTGCGGCGTGAAAATCCGAACCGGTGACCAAACGCAGAAACCCGCTCGCGGATTGCGGATTATCCGTGTTCCAAATCGCCGCGCCCAGCGGTTTGCCGATCTTCACCGCCGGATCCAATCCGCTCGCCGCAACGGTATGACTGCGTAGCGGCAGATACGCGTACAGGGCAAGCGGCGCGAGCATCAGCAGCAGTGCGGCTCCGCAGCGCCGCACATTGAAGAGCCGGCGGCGCGCGCCTGCGAGCAGCAGCAGTGACGGAAGCACGAACAGCACGATGGGATGCGTCGCCCAACCGAATCCGAGCGCGGCAAACGCGGCATAAAACGCCCGAACGTCCTCGTCGTAAAATCCGCGCAGCGCAAAATAGAAAACCAGCGCTGCGAAGAGCGCGGCCATCGCGTGAATCTCGGCTCGATCGCCGTAGATCCAGAAGTACCAGCCGAAGGCGAGCAGCCATGCAGTGCAGACGGCGCTGAACCGATCGCGCGTGACGTTGACGACGCTCGCGTAAACCAGCCCGACGCATCCGAGCATCAAGAGCGCGCAAAAGAACGACGCGCGCCAGGCGGGAGTGCCGATTGCAAACACGTGCGCGAACGCGCCCGCGAACAGCACGTAGGCCGGGAACCCCGTCGGATGCGGAATGCCGAAGATCCACGGGACGGTCTGCATCTCGCCGGTGTCCCAGAACGCGATGCGCCCTTGCACCGTCGAAACGAACGCAAAAAACGGAACGGCGAACCACAGCAGCCAAAGGCTGCGCGGCGCGCGGCTCAAAATGCCGGAAGAACCGGCGTGGGCAGCGGCCGCGGCGACTGGAACGTCGATTTTGGCAAACTGCGTGGAAATTGATACGACGTAAAGGTAATGCGCTCGCGCGCAGATTTGCCCGCGATCGCCGCCTGCACCGTCACCGTCGACGGAACCCAGTACTTTCCGGACCTGCCGAACGAAATCGCGCCGGCACCCCGAATCGTCCCGGAGTGCGTGCGGAAGCGAATCTCCGAGGGTAAGAACGTTCGTCCGTCGATCGTGATGCCGTCCACGGCGAACGCTCCGGTTGCACCGATCGGCACGGCTTTGTACTCGTACGAGTAGGCACTCCCGCTGCGCACGCTGCGCAGAAAGAGAAACGCATACTCCGTCATGCGCGGCGCGAGCGTCTCGAGCGTATAGCGATCGCGATACCGGGCGATCCGCGTAACCTTGGTCTTGAGCGTTTGTCCGTCGATCTGCAGCGTCTCGTCCCGCACGAGATCGCCGCTGCGGTACACCCGATGCGTTTGCTCGAGCGTCTGCGGACCGGCTTGTGAAACGGAATACGTGAACACCAGCGTCTTGGGCAGTTCCGTGCTGAGCAGGCGCGACGCGTAGCGCTCCAGGACCGCTTGCGAATCGAGCGGCGCGCTCGAGAGCGCCGCCGCGGCAATCAGGGCGTGCAGCACTACGTCAAAACCGCTTCCCGAATCGCTCGCACCGCTTCGTCTGCGCCCTGCGGATTTTTGCCGCCGCCTTGCGCCTGCGCCGGCTGTCCGCCTCCGCGTCCGCCGACCAGCGGCGCCGCAAGTTTCACGAGATTGCCTGCGTGCACGCCTGCTTTGACCATATCGTCGCTGGCGCTCACGAGCAAACTCACGGTGCCGTCGTCCACGCCTGCGAGCGCGATCACGCCGCTGCGCAAACGTTGGCGTATCGCGCTGCTCAAGTGGCGCAGCGCCTCGGCGTTCGCCTCGTGGACGACCGCGCCGACGAAGGTCTTTTCGCCCGCGCGCTCGGCGCTCTCGACGTACGTCTGCGCATCCGCCGCGGCAAGGCGCGCTCGTAAGTCGCCGACGGCGTTCTGCAGATCTTTTATCTCGCGCTGCATCTTGCCGATGCGATCGCCCAGCTCGTCCGGCGAGGATGCGAGCGAGGCCGCGAGATCGTTCACGAGATCTTGCTGGCGCTGGGTGAATTCTTCCGCCGCGCGCGAGACGCACGACTCGATGCGGCGGATACCGCTGCCCACCGAAAATTCGCTCAGGATCACGAACATGCCGAGTTCGCCGGTCGAATGCGCGTGGGTCCCGCCGCAGAACTCGACGGACGGCCCGGCTTTGACCACCCGCACGCGATCGCCGTACTTCTCGCCGAACATCATGATCGCACCGCTGCCGCGCGCCTCTTCCAACCCGAGAACGCGCGTCTCGAGCGGCACGTCTTCGCGAATCATCTCGTTGACGCGCCGCACGACGTCGCGTCTTTGCTCGGGCGTGAGCGCTCCGCCGGGCGAGCGGAAATCGAACCGCATGCGATCGATGCCGACCCAGGATCCGGTTTGCGTGACTTCGTCGCCCAGGACGTCTTTGAGCGCACGCTGGAGCAAATGCGCGGAGGTGTGATGCCGGCGAATCTCGCGGCGCCAATCCGCGGAGACCTGCGCGTGCACCGTATCGCCGGCGCGCAGCGTGCCGCGCATGAGCGTGCCGTGGTGGACGATCGCCTCGCCTTGGAGCTGCGTGTCTCGCACGTCGAACTGCGCGCCATCCGCGGTGAGGATGCCGCGGTCGCCGATCTGTCCGCCCTTCTCCGCGTAGAACGAGGTACGATCGAGAATGATCTGCGCTTCTTCGCCGGCATTCACGTCCGGCGCGAGTTCGCCGTTCTTGAGAATCGCAACGATGCTGCCGTCGGCCTCGAGGCCCTCGTAGCCGAGAAACTCGCTTTTAACGGCCGGCAACTCGGCAAGCGTGACGACGGCGCGTTTGGCCGCCGCATCGCGGCGCGCGCGTTCGCGCTGCTCGTTCATCTCGCGATCGAAGCCGGCGTGATCGATCTTCACGCCGCGCTCGGCCGCGATCTCGCGCGTGAGTTCGACGGGAAATCCGTAGGTGTCGTGGAGCGTAAAGACGTCTTCGCCGGAGAGCGCTCCGCCGCGGCCCGCGCGCTCGAGCAGATCGTCGAGCATGTTCGTGCCGCGCTCCAGCGTGCGATCGAAGGTTTGTTCTTCCGTGCGCAGCGCGTTCTGAATGCGCGAGAGATGTGCGCGCAGCTCGGGATATCCCGATTCCAGCGAGGTTACCACCGCCGGCACGAGTTCGGTGAGAAATCCGTTCGGATAGCCGAGCAGTTTCCCGTTGCGAATCGCGCGCCGGATGAGAAACCGCAGCACGTACCCGCGATCGGTGTTGCTCGGATAGACGCCGTCGTTGATCAGAAACGTCACCGCGCGCGCATGATCCGCGATAATGTTGCGCCGTTCGAGCTGCGCTTTCTGCGAAAGCGAGGTTTGCCCGACCTGCGGCTGCGCGTCGATGATGTCGGTAAACAGGTCCGTCTCGTACATCGAGACTTTGCCGTTCACGACCGCGAGCATGCGCTCGAGGCCGGCGCCCGTGTCGATCTGTTTGCGGGGCAACTCTTCGAGTTTGCCGGCCGCATCGCGGTTGTACTGCTGAAAAACGACGTTCCAGATCTCGACCCAGCGATTGCCTTTGTTGGGGCCGTCGTCATCGGGCCCGAGCGCGTTCTGCGCGCCGCTGTCGTAAAAAATCTCGGTGCACGGACCGCACGGACCCGTCGGCCCCATCGTCCAGAAGTTGTCCTCGTCGAAGCGCGTGATGCGCTCCGAGGCAACGCCGATCTCCTTGCGCCAGATCTTCTCCGCTTCGTCGTCACCCGTGTGCACCGTCACCGCGAGTTTTGCCGGATCCATGCCCAGCGTTTTCGTCACGAACTCCCATGCGTAGGCGATCGCCTCGCGCTTGTAATAGCCGCCGAAACTGAAGTTGCCGAGCATCTCCAGGAACGTTCCGTGGCGCCCGGTGCGTCCGACGTTTTCGATGTCGCTCTTCGCGCCGGCAACGCGCAGGCAGCGCTGCACCGTAACGACGTTCGTCGCCGGGGGCGGCTCGTCGCCCAAGAACGCCGGTACGAACTGCTCCATGCCGGCGATGGTGAAGAGCGTCGTGGACATCGCGTCCGGAATCAGACTCGCCGACGAGACGTGTTTATGGCTCCGGGATGTAAAAAACTCGACGAACGCCGAGCGGAGTTCTTGGCTTCTCATCATGGGATGCCGGAGTATTTGGCGCGGCGCCGCCGGATGCCCGCTTAGCGCCGCACGGCGGCCACGTGAAACCGATCTCCGGCACGGCGGAACCGCTGCTCCAAAAAGCCGCACCCAAACCCAACGTCAACGCGACGGCCGGACCGCTGCTTCGCAAAGCTGCGCCGGCGGCCAGCACGAATCCGCAAGGCCGTCAGGCGCTGGGCACGTACACGAGCTCCGGCAGCGCTGCCGCGGCGGCGGGACCGGGCACCCACGGGCAAAGCGCAAACTGGGGCTGGTTCGGCCTCTTCGGGGTCTTCGGTTTGGTCGGACTCTGGCGGCGCTACTCCTGAAGCACGTGACGGAGTTTTTCGAGCGCCTTCTGCTGTAAGCGCGACACGTGCATCTGCGAGACGTTGAGGCGCTTGGCGATCTCCGTCTGTGAGACGCTCTCGTAAAAGCGCAGGTAGAGAATCACGCGCTCACGTCCGGTGAGCACTTCAAACGCACGCTCGAGATTGGCTTTGTCTTCGAGCAGCGCAAGGCCGGCATCGGTCGTGCCGATGTAATCCGCAAGCGTCTGGGCCTTCTTGTCGCCTTCGCCGGAAAGTTCGG
>DATEHZ010000029.1:0-15899 GCA_035279385.1 Vulcanimicrobiaceae bacterium | reverse complement strand
GGAGGCGGGGAGACGCGCACGCCGCTCTCTTTGAGCATGGCGGATAGCACCGATCCGGCGTACGTGTCGATGCCGTGGACCGGCAAATAAAACGTCTCCTCTACGCCCGGCGGAACGTTGCCGGCAAGCCGAAACTCGTTCGGCGTCTCCGTAGCTGCGACGATCACGTCGTCGCCGCCGCCCGTTTGCACGCTGCCGTAATAGTGGACGTCCGAGGTGCGCGGTTTGAGCCGAATCTGCGCGGGCTCGCCCGGCGCCGTACCGGTAACGTGAAATTCGATCGTGTCTTCATCGATCGACATTCCGCTCGTCGCGGCCATGAAGTCTTCGTTCGAATCGTCCGCGTTCCACAGCGGATTGATCTCCTCGCCCGCGAGCGCGCTGCCGTCGACGGTGACGCCGCCGCTCACCGATTGAAGGCCGGCGCTGCGCAATGCGGCAATGCCGGCGCGCAGATCGTCGCTGCGCAACGACGGATCCCCGGAGCCCTCGAGCCACAGATTGCCGTCGATCGTTCCGTTCTGCGCCGGCTTTGAAGCAGCGAGCAGCGTATCGAAGCGGTAGGCCGGTCCCAGATCGGCGAGCGCGGCATCCGCCACGATGATCTTTTGCGTCGACGCCGGCGTGACCGCACGCGAGCCGCCCGCGTCGTAGAGCACGCTTCCGTCTTGCGCGATGACCACGCAGCTGCACGTGCCTGCGACGTCGAGCGCCGGTGCCAGTGCCGCATTCAGGGCGCCGCGCAGTTGCGCGCGCGATGCGTCGCCCCACGCCGGAGCGGCGGAACGGGAAACGCTTGCGACCGTAACGGCGCGCGCATGCACGACCAAAGCAGGCTGCGCGTGACCGCGCGGCCGCAGCGCAAATGCGGCGAGAATCGCAACCAAGACCGCGGCGAGCGTCGCGGCGATGCGCCGCCTACGTCCGCGAGATCGCTTCGATCTGCTCTTGTAACTTGCGCTGCTCTTCACGTAGGGCATCGAGATCCGTTCGCAACCCGCTCACTTGCGCGGGGACTTTTTGTGATTCGCGAATGTGCGCGGCGGCTTCCGCAGCGTCGCGCCGGATTCGTCCGTCGAAACCGCTCGTGGAGAGCCGGTCGAGCGCGCCGAGAAAACGCGGGTCCGACAATCTCTGCGCCGCCAAGATTGCCGAGATCTGCACGAGGAACATCGGATCGTCCAGACGATCCGCAATGGCGTCAACGATGCGCGGGCGATCGGCTTCGAGCAGTTCGCCCGCTCGCGCAAGCGCGCCGAGCGCGGCGCGGCGCAGCGACTCGTCCCGTCCGGGCTGCGCGGCGGCGATCAGCAGATCGGTCGCGCGCGCGTCGGCGAGTTCTCCCAAGCCGCGGGCTGCGCCCGATTCCACCGTGCCGTTCCACGAGGAGCCGCCGAGCGCGCGTGCGAGCACGTCGAAGGCGCGCGGATCGCGCGTCTTGCCGAGCGCGTGCAGGGCGGCGCTTTGCACGAAATACGATGCGTCGCCGCTCGCGGGGGCGAGCAGCGCGCTCGCCGCCTCGCCGTTACGGAAGTCGCCCAGAGACGCCGCGACGGCGCGGCGCACCTTCGGGTGCTCGTGCGAGAGCCATTTCGCCAGCACCCGCTGCGCCCAGGGCGCTCGCGTTTTACCGAGCGCACGCGCCGCCTGATCCAGCACACCCCAAAACGGATCCTGTGCGAACGCTTTCTCGAGCGCGCCGCGAGAGAGCGCCGAACCGTCCTTCGCGAGCGCGCGCGCCGCGTAGATGCGCGCCGCAGGGTTCGGGTCGCCGGCAAGCGCCGCAGCCGCGAACGTCTCGCCGAACTCGTACGTCACGTCGGCGAGTATGAAGGAGCCGGGATCGAAACGCACGAGTTGCGGTTTGTTCTCGAGCGGTATCGTCACCGTTTCGTGCGGCCGCTCGACGTGCACGCGAAGGCGCCGCTCGCCCGGCAGCGGGCCCGGACCGAAGTCGCGCGCCGGCCGTTCCGGCGCGCGGTCGACGATGCCCAGTTCGACGTCGAACGCGTATGCGGGAGCGTTTGCATCTACGCTTTGCTTCTGATCGACGCTCACCGTGAGCGTCTTGCGCTCGTCGTCCCATCTCAGCCCGACGTTCAGTTGCGGATGGCCGCCGCGAAAGACCCACTGATCGAAGAAGCCGCGCATGTTTCTGCCCGTGCTGTGCTCGATGGCGCGAATGAGATCGATCGTCTCGACGCTGCGCTGCGCGTTGTCGGCAACGTAGCGGCGGATGGCGCGCCAAAAGCGCCCTTCGCCGAGTTCCCCGCGCAGCATATGCACCACGGCCCCGCCCTTTTCATAGAGATGCCGGTCGAACAGTTCGATCGGATCGCGAAAGCGGTTGCAGACGATGGGGCGGCGATACCGGCCGGCATCCTCCTCGAGATACCGTTCCACGCATCCGAAGATATCGTACACGTATTCGTCGTAGCCGAGGTCGGCTTCGCGGAAGATCGCCTCGAAATACGTTGCGAAGCCCTCGTTGAGCCACGCGTGCGACCAATCCCGGCACGTGAGCAGATCGCCGAACCACTGGTGCGCGAGTTCGTGCGAAACCAGCGGATCGCTCGAGAAATCCAGATGCGCCTTCTCGTCGTGCAGCGTGCGATCCGTTTGCGTGGTTGCGGACGTGTTTTCCATTCCGCCGAAGATGAAGTCGCTCACGGCAATCTGCGAATACCGCGCGTACGGATACGGCACGCCCAGACGTTCTTCGAAAACGTCGATCATGCGCGGCGTCTTTCCGAAAGCGCGTTCGCCGTCGGCTTCGCGTCCCGGAAGCACGTAGTAATACACCGGCAAGTCGCCCTGCGCGCGATGCATCGTCTGATCGGCTTCGACGAAGGGTCCGACGACGAGCGAAACCAGATACGTCGAATGCGGAACGTTCTGGCGATAGACGTACACGGTGCGGTCGCCGTCGCTGCGGCGTTCGAGCAGCGCTCCGTTCGAGAGCGCGAACTGCCCTTTGCGCACGACGATCGTCGCCGAGGTCGTCTGTTTCTCTCCGGGATAATCCAGACAGGGAAACCAGAAGCGCGCGTTCTCGTCCTGGCTTTGCGTCCACGCGTGGTTGCCGGTGAAGAACAAGCCGTGGCGCGGGTTCGTGACGCTGTAGCGCACGGCGAAGGTCGCTTGCTCCTGCGGCGCGAGCGCCGGGTCGAACGTCACATGCAGCCGGCGTCCATCCGCCGTAAAACGCAGCGGCTTTCCGTCGCGTTCGACCGAGGCGATCTGCAGATCGACGGCGTCCAGCGTGAGCGAGTGAACCGCCTCGTCCAATGCAAGAACCGTCGTCGTGCATACGCCGTCCAGGTGCTTGCGTTCCAAATCGGGTTCGAGGTAGAGGTCGATGTGGGATACGTCGACCGTTTTGTCGGGCCCGTAGCGCAGTGTGGCGCCGGGCAGCGCGAAATCACGGTGCGCCGATGATTCGTCGAGAGCCATGGAACGGGCGCTGTTCGGGGCCGCGGCCCCGGTTTCTTCCCGGGGCCGCGGCAGGGATCGTTTAGGTGCTGTACATGAGCTGGCGCTCTATCGACGCGCCGCTGGGCGAGACCGAGGTGATGATGACGCGGACCTGACCGCCGGAGACCGCGTTGAGCGCAATCGGCGCGCTGAAGTTGCCGTTGCCGTCGGCGGTTACGTCGGTCTGGAACGTCCCGGTGCCGATCTGCAGCAGGCCGCCGAGCGCGCTCGCCTCACCCGAGGCCACGATGTGCACGCGCGAGCCCGCAATCGTGTTGCCGCGCAGCGTGAAGTTGCTGCCGACCTTCGAGCCGGCCCCCGGGCTCGTTACGCTGATATGGTTCGCCGCGGCGCCGGCAGTCGTGGTGAACGACCAGTCGTTGCTGAAATTCGGTCCGGCGGTCGTCGAGCCGCTCACCGTCACGTGGTGCGTGCCGGGCGTAAGTTCCCAATTCGGCGTGACGTCGAAGCCGTTCTGATTGGCGTAGACCAGATTCGTCACGTCGCGGCCGTCGACGGCGACGCGAAGCGTGTCGCGGCTCACCGGTTCGCTGAACTCCGCGTGCAGATTGACGTGCGTGCTGCGCACCGTCGATCCGTTTGCCGGTTGTTGATTTTTCAAATAGAACGATTGATTCGTCTGCGGAGCCGGCGTGTAGTTTTCGGAAGCCGGCACGTTCGACATCGTAATCGCGACGGTCTGCGCATTTGCGTTCCAGTCCACGTTGGCTCCGAGCGCCTGCGCGACGAAGCGCAGCGGAACTTCCGTGCGTCCGGCTATGGTGAACGGAGCCACGTCCATCGTGATCGGCGATCCGTTCACGGATGCGTGCGTCGAACCGATCACCAGATGCACGGAACGTCCGTGCCCTTGTGAATTGATGTTCCCGTTCGCGTAGACGACGGACGAGCCCAGGCGTTCGAAGATCGCGCGCATCGGCACGAAAACGCGGTTGTTGCGCATCACGGGCGGCTGATCGAAACTCATGACTTGCCCGTTCACCGTGACCGTGACGTGCTGCGCCGATGCCGGCGCGATGGTTGTTATTGCGAAGGCGAGCGACGCGGCCGCGCCCAGGCCGGCGATTCGCTTGAGTGCTTGCATGTTTTTATTAATCCCTCCGAGAGCTTGACGTTCTTCGAGGGATTGCTTACCCAAGCGCACCGCGAGTCTTTGCACGCCTGCTTGGTGCGTTACACGCTTACCGGCGTTTCGCTCGGTTGCATCTCCTGGCGCATCGCGCGCGCGTCGGCGCGGCGCTCGAAATAGCCCATCCACGTGTTGTACACCATCGGCACGAGGAAGAGCGTGAGCACGAGCGAGCTGATGAGGCCGCCGATAATGACGGTTCCCATCGCCTGACGCCACTCGCCGCCCTCGGCATATCCCAAAGCGAGCGGCAGCATGCCGAAGATCATCGCCGCCGTCGTCATGATGATCGGACGAAAGCGCGTCGCAGAGGCCTGCAGCACCGCGTCGCGCACGCGCAGTCCGCGTTTGACCAGCGTATTCGAATAATCGACGAGCAGAATGCCGTTCTTCGCGACCAATCCGAAGAGCATGATGATGCCGAGAATCGAGATGATGTTGAGCGACTGCCCTTGTTCGGGCTGCAGCCGTCCCATGATCGCGAGAAAAACGAGCGCGCCGATGATGGCGAGCGGCACGGAAAGCATGACGATC
This sequence comes from Vulcanimicrobiaceae bacterium, assembly GCA_035279385.1. GTDB lineage: Bacteria > Vulcanimicrobiota > Vulcanimicrobiia > Vulcanimicrobiales > Vulcanimicrobiaceae > DATGJX01. Next base: position 10,741 of record DATEHZ010000029.1, on the reverse strand, counting down.
AGCGGCTCGAGGAACGAGCCGTACAGGATCACCATGAGCATGTACACGAGCATGAACGAGGTAAGGAGCGCGATCGCCATGTTGATCAGCGTCTCGTTGACCCACTCGGAATTGCCTTGCGCGACCGGCGTCACGCCGCTGGGCAGAAAACCGGGCTGAGCCATCTTTTTCATGAGCGGCGCTTGCACTTGGCCGGTGGAATATCCCGGCAGCAAATCGCTCATGACGTTCACGACGCGCTGGCGGTTGAGACGTTCGATTCGCGTCGGCGCTTTGGTCCACGTGAAGGTGGCGACGTCGCCGAGCGGCACGAGCGTCCCATCCTCTGCGCGTACGCGCACGTTGCGCAGCGATTCGACCGTGTTGCGGTCCGCTTGCGGAAATTGCACGCGCACGTCTACCAGGCCGTTTTGCGTGCGCACCTTCGTAGCGACTGCGCCGTCGACCGCGATGCGCGCGACGTTCGCCGCAGCCGACGGCGCTACGCCGAGCAGTTCCGCCTTCGACTGGTCGATGTCGACGTTCAATCGCGGCGCGGCGATCTCTGCCGACGTCTGCACGTTCACCGCACCCGGAACCGTGCGCAAGAATTTTGCGACCTTTTCCGCCGCCGCGCCGATCTCGTCTTCGGGGCCGGTCAGCGAGTAGAAGATCGCTCCTCCGCCGCCGCCACCGCCGCCGGTCTCCTGATTGACCTGCAGATCGCCGCCGGGAAGCAAGTACCCCATGCTGCGTATCCGACGAACCACGCTGTTCGTCTCTTTGTAGTGGCCGTCTTGAACCTGCGCGGTCAATTGCGCGAAATTGCCGCCGGTGATCGCGCCGAAACCGGCGGGTTTGCGTCCGACGGTCGAACTGACGGACTTCATCCATTTCAGCTTCAGCAGCGCGTCTTCGAACCGCGTCACATAACGATCGGTCGTTGCGATCGGCGTTCCCGACGGATACGACACGGTCATGTTGATGACGCCGGTTTGCTGGGCCGGGAAGAAATCGAAACTCACGCCGCCGAGCGCCCACATGATCGCGCCGGCGAGGGCGGGCAGTACGAGCGTCGTTACCGCAAGCGGACGGTGCGTGCCCAGCGTCGCGAAGCCGCGCAGCGGCTTACCATTGGTTTTGCGCGAACGGCGCATCATCCACGCAATTCCGTAGCACAGCAACGTAGCCGCGACGATGAGAGCGTCGGGGATCAGCGCGTTGCGTCCGCTGCCCACGAGCAGCAACGCGTTCACGAGCAGCACGACGCACACGAAGACGACGAACGTCCCGTGCGCCAAACCGAACGGCAGCAGCTTCTCGCGATACGCGCGCGTCATCGCATCGTAGCGATGAACGATGAAGTTGAGCACGAGCAGCGCGACGATGAAAACGCCGATGACGTTCATCAAGAACCATCCGGTCGCGTTGCCGCCGAACCACAGGCCGATCGCCGCGACGAGCAGGACGGCGTCGAGACGGCGATTGTCGAGCGCCCGCACCCATTTCGGCTCGGCTTCGGAGCGCTTGCGCATGCTCCACTTCGCCGCCAGCAGCGGCGTGAGCGTAAACGACACGAAGAGTGAGAACAGCGTCGCGGTCACGACGACCGCGCCGTACTCCTTCAAGTACTCGCCGACGATGCCCGGAAGGAGCGCGATGGGCAAAAACACGACCACGTCCACCATCGTAATCGCGACCGCGGCTCCGCCGATTTCGCTGCGGCCGTTGATGGCCGCGTCGATAGGTTTCTGCCCCATGTCTCGATGCCTGGTGATGTTCTCCAAAACCACAATCGAGTCGTCGACCAGAATACCGATGATGAGCGAAAGACCCATCATCGAGAGGTCGTCGATGTGGAAGCCGAAGAGCCGCATGAGGATGAACGTCGAGAGAATCGACGAGGGGATCGCGACGAGCACGACCACGGCGTTGCGCCACGCGTGCAGGAAGAGCATCATCACGATGGCCGTCAGAATGATGCCTTCGATCAGCGACTGACCGACGCCCCAAAGTTCTTTTGCGGTGATGTCCGCCTGAGCGTCTTCCTCGGCGAACTGCAGCTGCGTGAATCGCGCCTCGATCTTCTTCATCTGTTCGCGCGCGACGCGCGTGGCCTTTATTTGGTCGGCATCGAGCGTCGGGTTGATCTGAATGTATACGCGCGGCTTGCCGTTGTAGTGTGAGATCGTCCGCATCTCGACGTGGCTGTCGTACGCATTCGCGACGCTGCCCACGTGCAAATATTTGTTCGCCGAACCCGGTACCGGCAGCGGAATGCCGATCAAATCGTTCGCATTGTTGACGTAGGAGTGAATGGCAACCGTCGCTTCCTGCGTCGGCTGCGTCATGATGCCGCCCGGCACGTTGAGGTTGTTGTTCGCGACCGCGTTGAAGACGTCGGAGAGCGTCGCGTTGGTCGCAAGCAGGCGCGTGGGATCCGGTTCGACGTGGAATTCGCGATCCGACGATCCGTAGACGTTCACGGACTGGACGTTCGGGATCTGCTCGATCAGCGGCGTGATTTGGTTGTTGACCAGATCCGCGATTTGCGTCTGCGAGAGCGACTTCGAGCTCACGGCGATGTCGAGCAGCGGCGGTTCCTGATCGCCGGCTTTGATGACGACGGGCGGATTCAGGTCGCTCGGCATGTAGACGCGCGCCGTATCGACGCGCCGCTGCACGTCGACCGCGGCGAGATCGATGTTGGTCTTGCCGATCTGGAAGAAGACCGCAACGCTGGCCGTGCCTTCCTGCACCGTCGCCGTCATGTGATCGAAGTTGTCGATGCCCGACATTTGGTCTTCAATCGGCTTGACGACCATACGCTCCATGTCTTGCGGGGACGCCCCCGGATACGAGGCGGCGACCACGATCACGGGATAATTCGTGCCCGGCGGATTCGAGCTTCGTCCGAGTTGGAAGAACGAGATCAATCCGAAAATCGCCAGGGCGATAAACACCATGGCGGTGATGATTGAGCGGTTAATAGCGAATCGGGTCAACCACACGATACGAGAAGCTCCTGGGCGGCCAGTATGCTATGGTCTACGGCCGTAGGCATAGTATGGTTTCATGCCTTACTGAAAGTTGCTTGGGAAAGCAAGAACGCCGCTGGATGCAGCGGCGTGATGTTCATGCGCGAGACTGGACTCGAACCAGCACGCCCTTGCGGGCGCTAGCCCCTCAAGCTAGTGCGTCTACCAATTCCGCCACTCGCGCATAAGGGGGCTACGGGGACGTCCTCGCGGCCAAAGCCGGTGCCTTGGCGCGAGGGACAACCGGAACAGTCTATAGCCTATCGCATATTCGGGTCAAGCGCATCTCTCAACCCGTCGCCGATGTAGTTTATCGCGAGGACGGTCAGCAGGATGCACAGGCCGGGGAAGACCGCCGCCCACCAGGCGATCTCGAGGTTGCTCTCCGCGTTGGCGAGCATGTTGCCCCACGACGCCGTCGGCGGCTGAATGCCGAAGCCCAGGAACGAGAGCGTGGACTCCAGGACGATGACGTTCGCGACGTCGAGCGTTGCCTGAACGATGATCGGCGCGATCGCATTGGGCAGCAAGTGCCGCAGCATGATGCGCCCGTCGCCGTTGCCCAGAGCGCGCGCGGCCTCCGTATACTCGCGCTCGCGCAGCGAGAGGTACGACGCGCGAACCAGACGCGCGACTCCCGGCCACGAGAGCCCGCCGATGATGACGACGATGACGCCGAACCCAAGCGAGGCTTTACTGCTGCTGGCCGCGACGATGCCGGTCAGCGTGAGCAGCAGCGGCAAGAGCGGAATCGACAAGAATACGTCGGTGAGACGCATGATGAAGTAGTCGATCCAGCCGCCGTAGTAGCCGGCTACGGCGCCGAGCAGCGTGCCGATGAAGAGTTCCATGATGACGGCCGCGACGCCGACCGTCAGCGAGATGCGCGCGCCGAACATCAGGCGCGAGAGTAAGTCGCGGCCGTTCTCGTCGGTTCCAAGCGAGTGTCCGCCGCAGTGCAGCGCGTCTTGGAAGCACGGCGGCAGCGGATTGCCTTGCCAGTGCACTTCGTCGATGCCGTTCGGATCGTACGGCGCGAGTTGGTGCGCGAAGACCGCAATCAGCACCATGAGCAGCAGCACAACGGCGCCCGCCATGGCAAGTTTGTGCTTGCGGAAGCGCCGCCAAACGGTGCTCTTGCTGTAAACGATCGCGTCTTCGTCGACGCCGATGGGCTGATTGATCGGTGTGGATAGCGCCATGATCGTTGACCCCTAGTCGTATTTCACGCGGGGATCGAGCCACGCGTACGCCACGTCGGCGAGCAGATTGAACAGCACCACCAAGAACGCGTTGAAGATCAGGTAGCCCTGCATCAGCGAGATGTCTTGCTGTCCGAGCGCGTTGTAGAACAGCCGGCCTTCACCCGGCCATGCGAAGATCGTCTCGGTGACGATCGCGCCGCCGAAAAGGCCCGGCAGCGTGAGCGCGGTGACGGTCACGAGCGGAATCAGCGCGTTCTTGAGTCCGTGCTTGAAGAGCACGGTGCGGAAATTCAGACCCTTCGCCCACGCCGTGCGCATGTAGTCGGTCTTGATCACTTCGAGCATCGAGGAGCGCATGAAGCGGCTGTACAGCGCGACTTGCAGCAGCGCGAGCACGACGGCCGGCAAAATCAAATGCGAAACGCGATCGCCCAGGTCGAACGTGTCGGAGCTCGAGATGCCGGCCGAAGGCAATTGGATTTGCCATCCGCCCGGAAGCGGAATGCCGTGTACGGCGAACGCGAGCTGCATCATCAGCGCGAACCAGAACACCGGCATCGACTGCCCGAAGAACGCGAACGTCGTGATGAGATAGTCCCAAATCGAGTAGGGACGCACCGCTGCGAACAAGCCCGCCGAGACGCCGATGATGAAGGCGATGACGAACGAGGACACCATCAGTTCGAGCGTGTTGGGCAGGCGTTCCAGGATGGCGTTGAAGACCGGCTCAGAGTTGCTCATCGACCACCCGAAATCACCCGCGATCGAATGACCGAGCCAGACGAAGTATTGGATCGGCAGCGGCTTATCCAGGCCGAGATTATGTTTGAGGCGCGTGATGTCGGCCTGCGTGATGTGGGGATTCTGAAGATACGCACCCAAACCGCCGCCCGGAGCGTTGTGCAGGATGACGAACAGGATGAACGAGATCAGAATCAACAGCGGAATCGCCTGAAGCGTCCGCCGGACGACGTAGTTAAACAGGGGCCCGCACCTCCAGATTTACCGGCGCTTCGGCCTAGCCTCCGCGCCCCCCATCGCTGCGCGATGGAGCCCCCACGGGTTCACGGCGCCTAGGGATGCGATCATCGCTAGGCCCTCCCCGAGGGCGCCGCGATAGATTTGCCTACCTCGGGGGTTCTCCTTGCCAGGCCAAGTATCCGGCGCGCTTCGTCGGGCGTGGCGACCGGCCGGCCCAGTTCCCCGGCCAGGCGGACGACGCGCGCGACGAGCTCCTCGTTGGTCGCAAGCCGGCCCTTCGAATAGTAGATGTTGTCTTCCAAACCGACGCGCACGTGGCCGCCCATCGCCAGGGCCGCCATCGCCAGCGGCAGCTGCATGCGGCCGATTCCGGCGACCGACCAGGTGCAGCCGTTGGGAAGCGAATCGACCAGGTCGCACAGGTTCTGCACGCTCGCGTCCAAGCCGCCGGGAACGCCCAGCACGAAGTCGACGTGCTGCGGGAATTGCAGCAGACCGTCCTTTTCCAGGCGCCGCGCGTTCGAGAGATGCCCTTTATCGAAAATCTCGAGTTCCGGACGCACGCCGAACTCGTGCATCTTCTGCAGGATGCCGCGCATGATCGGAAAGCTGTTTTCGAAGACGTCGTCGCCGAAGTTCACCGTGCCGCAGGTGAGCGTCGCCATCTCCGGACGCAGCTGCAGCACGCTGGCGCGCTCCTGCGGCGTCATGCCGATGGCGCCGCCCGTGGAAAACTGCACGATGAGATCGCTCTGCGCGCGAACCTGGTCGTACGCCGCTTTGAAGCGCGCGACGTCGTGCGTATTCGTGCCGTCGTCGTTGCGGCAGTGCACGTGAATCATCGATGCGCCCGCCTCACGCACCTTACGCGCGACCTCTCCGAGCTGCTTGGGCGTAACGGCGAGGTGCGGCGTTTGATCGGGCGTGAGTTCCGCGCCCACGGGCGCGACGGTAATAATCAGCGGATCCATCACGCGGTTGCTTCGCCTTCGAGCACGTGCGCGGCCTCCGCCACGATGTCGTCGTCCAACCCGAGCAGATGGGCGAGCGCGACGGCGTCCGCCTGCGCGCTGCCGCCGTCGCCGACTTCCACGACGGCATAGTCCATGGAGTCGGCCAGCGATGCGAGCGCGGCCTGTAAATCGCCCGCGGGCGCGGCTTTGGGAACGTCGCGCAAACCGCGCACGGCGAAGTGGCGTGCCTGCGCGTCGGCGGCGATGCCCGCCAGGTGCGTCGCGATAAACGCCAGTCTCCCGCGCCGGCGCAGCGAGCGAATCAGGGCCACGAGCAGCGCTTTGCCTTCGTGCGGCGTGGTCGTGCGCGCGAATTCGTCGACGAGCAGCAGCGCGTGCGAAGCCGGCCGCGCCAGCAGCTCGTTCAGTCGAACGACCTCTCGCGCGAAAGAAGAAAGCAAGCCGCCCAGACTCTCCTGTGCGCCGATCCCGAGCCACGCGATCTCATCGAAGATGGCGCACTGCGCGTTTTCCGCGGGCACCGGTATGCCGAACGCCGCGAGCAGCGCGACGAAACCGCACGTTCGAAGCGCCACGCTCTTGCCGCCCATGTTTGGACCGGTGAGCACCGCCGCGTCGGAAAGTTCGAGCGATATCGGTTCGTACCGGCGTCCTTGCGTTTCGAGTTCGTACTGCAGCGGCAGATAACGCGCGTTCGTAAAGCGCACGCAGGGCTGCGCGACGATCTGCGCGGGCACGCACGCATGCTGCTGCGTGAAACGCACCTGCGCGAGTTGCACGTCGAAATCGCCGACGGCGTGCACCAGAGCGTCGAGCGCGCGCGAGCGTTCGCGTATCTCCTGCGAGACGCGTGCGCGGACCGATTCCTCCGCCGCGGCGACTCGCGCCGCAGCGGCATCGCGCTTGCGCAGCGCTTCGAGCGCCGGCTCGTCGAGATCGAGTTCGCAGAGCAGATACGTCGGCGCTTCGCGCACGACCCGCACCCCGCGCGGCAGCGCGCCAAGCCCGTCGCGCATGACGATGAACTCGCCCCCGGAGATCTCCTCGCGGCCGAGTTCGCGCGAAACGCGCTGCGCCAGGCGGCCGCGCGCCGAATCGAACTCGGCCTGCGCCCGCTGCGCGTCCGCGCGAACGGGTGCAAGGCCGGCGTCGAATTTCTCGGAGAGATAGAAACCGAATTTCCCCGCCCGTCCCCGCTCGAGCAACTGCGCGACGCCGCGCGCGTCTTCGCAAACCGGGACGTACGCGTGCAAGCGCTGCGCGATTTCGAGAAAACGCAGCAGTTCGAGCAGATTGGCGTCCTCCAGCGTATCGCCCATCGCCGCACGCGAGATTGCCGGCAGCGGATCCGGCATGCCGCGCAGCGCGTCGCGCATCGCGTCCACCTCCGCGGCATCGATACGCGCGGCGAGATCGGCGATGCATTGCGCGCGTTCCTGCGCGCGGCTTTCCTCGCCCGGACGAAGCGGCGCGAATTGCGCATACGCGCGCCGCCCCGGCTCGCTCAGGGGCTCGAGCTGCGCGTTCAGCCAGGCAGCGTCGAGCGCTCCCGCAGTCGTCGCGTCGAGCACGTCCGCGAACTTCACGCCGCCTCCGTCATCGACGCCGCGTAGACGTCGAAGGTCGGCAGTCCCGTCGCCTGCGCGACGGCGCGCGCGAATTCACGCGGTTCGAAATACTTCTCGCGCCCGATCGACGCGACGGTCGCGGCGATCACGTGCAGCGGCCGCCGGCAGCGCACCTGCAGACGCGCGGTCACGCCGAGCAGCGCCTTTCCGCCGATTGCAATCTGCGTCGGATCGCGCACGACGACTTGCCGGTCTTCGCGCCGGCTCACCAGGCGCGCGGCATCGGCTGCCGTGAGCGCGCCGCCGATCTCGAAAAACGGCTTGCTCTCGTCGACGCGCGGAATCTGCAGGCGAACCGCAAGCGCGCGTACGTCGTCGACGGCTTCCTCCATCGTGCGCGCCGCCGATGCGCCCACCGAGACGATCACCGCGTCGTCTCCGCCCGCGAGCGCCGCCACGCGGTCGAGTGCGCCGTCCACGACGATCTGCTCGCAGCCGAGCCGTGCGAACCGTTGAACGCACGATCGCACGCCGGCTGCCGTTGCGGGCCCGGCCAATTCGTAGTACGCCGCTTGCAGAACGCGCGCGAAAAGCACCGGCCCGGCGGCGGTCGCCCACGGCGTGAAATCGATCAGTTCGCTCGCCGGATGTACGGGCAGCAAATTGCGCGCCGTCGCGACCACGGCGCCGGGACGCAGGAACAGCCGCGGCTTTGCGAGTGCGTCCGCCGCGTCCACCGCTTCTCCGTCCCGGCCGATGGAGGTCATGCCCAAACGCAATCCGCGCGCGGCCGCCGCATCGGCGATGGCGCGCATCGCTACCGTCTTGCCGACGTTCTTCCCGGTGCCCACGACGACCAGGGAGCTGCGCCCGCCCGCACGCGCCAAATCGAGAAGCGTATCGCCAATGCGCATGAGCGAGCGCTTCGCTTTAGCCGACGTGAAAGACTTTTGCCAGGATGAAGCCCACGCCCGTGAGGATGAGGATGATGCCCGCCCACAGCTCCGCGCCTTCCTCGACGCGCCGCCCCAAGAATCGCCCAAAGGTCAGGCCGAGCACGGTCGATGCGATGGAGACCGCGAAGATAACGCCCAGCGCGAGCCACAGCGGCACGCCGATGTATAAAATCGAGAAGCCGATGCCGAGCGAGTCCAGGCTGATGGAGAGGGAGGCGACGAACAGCCCCCAGCCCTTGGACATGTCGAGCGGCGTCTTTTCTTCGGCCTCGCGGATCGCCTCGAACACCATGTAGGTGCCGACGCCGATGAGGGCGGCGAATCCGATGTAGCCGGCGACGCTCCCAAGGAGTTCCCCCGCGAGTTTGCCCAGGCCCGCACCGATGAGGTTCATGCACACCTCGGCGGACGCGAACGCCGCGCCGATGCGCATTTTCAAGGCACGTGGGGCGCCTCGCATACCGACGCCGATACCGACCGCAAATACGTCGAGGCCCAGAGAGAGGGCGACGACAAAGATCTTTACGAGATGCAAGAAAACCGCAATGCGCGCCCGCGCACCGGCATCCCTCTAGCGGGAGTTGATCGGCGAGTGGCTCTCGAGCGGATCGACCTTCGGCTGCGCGAGCAGGCTGTTGACCGCCGTGCGCAGTTGCGAGATCGTGAACGGCTTGTTGAGGAACAGATTCGCTCCGGCGGTTTTCGCGCGCCCGTCCATCGCGTAATTCGTGTGACCGGAGATCATGAGAATCGGCACCGCGCGCGTGCGTTCATCCGCCCGCAGGCGTTCGATCAGGTCGATGCCGGAGATTCCCGGAAGCATGAAGTCGCAAATGATGATGTCGAGCGGACCTTCGCGGTCGAGCGCGACCAGCGCGCTCTCGGCGTCGTTGCGTACGATGATCTCGTACGGCCCTTTGCGCAGCACCGTCTCGATCAGTGTGCAGATCGCCGGATCGTCATCGGCAATGAGTACCCGCCACGTGCGCTGCGTCATGCTGCAGGTCCCATTCGCTTTTTGGGCCTTTGCGCCTAGCGTCGGCGCGAGGGTTTGGTAAAGTTTTAAGTATGAAACGGTCAGACGGCGGTGCAGTTTTCCACGGAGCGACAGCACTGTTGCTCTTGGTCATGCTCGGGCCCGTGGTCGCCATGCTCGCGGCAGTCCCGCCGGCGGCCGTCGTACGTTCGTTCTCCCAGCCCGTCGCGCAAGATGCGGTGCGGGTCTCGCTCGTTGCATCGAGCATCGCGGTCGCAGCGGCCTCGCTTCTCGGCGTGCCCGCCGGCTACGCGCTGGCTCACACGCGCAGCTCCCTGCGCGGTCTGCTGCTCTCGCTGCTGGCGCTTCCGCTCGCATTCCCGCCGGTCGCCTCCGGTATCATCCTGCTGCAGACGGTGGGCACGCGCACGCCGCTGGGCGCGTGGTTATCGCAGCACGGCATCGTTTTCGTCGATTCGATTTGGGGCGTTGCGCTCGCAGAGTTTTTCGTTGCGGGATCGTTCGTCGCGATCACGGCCGCCGCGGCGTTCGGATCGCTCGATCCGTCATACGACGAATCCGCGCAGACGCTCGGCGCGGGAACCGCCGCGCGTTTTTTCCGCATCGCGCTGCCGCTTGCGGCGCCGAGCGTTTTGGCCGGCATGGTGCTGGCATGGATGCGCGCGATCGGCGAATACGGCGCAACCTCGATTCTCGCGTATCACCCAACGTCGCTGCCGGTGCAATTGTACGTGGCGCTCTCGGCGCAGGGCGTGGGCGCATCGCTGGCTCTCACGTACGGTTTCGTCGTGCTTGCCGCGGTGGTCGTGGCCGTACAATGGGCTTTGCGACGCCGCGTCGTATAAAAAGCGCCGTATGGCCGTACTCGATCGCATGTTCGCCCCGGATTCGCTGTTTTCGCGGCGTTTTTTCTTTTTAGCAAAGCGCTTCGTCGCCGGTGAAACTATCGACTCGGCGATTGCCGCCGTGCGAGAACTCAACGCGCAGGGCATGACGGCAACGCTCGACTTCCTGGGCGAGGACGTGCTCGAGCGCGAGGCCGC
>DATEHZ010000028.1:0-5292 GCA_035279385.1 Vulcanimicrobiaceae bacterium | reverse complement strand
CGTACCGGCCGCCGCCGCACAGCGAAAAACCGAGGTCGGCGATGTAGCCTTCAAAGACGAATCCGGTGTAGTACTGCAGATCGCGCAGCAGCGCAAAATCCACGTTGATGCGATCGCGGTAGCCGAGCGCGCCGGCGCGATCGAGAATCAGCTGCAGGCGCGCGAGCGCCGCCCGCGATTCCGGCGTTTCGCACATGGACCGCATGATGTCCAAGATATCTTCGCGCCCGCGCGTCATCGTCAGACGGCGGATATTCTCATCCTCGATCGCCACGACGTTGCGATCGGCGATGAGTTTTTTGCAGCGCTGCAGTTCTTCGCCCTCGTATCCGGCACGGCGCACAATGCCGTCGACGATCGCGGCGTCGTTCACGTCGAAGCGCGCGTCGCCAAGTCCCACGGCGTCGAGCGTTTCGATCGCCATGAACAGCGCTTCGGCTTCCGCGTCCACGCCCTGAGCGCCGATGAGCTCCGCGCCGGCTTGCGTGAACTCGCGCATGCGGCCGAGCTGCGGCTCTTCGTACCGAAAGCCGGTTGCGATGTACGAGAGGCGAAGCGGCAGCGTTGCGCCGCGCAAACGCGAGGAGACGACGCGAGCGATCGGCGTGGTCATCTCGGTGCGCAGCGCGAGCTGCGAACCGAGCGGATCCGTGAATCGGAACGTCTGCTGCATCAGTTTTTCGCCCAGACCGCGTTCCAGGGACTCGTAACTCTCGAACGTGGGCGTGAGCATCTCGGCGTACGACCACGTGCGGAATACGCGGCGGATGGTCTCCTCGATCTCTCGCTTGTACGCGTATTCCTGAGGCAGCCAGTCGCGTACGCCGGCAGGAAGCCTCACTCAGGCAGACCCTCCGAGACGTTGCCGGAACCGAAGATCCGCGTCAGTTCGGAGCGCAAGCGCTGGTCGGCCGCGACGCCGCGCGGCAAACGCTGCGTGCGGCTGCCGATGCGCGCCATCACCGGCACGGTGCCGGGCCACTCGTCCAAGATTGCGGCAAGGCGGTCGACCTGTTCGCGGCTCGACACGATCACGTGCCACCCCGCCGGCGCCGCAGTATACGCGGGGCGCTCGAACGGCAGCACCTCGTTCGCGCTCACGGAGACTTCGACCGGCGCATCTTCACCGCTCGCCCCGGGACGCTCGCGCATGCGCAGGCGGCCTTTCACGATGAGAATCTTGTCCTGTTCGAACAGGTGGCTCACCTGCGGATAGAGCTTCGCAAATACGATGACGTCCGTGGTTCCCGTCGTATCTTCCAACTGCGCGATGAGGATCTGCTGGCCCGCTTTCGTCAGCGTCCGGCGCACCGAGGCAACCATACCGGCGACGACGACGAAACTCTCGTCTTCGCGCGCGCGCAGATCCTTGATCGGCACCGCACCGGTACGCGCCAGCGCGTCCGCGACGTCCGCCAGCGGATGTCCGGAGACGAAGATCCCCAAGGTCTCTTTTTCCCACTGCAGCGTTTGCATCGTATTCGGCGGCGGCACGGAGGGTAGCGTCGGGCTCAGCGATGCGGCAACGTGCGGCGCCTCGCCGAAGAGCGAGACCTGTCCCCGCTCCGCGTCGCGCGATTCCGCGGCGGCAATGTCCATCGCCGTATCGAGCGCGGCGATTTTTTGCGCGCGGTTTCCGGGCAGACAATCCAGCGCGCCGCACTTGATCAGCGCTTCGAAGACGCGGCGGTTCACCTGCTTGTTGTCGACGCGCTTGGCGAGGTCGAACAAATCTTTGAACGGGCCGCCGGCTTCACGCGCATCCAGAATAACCTGGACGGCGCCTTCGCCGACGCCCTTGACCGCGGAGAGCCCGAAGCGAATCTGATCGCCGACCACGGCAAAATCGGTGCGCGACAGGTTCACGTCCGGCGGTAAGACGGAGATGCCCAGTTTCTTGGCCTCGTCGATATACTCGACGAGTTTGTCCGTCTTGTCTTTCACCGACGACATCAGCGCGGTGAAATACGGCAGCGGGTGATTCGCTTTCAAGTACGCGGTCTGATAGGCAACCCACGCATATGCGGCCGCGTGCGACTTATTGAACCCGTACCCCGCGAACGGCTCGATGAATTCGAAGATTTTTCCCGCGAGCTCTTCGTCGATGTCCGAGTGTTCTTTGCACCCGCTGATGAACTTCTCGCGATAAACCGGAATCTTCTCTTTCTGCTTTTTCCCCATGACCTTGCGAAGTTCGTCCGCTTGCCCCATGGTGAACCCGGCGATGTCGCGCGCCATCTGCATGACCTGCTCCTGGTAGGCCGCCACCGAATACGTTTCCGCGAGAAGCGCTTCGAGCTTCGGATGCAGGTAGGTCGGCTTCTGCCTTCCGTGCTTAACCGCGATGTACGTGGGAATCCAGTCCATCGGGCCCGGGCGATACAACGCAACCAGCGCGATGATGTCGTTGAAATTCGACGGGCGCAGCTCGGTGCAGACGCGCACCATGCCCTCGGACTCCAGTTGGAAGACGCCCATCGTGTCGCCGCGCGAGAGCATCTCGTACGTACGCGCGTCGTCGTCGGGAATCTTGGCGATGTCGAAATCCGGATCGGTGGTGCGGCAGATTTCATCGACCGCGTTCTTCATCACCGTCAGATTGCGCAGACCCAAGAAGTCCATCTTGAGCAGCCCGATCTTCTCGGCCCACACCATGTCGTATTGCGTGTTGACGCCTGCGTCGCTCTTGGCGAGCGGTGCGTATTCGACCAGCGGTCCGGGCGAGATGACCACGCCCGCAGCGTGCGTCCCGGCGTTGCGCGCGAGGCCCTCAATCGCTTTGGCCGTGTCGAGCAGCCTGCGGATCTCGGGCGATGTCGCATAGAGCATTTTGAGATCCGGAATCTGCTCGAGCGCCTGACCGATGGACATGCCGCCCGGCCCCGAAGGAATCATCTTGGCGACCTTGTCGACGTCGGGCAACGGCACGCCGAGCGCCCGTCCCGCATCGCGGACCGCCGCGCGGGCGGCCATCGTGCCGAACGTCACGATCTGCGCGACGCGATCCTCGCCGTACTTTTCGGTAACGTATTTGATGACCTCGTCGCGCCGCTCCACGCAGAAGTCCGTATCGATATCGGGCATCGAAATGCGATCCGGATTCAAAAACCGCTCGAAGATCAACTTGTACTTGAGCGGATCCAGATCGGTGATCTTCAGACAGTACGCCACCACCGAACCCACCGCCGATCCGCGTCCCGGACCCACCGGAATGCCGTGGTCTTTCGCGTACTTGATGAAATCCCAAACGATCAAAAAGTACGACGCGAAACCCATCTTCAGGATCACGTCGAGTTCGTACTCGAAGCGCTCGCGCAGCGCCGCATCGTTTTTCGCGCGCTCCTCGCCGTAGCGCTCGACCAGCCCCTGCTCGCACACGTCCCGCAAAAACTCCTCGGCCGTCTTCTCCTTGCCGTCGTTCTGCGGTACCGGAAAAGCCGGCAAATGATAGATCTTTTCCGGAATGCGGATGTCGACGCGTTTGGCGATCTCGGCGGTGTTGTCGCACGCCTCCGGCAGGTCGGCCCAAAGCTCGCGCATCTCCGCGTCGCTCTTGACGTAGAACTGATCGGAATAAAATTTCATGCGGCTCGTGTCTTGCACCGTTTTGCCGGTGCCGATGCAGAGCAGCACGTCGTGCGCGGGCGCGTCGTTCTGCACCAGATAGTGCGAATCGTTCGTCGCGACGATCGGAATCGCGAGCTCGCGTGCCACCTTCACGAGCCCCTGATTGATGACTTCCTCCTCGGGCATGCCGTGGCGCATTACCTCGATGTAGAACCGATCGCCGAAGATGTCGATGAACGTTTTCGCCGCCGACTTGGATTTTTCGTAGTCGTTTTTGAGCAGCGGCGACGCCACCATGCCGGACATGCAGCCGGAGAGCACGATGAGCCCGCGGTTGTGCTTCTCGAGCAGATCCAGATCGATGCGGGGCTTGTAGTAGTAGCCTTCGAGAAAGCCCTTGGAGATGAGCGCAGTTAAGTTTCTGTAACCTTCGACGTCGGCGGCGAGCAGCGTGACGTGCGCCTCGTCTCGCACCGTACGGTCGAATCGCCCGCGCGGCGCGATATACGCTTCGCACCCGATGATCGGCGTGAGTTTGAAATCCCGCGCGGTGTAGTAAAACTCCATGGCGCCGTACATCACGCCGTGGTCGGTCAGTGCGACCGCAGGGCTGCCGTCGCCCGCGGAGCGCTTGCAGAGCGCGTCCACGCGGCAGGCGCCGTCCAGAAGCGAGTATTCGCTGTGAACATGGAGATGTACGAACTGGCTCACCGGACGGTTTTCGACCCTCTGCGCTGGCAACGGTAAAACTAAAGAAACGGACGGATTAAGACGTTACAGTAATCGTGGACTTGAACCTGTCCCAGGCGGGCGCCCAGCCCGTCGGCGATGCCCCGGAGCGGACCGAACTCCTCACAGAGATCGATCGCCTTCGCTCGCGCATTGCCATGCTCGAAGCCGAGCGGGACGAGTACGCGCAGCAAAACGCCGAACTCTTCGTGCTGCAGCAGGTGTTCTCCACCATCAATTCCACACTCGACATCAACGACATTTTGTCGATGGTGCTGCGCGGCGTCACCGAAGCGTTAAAGTTTAATCGCGTCATCCTCTTCGACGTCGACGAGCATGGAAACGTCATCCGGCGTTTGGAGGGCGACGGCAGCGGCACGGTGCTTCACGCCGGCGACGCGTTCGAATATCTGCCGAACTCGACGCTGCAAGACGTCGCGCACGGCGTGCTGCAGGTGGCGTTCGGACACGAATCCGATCCGGATAAACCCTTGCAGGACACCCAAGGTTCCTACTGCATCGCTCCGCTCGTCGCGCGCGACGTCGTACGCGGCATGCTGTACGTCGACCGGGCGCCGAGCGACGACGTCACGGAGAACCAACTGCGGGTTCTGCTCGACTTTGCGGCCCAGGCCGCCATCGCGGTGGAAAACGCCCGTCTGTACGAAGAAACCCGGCGCCTGCTCGAAGAGACGCAGCGTCTGGCGCTTACCGACACGCTTACCGGCATCCCCAACCGCCGCGCGCTCAACGAGATGATGGATCGGGAACTCCACACGTCGGAGCGCTACGACACACCCTTCGCTTTTGCGATACTCGACCTGGACGACTTGAAGAAAATCAACGACTCCGGCGGCCACAGTTTGGGCGATCTGGCGCTCAAGCGCTTCGCAAATGTGCTCAAAAAGACCGGGCGCAAAGGCGACATCGTCGCGCGCTACGCGGGCGACGAGTTCGTGGTGGTGATGACCAAGATCGACCGCGCGGCCGCCGAGC
>DATEHZ010000027.1:0-3750 GCA_035279385.1 Vulcanimicrobiaceae bacterium | reverse complement strand
CGGACAGCGGCTCTCAGGCGGCCAGCGGCAGCGCGTCGCAATCGCGCGAGCCATTCTGCGCGATCCGCGCATCCTGATTCTCGACGAGGCGACGAGCGCGCTCGACAGCCACTCGGAAGCGCTCATCGAACAGGCGCTGGACCGGCTTCTGCCCGGGCGCACGACGCTCATCATCGCGCACCGCCTCTCCACGATCCGCCGCGCCCACACCATCCTCTATATAGAAGCCGGCCGCGTCGTCGAGATGGGCTCGCACGAATCGCTCCTGGCCAAGGGCGGCGCCTATGCCCGCCTCCACGCCACGCAGTTCGCGTAGGAGCGCTCCTTAAAGTACTCCGCGCGGGCGGCCGATAGTCTAGGGTGATGAACGACATCAATGCCGTTTCGTTTGGCCGGACGGTCGATACGCTCGGCAACGCCATCGCGGGTGCAGACCTCCAGCAGACGGCTATCGCCGAAAACATTGCCAACGTCAACACGCCGGGCTACCGCCGGCAAAGCGTGTCGTTCAAAGACGCGCTGGCCGCGGCCGAAGGCGATCCGGCGGGCGAGGATCTCGGGATGACGACGGACAGCGATCGGCAGTTCGCGCTCGGCACGCAGGCCGCGCCGCAGCCGTTTGCGCCGCAAACGGATATCGATACGACCGACAAGATGCGCGCCGACGGCAGCAACGTCGACGTCGATCAAGAGTCCGCGCAGCTCGCGCAAAACTCGGGCTATTCGCAAACGATGGCGCAGCTGCTGCAAGTCCAATTCATGCGCTTGCGCGAGGCCATCACGGAGCAGACGCACTGATGGGTTTCTATAATTCGGTCGAGATTAGCGCCTCGGGCCTCTCCGCGGAGCGTCTGGCCATGGACGTCATCGCGAACAACATCGCGAACGCCAATACCACGCACACGCCGGGCGGCGGCGCGTTCAAACGGCAGCTGGTCGTGTTCGGACAGAAGCCGGGCGGCCCGGATGAAACCGCGGACGCGGACGGCGGCGCCGGCAGCGGCGGGCAGGGCGGCGTCGAGGTCATGGGCATCGTGCAGGATCAAACACCGGATCGCCTCGTGTTCGATCCGAGCAATCCCGATGCCGACGCACGCGGGTACGTGCATTATCCGAATATTTCCGTCGTCAAAGAGATGGTCGACATGATGGCGGCATCGCGCGCATACGAAGCCAACGTTTCGGCGATGCAGGAAGCGCGCAACATGACGAACGCGGCTCTGAACATTCTGCGTTCGTAATAAGGGGAGCGAGTGGACATTAATTCGTCGTACGACGCAGCGATGCGCAGCGCCATTCCGGGCACGTTCGTGCCCGACATCGGCAGCAGCGGCAACGACGTCAAAACCGAAGCGATCCCGGGCGGCGCCGCAACCGGCGCACCGTCGTTCAAGGACACGGTCAAGTCGTTTCTCTCGGACGTGAACGACAAGGTCACCTCGTCGGATCAGCTCTCGCGTGATTTGGCGACGGGCCGCACCAACGACGTGAGCAAAGTCGTCACCTCGGTGGAAGAAGCGAATCTCGCGATGCAGTTCACCCTGGCCATCCGCAACAAACTGCTCGAAGCATACACCGAAATCTCCCGCATGCAGGTATAACACCCGCGCAGGTGCAGCACCCTCACGCAGGTGCAGCACCTTCGTCATCCCAAGCTTGTCGAAGGACGAACGGCGCCGTTAGGCGCCGTTTGCTTTTCAGGGGAGTTCGCGTTCGGGTGACGTATCGCGGCCTCGAAAGGGTAGAAGCCAGGCGTGTTACTGGAACGGCCGATTCGAGCGGAGCGGGGAGAGGTCCGCGCGCAGGCGCAGCGGGGCGTCTTGGCTCGCCATGTGCCATGGATCACCGCGCTCCTCACGCTGGCGCTCCATCTCGGGGGCAACCCGCACTACGGCTTTTTCCGGGACGAACTCTACTTCATCATCTGCGGTTTCCGCCCGGACGTCGGGTACGTCGATCAGCCGCCGCTCGTACCGCTCATGGCGGCGTTCTCCCAGACGCTGGGCATTTCGCTCTTTGCCTTGCGCGCGATCCCCGCGGTCTTCGCCGCGCTCGCAACGTACGTCGCGGCGCGTACCGCGATCGAACTCGGCGGCGGGCGATTCGCGATCATCATCGCGGCGCTCGTGACGACGTTCGCGCCCGAGATGCTCGCCTTCGGTTCGCGCCTTTCCCCGGATTCGGTCGAGATGGCGGTCTGGCCGCTCATTGCGCTGCTCGTGTATCGCATTACGCGCGGCGCCGATCCGCGCTGGTGGCTCGCGGTGAGCGGCCTGGTCGCATTTGCGTTCTGGGCGAAATACAGCGTCGCGTTCTTTGCCGTCGCGATCGTCGCCGGCTTGCTGCTCACCCGGCAGCGCAGCACGCTGCGAACGCCGTGGTTTGCGGCCGCCGTCGCTCTGGGCGCGGTGCTGATTGCGCCGAACGTCTGGTGGCAGTGGCATTACCACTTCCCGATGCTGCAACTGCTGCACAACGACTACGACAAGTTCATGCTCAAGTGGCCGCCGTTCCCGCTGCAGCAAATCATGGTCATGAGTCCGCTGCTCTCGATCGTGTGGCTCATCGGCCTGGGATGGCTCTTCGCCAACGCGCGCACGCGGTTCTTGGGCTACGCGTACGTTGCGCTGATTGCGATGATGTGGGCCGGCGACGCCAAAGCGTATTACCCCGCGCCGGTCTACCCGTTCATGGTCGCGGCCGGCGCGGTTCCCATCGAGCGCTGGACGGGCGTGCGGCTCAAATGGCGTGTGGCAATCGTTGCCGTCATTATCGCGTTTGCGGTGCCCTCGACGCCGTTCGTGCTTCCGGTCGTGCCGATGAACACGTACATTCGCTATCAGGTCGTGCTCGGCAATCTCTTTCACATCCGGTTCCACGTGGAGAAGACGACCAACGCAACCCCGATTCAGTATTACGCCGACATGACCGGCTGGCCGCAGCTCGAGCAGCAGGTGGCGGACCTCTACAACACGCTTCCCGCGAGCGAGCGCGCACGCGCGTCGATTTACACGCACAACTTCGGCGAAGCCAGCGCCATCGATCTCTACGGCGCCGCGCATCATCTGCCGCCCGCGCTCAGCGGCAACAACAATTACTGGCTTTGGGGTACGCACGGCCAAAGCGGGCAAGTCGTCATCGACGTGAACGGCCCCGAGTTGCTGCCGTATTACCGCTCGGCAAAGCGCGTCGGCACGTTCGTCAACTCCCTGGCGATGCCGTACGAAAACTATCTCCCCATCTGGATCCTGCGCGAGCCCAAAGCGCCCCTATCCGCAATCTGGCCCCACCTCAAAAACTACTCCTACGCCTTCGGCGGACTGTAACAAGGCTCGCGCCAAACGCGGGGCCTCGCCTTTGCTCGGCGCGTCCTTCGACAAGCTCAGGATGACGAGATATCGCTCGCGCAATCGCACGAGCACTCACGCTGACACCCCAAATTTTCCCCCGACAGCCACCCGGAGCTTTCACACTGACGGCTGTCTTGAGCCGATCAACAAACGGAACATCCATCGGCATGTGCTCCCATGTGCAAGGGGCTTGGTGGTGATGGGGTGGGCGGGGTGATGCTTTGCCGGCGTGTGAATTGCGCCCGACGCCAGGATGGCGTGGAGTCGGGCGCAAGAGGCGAGGCCGTTTTTGCGCACGACGCGCAAAGACGGCCGTCCGGCAAAGCATCACCCCGCCCGCCCCATTACCACCAAGAAGCCACAGGACTAAAGTCAACCAACCAAGTGCCGATAGATTGAA
>DATEHZ010000026.1:0-19817 GCA_035279385.1 Vulcanimicrobiaceae bacterium | reverse complement strand
CGAGTGCGTCTCTGTCGGACCCGAGCGCTCGGAGCTCGCGGTGTGAGCACGGTTAAGTTTCTCTCAGTACCAAAGCCGGGCGTAAAGCGCTGTGGATAACGTCCGATACTACAGGTTAGTGGTCCGCCGGGGCTTGCGCTCGCCTTTGGGGACATCGAATGCTGTCGGGCACGGACGTCCGACGAGCAGGCCACGGTCGGCCGCACTTTGGGTTAGGTGACGTTTTGGATCGCGTCTCGGTGATGTGGAACGATCTCGCCGGCCGGATTCGAGCATTGTGGGAGGGGCCGAACCGCAATCTCGCCGTCGGCGCTTTTTCCGTTGTGGCGCTCGCGCTCGTCCTGATGGGCGGGCTCTACGCGTTCAATCGTCCGCAATACGAACCGCTCTTCTCGAATCTCTCCGCAAGCGACGCCGCGAACGTCACGCAGCATCTCAAGGACGACAAAGTCCCCTATCAACTTTCCGCGGACGGCAAAACCGTGCTCGTCCCCGCGCAGAACCTTTCCGACGAGCGCGTCGCAATCGCGGGCGCGAACGTCATCAAAGGCAACTCGACGGGATACGAACTCTTCGATCGCACGAACTTCGGCATGACCGAATTCGAGGAGAAGATCGACAAGACGCGCGCCATCGAAGGCGAACTCGAGCGCACGATATCGGGCCTTGATCCGGTGGACGGCGCGCGCGTGCAGATCGCCGCTCCCGACCAAACGCTTTACAGCACGACGCAAAATCCGACGACCGCTTCGGTCGCGGTGACGACGAAGCCCGGCATGCAGCTCTCGCCGCAGCAGGTTCAAGGCATCACCATGCTCGTCTCGCACGCCGTCGAAGGTCTCAAACCCGAAAACGTCACCATCGTCAATCAAGACGGCCAAGTGCTGCTGCCGCCGCAGGGGGCGAACGGCAGCGAACCCGACCCGCTCAACCTCACGCAGGAGCAGCTCGCCGCCAAACAGCGCTATGAAGCGACGGTGCAGTCCAGCGTGCAATCCATGCTCGATCAAACGCTCGGCCCGCGCCACGCGGTCGCGCGCGTCTCGACGAGAATGAATTTCGACGCGAACTCGACGGAGACCAAGACCTACGCGCCGCAGGGCACCGTGCTTTCATCGCAGTCCAAGCGCGAGTCGTACAACGGCGCGCAAGCGGCGGCGCGTGCGTCCGGTGTTCCCGGAACGACCAGCAACATCCCGACGTATCAGGGCCAGCAGCAGACGCCGGGCGGAAAGTACAGCAAGTCTGAAACGACGACGAACTACGACATCTCCGAGTCGAACATCAAGCACATCGACGCGCCGGGCAAAGTCCTCTCGACGAGCGTCGCCGTCGTTCTCAACAGCGCGATTCCCGCGGCAACGTCCGGTGGCGCGAGTAAAACGCCGGCGCAGCCGTACCAAATTACGCCGGCGATGCGCAGCCAGATTCAGAATCTCGTCGTTGCCGCAGCGGGCCTCAATCTCTCCAGCGGCGATCAAGTCTCCGTCGAATCGATTCCGTTCAACCCGTCGGTCGCAACCGAGCCGGGCGTCGTCGTAACGCAGGCTCCGGGCACCATGCTCGGCGTTCCGCTCGGCGCCGTGATCGCGATTCTCGCGCTCGGTGCGCTGGGCGCGCTCGGCATGCTCGCGATGCGCGCGCGGGGCCGCCGCTCTTTCAAACCGGCGATGGAACTGCCCTCGTTCGACTCGACGCTCGCAGAAGAGTTGCCGCCGTTCGAAGAGCATCCGATGCTCGACGGTGCGCCCGGCATCGCCGCGCCGATCCGTTCGGCAGCGGATCTCACCCGCGAACAGATGGTCGAATACGTAACGACCGTCGCTCAAGAAAACCCCGACAGCATCGCGAAGCTCGTAAAACTCTGGTTGGCGGAATGATCGCAGGTGTCAAGCGCCCACGGGGAGAGTCCATGGTAGCTACCAGTTGTCAGGCGCCCGAATTCGGGGGCCCCAGCGCAGCTGGGGGGCGCCCTTCGACCTGGCTCAGGACAGGCTGCGCAGAGCGGAGCGCCTGTTAAATGGAATCACCTATCGTTAATTTGAGCGACGTTCCCGCAGAGCTTGGCGATATCGGTCCTTCGCTTAGCGTAGAGTTCCCTACGGTTGAGGTTTCAGGTCCGGAGAAAGCCGCGATCCTGATCATCACCTTGGGACTCGAACTCTCGGCGACGATCTTCAAGTTCTTGCGGCAGGACGAGGTCGAGCGCATCGTTCTGGAGATCGCGAAGATCTCCACCGTTCCGCTCGAGAAGCGCGACTCGGTCATCACCGAAGCGTATCAGCGCGCGATCGCGCTCAAGTATATCAACGAAGGCGGCATCGAGTACGCCAAGGAGATCCTGGAGCGCTCGTTCGGCGCCGGGCAAGCCGACGACATGACCAACCGTCTGTTCGCGGCGCTCAAGCACGGCAATCCGCTCGAACTGATCAAGAAGACCGAGCCCGCCCAGCTGCTGCAGTTCATTCAGGACGAACACCCGCAGACGATCGCGCTGATTCTGGTCTACATGGCGGCGGATCAAGCCGGCGCCGTGCTCTCCGCGCTGCCGCCGGAATTGCAGTCCGAAGTTGCGATGCGCATCGCAATTCTGCAGAAAACCGCGCCGGAAGTGCTCGAGCAGCTCGACGAATTGCTCGGCCGGCGTCTGCTGGTCAGCGGCGCGGATTTCGCGAAAGCCGGCGGCGTGCAATCGCTTGCGAACGTCATGGGCTTCGTCGACCGCGAGACGGAAAAGAACATTCTGGAAGGTTTGGCCAAACGCGATCCGGAGCTCGCCACCGAGGTCAAGAACCTGCTGTTCGTCTTCGAGGACATCGTCAATCTCGACGACCGCTCGATTCAGCGGATTCTCAAGGAAGTCGACGGCAAGGATCTCGCGCTCGCACTCAAGACGGCAAACGAAGAACTGCTCGGGCGCGTCTACAAGAACATGTCCTCGCGCGCGGGTCAAACGCTGCGGGAAGACATCGATTTGCTCGGTCCGGTTCGCATGCGCGAGGTCGGCAAGGCGCAGCAGTCGATCGTCGACGTCATTCGTACGCTCGAAGAGAACGGTCAAATCATCATCGCGCGCGGCGCGAAGGACGAGAAGCTTGTTTAAACCGGCGCCCTCGGGGAGAGTTTACGTTGCCGCGATATTGAGGCGCCCTGAGGATTTGGGTGCCCCACGCTGTAGCGTGGGGGGCGCGGAGGCTAGGCCGCAGCGCCGTTAAAATGGGCAGGATCGTCAAAGGCGCGCAGATCGCCCAGAAGACGTATCAGGTCAAGCCGCCGGCCATTGCGGCCGCGCGGCCGCAGCCCGTTATCGACTTCGACGATCCGATCTTCGGCGAGATGGCTGCGCCGGAGCCGGCCGTTCCGGCAACCGACGTCATCGATGCGGCGCGCGCCGAGGCGAGCAAACTGATCGAGGACGCGACGGCCGATGCGCAAGAGCTGATCCGCGGAGCGCAGGAACGCGCACTCGCGCTGGTCGACGACGCGCAGCGCCGCGCGGGCGATATCGAAGGCGACGCGCGCGCGAAAGGCTTCGAGCAGGGCGTCGGGGACGGCCGCGCAGCCGCGCAAGCCGAGATGGACGAAATGCTCGAAACCATGCGCGGCCTGGTGGAGATGGCTCGCGTCGAGCGCCACAAGATTATCGAATCGGCCGAACCGGAGATCGTCCGTCTCTCGGTCGCCGTCGCGCAGCGGATTCTGAACCAGCACGTGGCGCTGGATCAGCATGCGGTTCTCGAAATGGCACGTGCGGCCATAACGCGCCTGGTCAACCGCGAAACGGTGACGGTTCGCGTCAATCCGGCGGACATCGAGACGATGCGTGCGCACCGCGACAAACTGATGGCGATGAACGACATCGACAACATGCGCGTCATCGAAGATCAGCGCGTGGATCGCGGCGGCGTCGTCATCGAAACCGACGCCGGAACCATCGACGCAAAAATTTCGACCCAATTGCGTGAGGTCCGGCGGCTGCTCGCGGTCGAGGATCCGATCTCGGTGAGCGAGTCGAGCGAGCCCGCAATCATCAATCCGCCCGCGCAAGCGAGCTGATTCCATGTCCGTCGATCTGCCCGTCTTCTCGGCCGACAAGTACATCGGCTTGATCGAATCGGTCGACCTGGTTCGTCAGAACGGCAAGGTGCGCCAAGTGATCGGCGTGGTCATCGAAAGCCTGGGGCCGAACATGGCGATCGGCGAGACGTGCCACATTCAGTACAAGCGCACCGCCGAACCGGTGCTGGCCGAAGTCGTGGGTTTCCGCGACAACAAAGTGCTCATCATGCCGCTGGGCGATCTCATGGGCATCGGCGCAGGTTCGGAGGTCGTGAGTCTGGGCAAGCCGCTCGAGATCGCCGTCACGGATCAACTGCTCGGCCGCGTGCTCGACGGCTTGGGCCATCCGATGGACGGCAAGGGACGCATCTTCGGCGAGAAGCGCGCGCAGATCATCGCCTCGCCGCCGGACGCGCTCTCGCGCCGCCGCATCACGCAGCCGCTCTCGCTCGGCATTCGCGCCATCGACGGTTTGCTCACGTGCGGCAAAGGCCAGCGCGTCGGCATCTTCGCGGGAAGCGGCGTCGGAAAGTCCACGATTCTCGGCATGATCGCGCGCAACACCGCCGCCGACGTCAACGTCATCGCGCTCATCGGCGAGCGCGGCAAGGAAGTGCGCGACTTCATCGAGCGGGATCTCGGCGACGAAGGCCTGCGGCGAAGCGTCGTCGTCGTGTCGACCAGCGATCAGCCGGCGCTCGTGCGCATCAAAGCGGCGTTCGTCGCAACGACGATCGCCGAGTACTTTCGCGATCAAGGCCTGGACGTGATGCTCATGATGGACAGCGTGACGCGTTTTGCGATGGCACAGCGCGAGGTGGGTCTGGCCATCGGCGAGCCCACGACGACGCGCGGCTACACGCCGTCCGTCTTTGCGCTGCTTCCGAAACTGCTCGAGCGGGCGGGCACCTCGCAGACGGGCACCATTACCGGTCTGTACTCGGTGCTCGTCGACGGCGACGACATGAACGAGCCCGTCGCCGATGCCGTTCGCTCGATTCTGGACGGCCATATCGTGCTCTCGCGCAAACTCGCTGCTGCAAACCAGTATCCGGCCATCGACGTGCTGGGCAGCGTGAGCCGCGTCATGCCGGACGTCGTCGATCAGAACCACTACTCCGCCGCATCGGCACTGCGCGACGTGCTGGCGACCTATCGCGACGCAGAAGATCTCATCAACATCGGCGCCTACGTTCCGGGCAGCAATCCGCGCGTCGATCTCGCGCTCTCGAAAATCGAAGCGATCCGGCACTTCCTGCGCCAAGGGATCTATGAAACGGCCGGGTTCGAAGAAACCATCGCCCAACTGATGAGCGTCGCGTAATGGCCAAGTTCAAATTCGCGCTCGAACCCGTGCTCGATCACCGCGAGCGCATCGAGGACGAGAAGCAGCAGGTTTTGTCCGAACGCCGGCGCGAGTTGCAGGCGGCGGAAGATGAATTGGCGCGGCTGAACGGCGAGTTCAAACGCTACTCGAGCGCGCTGCGCGAAGATCACGCCACACTCTCGACCGAAGAATTGCGCTGGCATTACGCGCATCTGGAGTATCTGGACCGCTGCATGACCATGCAGCACGGAATCATCTACCAGCGCCGCGCTGCGGTCGGCCGCGCGCGCGCGGATCTCGTGGACGCGAGCAAAGATCGCAAAGTTATCGAGAAACTCAAGGATCGCCGCTTGGAAGAGTACCGGGCGCTCCAGGCGGCGCAAGAGCAAAAGGATTTGGACGACACGAACAACCGCCGCCACGATAGGTCGCTATCATGATCGTTACGAGACAACGCAGAAAACCGTTTCCGTGGAAGCGCGTGCTGATCTTCACCGCCCTCATCGCACTGCTGGCCGGCGCGTTTTCGTGGGCGCCGTCGCGCAATTGGATTGCGACCGGCCCGCTGGCACCGGTTTGGAAACCGATCGCAGCGCCGTTTGATTCGCTCGCGCAAAGCCGCACGATTTCTACGCAAAGCGCGCAAATTGCGGACCTGCAGAAACAATTACAGCAAGCGCGTTCGGACGTCACCAATCGCGACAAGCAAGTCTCGCAATTGCAGACGCAAGTGAACGACGCGCAGCAGCAAGCCGCGCTCGCCGGCGCCGCGAAACCCGCCGCGCCGCCGGTGCAGGCCAGTGCTCCGCCCGCAGCCGATCTAAGCGCGCAGGCCACGCCGGATATGCGACGTACGGCCGCGGTGTGGTCCGCCATGGACTCGGAAGCCGCCGCGAAGATCGTCCAAAAACTCCCGCAGGACTATGTGGCGCGCATCTTCGCGCTCATGTCGCCGGACGCCGTCGGCGCGATCTTGGAGAACCTGCCGGCTTCATACGCCGCGCGCCTAACGCAGGAACATCCCCAGCTGCACCCGTAGTCTTTCGCACAATGGTGTATGCAGCGCGTTCGTGGTGGCGTCTCTCGGAGCAGATCCGGTGAGTTTCGCGCGCCCAGACGTCGTGGAAGAGGCCGCCGGAACATCACCGGCGGTTTTTGTTTCCGTGAGCCGCACCGTCGCGGCCGATACGCTCACGCCCATCGCCGCGTTTGCGGGACTCGCGCAGCCCGGCGCGGCCTGCTTGCTCGAGAGCGTGGAGAGCGGCGGACGCATCTCGCGCTATTCGTTCATCGGCTTGGATTATATCGCGGCGCGATCGTTCGAAGACGACGGCACGCTGATCCCGCGCGTGCGCGAGTTCGTGCGCGGATATGGGCTCGACGCGCTCGTCGCCTTCGCGTACGACGCGGCGCGTTCGTACGCGCGGCTGCGCGCCCGCGAGCCCGCGGAGCCGGCGATGCCGGCCGCTTACGTGGCGATTCCGCGCACGTGGCTGACGTTCGACCATTTCAACGACAGCCTGACCATTACGACCTCGGCTCCCGACCGGACGCAAGCCGAGGAAGCCATTGCGCGCTACGTGCTGCGTCTGCTGGCGCTGCGTCCCTCGCTGCCGGATCCCGTTCGCGCCGTCACGCCGATGCGCGCGTCGCTCGAGCGCGACGCGTATTTGGAACGCGCGCACCGCGTCAAGCAGTACATCGTCGACGGCGAAGTGTACCAACTGCAGCTCGGCATTCGCTTCTCGGCGCAGTTCGAAGGGACGGCGCTGGATCTGTACCGGGCTATTCGCTCGCGCAATCCCTCGCCGTACATGTTCTTCGTCGATGCGCCGTTCGGACAGCTGCTCGGCGCGTCTCCGGAGTTTCTCGTTCGTCTCGAAGGCAAACGCGCGCGCATTCGCCCGCTGGCGGGAACGCGCCCGCGCGGGACGGACGAGCAGCGCGACGTCGAAATCGCCGCCGAACTGCTCTCGAACGAAAAAGAACGCGCGGAGCACGTGATGCTCGTCGATCTCGGGCGCAACGGTCTCGGCGCCGTGTGCGCGTTCGGATCCGTGCGCGCGACTGAGCTTTTGCAGATCGAGCGCTATAGCCACGTCATGCATATCGTCTCCGACCTCGTCGGCGAGCTGCGCGAGGACAAAGACGCGCTCGATCTGTTCGCTTCCGGTTTTCCGGCCGGCACCGTAACCGGCACGCCGAAGATTCGCGCGATGCAGATCATCGACGAACTCGAGCCGGCCGCGCGGGGCTTTTATGCGGGCAGCATCGGACGCTGGGCGGCAAACGGCGATTTCGATTCCTGCATTACGCTGCGCAGCATGCACGTGCACGGATCGACCGCCTATTGGCAGGCGGCAGCGGGCATCGTCGCGGACAGCGATCCGCAATTCGAATACGAAGAAGTGCTGCACAAAACGCGCATCGCCCGCGAGGTGCTGGGCCTGTGAAAGTATTGTTTGTCGATAATTTTGATTCGTTTACGTATAACGTGGTGCATTTGCTCGCGGCGCAGGGCGTAGAACCCGAAGTCGTACTCAACGACGATCCGCGTCTGCTGGATGCCGCGGTGCTGGACGACTACGAAGCGCTCGTCGTCGGTCCGGGGCCGGGTCATCCGGGACAGACGCCCGCGGTGGTGCAGCTCATTCGATCGGCGTCGGAGCGCGGGAGGCCGGTGTTCGGCGTCTGTTTCGGACTGCAAGCGATCGGCGAAGCATTCGGCGCGCGCGTCGTCCACGCACCGCAGCCCAAACACGGCAAGACGTCGGTGATGACGCACGGCGGAACCGGGCTCTTTGAAGGACTGCGCGAGCCAATCGTCGCCACCCGCTACCATTCGCTCTGCCTGGACGAGGCGACGCTGCCGGACGATCTCCTCGTCACCGCGCGCAGCGAGGACGGCGTCATCCAGGCCGTCAGCCATCGGAGCCTCCCGGTACACGGCGTGCAGTTTCATCCCGAATCGGTGCTCAGCGAACATGGAGATCGCATCGTTCGCAACGCGCTGCGCGTTGACGGGCACCTCGTGAAGTGATATCGTAACGGCAATGAAGATTTCGTCTTCGCGCGCTTGGTGGTGGCTTACCGCACGTCAGATGCCGGTGAGTTAAGCGCGCTTTTTCGAAATCCACAACGTATCTCGAAGGCCGCCCTTACCGGGCGGCCTTCGTTGTTTTTCATGGGGTTCGGTGATGTACAAACTTGCGAGCAAACTCGAGAGCATGACGCGATCCGCCGTGCGCGTCGCCGGCGTCACGTTCGGCGACGGACGCTTCACGATGATTGCCGGACCTTGCGCCGTCGAGAGCCGCGCGCAAATTCAAGCCACGGCGCAATTCGTTGCATCGCAAGGCGCGCAGATGCTGCGCGGCGGCGCATATAAGCCGCGCACCTCCCCGTACGCCTTTCAAGGCTTGGGCGACGAGGGCGTGCGGCTGATTTCGGAGGCGAAGCGCGATGCCGGTATCCCCTGCGTCGTCGAGGCCCTGGGCGAGGCCGAACTTCCGGTGCTGTGCGAGCACGTCGACATGCTGCAAATCGGCGCCCGGAACATGCAGAATTTTGCTTTGCTCAAGGCGGCCGCCAGAACGGGTAAACCCGTACTGCTCAAGCGTGCGGCCTCCGCTACGCTTGACGAGGTGCTGTACGCCGCGGAGTACATCTTGGTCGAGGGCAATCCGAACGTCGTGCTGTGCGAGCGCGGCATCCGGGGCTTCGATCCGCACACCCGCAACGTCTTCGACCTTGCGGGCGCGCTGCGTCTGAAAGAACTCACCCACCTGCCGGTGATTGCCGACCCGAGCCATGCAACGGGGCGGGCCAGCCTCATCGAGCCGGTGGTGCTAGCGGCGGCCGCGGCGGGACTGGACGGTGCCATTGTGGAGGTGCACCCCAGCCCTGCCGCGGCCCTATCCGACGCCGAGCAGGCCTTGGACTTTCATGCCTTCGAGCAACTGATGCGGCGTCTGGACGCCATTCTGTCAGCCACCCTACCTAACATTCCTCTCGCCGCATGCCGATGAGCAATTAGAGAAACCACGGTTTCAGGCAACCTCGGGGAGTGTTTTGCATGAGCAGCAATTCTCGAGCGCCCGCGATCGGGGCCCCGCAAAGCGGGGGCGCGCAGGCTAGGCCGTAGCGCTTTTTCAAACGGAAAAGGGGGTGACATACGTATTTGGCTTTACCACTTTTAGCCATCGGGGCTGAGGCGGCCGCACGTGCGGTACTCGGTCATAAAGGTGCCACGCACGGTAAGGGACTGCACGGCACGGCGAGCTTCGGCTCGGCGCTGCAGCAGAAACTCGACAAGCAGGGCACGGGAAGCGACGGCGGCGACCTGCTCGCAGAGCTTGCGAGTTTGTTGCAGACCGCAGCTCCACCGGCGGCAACCATTCCAATCCGCCGGCGCACGCTCGAGCGTGCATTGGCGGCGGCGCTCGCGCCTCCGGGCACGAGGCCACCACCGCAAACCGCCCTCGAAAAACGGCTCACGGAACTGGTGAGTAAGATAACGAGGGAACTCCACAGTGCGGGGCAGCAGAGTCGATTCTCGGGAGAAGTCTTGGACGCCAACTCGGCGAGAGAAATCCCGGCCCAGCAGCAGACGAAAGATCCGACCGGTACGCAAACCCCGGCCGGTTCGCTTGCGTTTGCCGAATCGATTTTGAAGAGCGTTCTGCAGCAGTTGCAAACCACTGCCGCCGTATCGCAAAGCACGCCGCAGCAAGCTTCGGCGCCGCAAATAATCCAGCAGCAAACGCCCTCGCAGGCGCCGGCGCCGCAGATCACGGTGCAATCCGCGGACGTTCTTGGCCGCATGCTCGCGCGTGCGGCGAAGGCCGATCCGTCGAACGCCACCGCTCCGGCCGCAACTGCGCCCGCAGACGCAGGCGGTGCGCCGGTTACTCCGTCCGATCTCTTCGCGCGCTTGATGAACGTCATCGCGCAAAGCGGCGGCGAGCGGCCGGGGAGCGAGAACGGCAAGCAATCGCCGGAGTTCGGGTTCGCAAAGAACGCGCTTCCGGCGACGCAGCACCGTGCGCTCTCGTCCAACACCGCATCACCGGCATTTGCAGCAGTTATCGGTACGGCCGCCGCTACGGCGGCGCAGCCCGGATCGCTTCCTGCAACGCCCTACGCGGTTGATCCGCAATCGGTGATCGAGCAAGTCGTCAAAAGCATCGTCATGCGCAACTCCGGCTCGACGTCGGAGGTACGCATGCGTTTGCAGCCCGAGCATTTGGGTGACGTCTCGCTCAAACTCACCGTGAGCGGCAACACCATCTCCGCCAACATCGTCGCACAGAGCGCGGACGTTCGCGACATGCTGCTCGTCAATCAGCAGCAGCTCGCGCGCACGCTTGCCGAAGCGGGACTCTCGCTCGGCAATTTCTCCGTCGACGTGTCGGGCGGAAATCCCGGATTCTCGCAGCAGCAATCGCCGCAGCACCGTTCGCTTTCGAAAGCGGGCGCACTGCACGCGGAGACTGCCGCAGAAGACGACGCTTGGGCCGATTCGCGATTCGGACCGCCGGTGCTCGCCGGCTCCAAATCGCTCGTGCTCAATTATTTAGTCTAATAGGGAGTACAACCAATGGCAGGTATATCGCCACTCTCCGGAGCGGGGCTCCGGCCGGCAGCGGGAACGGGTTCCGCGCTCGGCGGACAGCAGATGGGCTCGCAAGAGTTTCTCCAGCTGCTCACGACCGAGATGCAGAATCAAGACCCGATGAAACCGGTCGACGACACGCAGTCGGTTGCGCAGCTCGCGCAATTCTCCGCGCTTTCCGCGACCGAAGAACTCAACACGTCGTTTCAAAACTTCCAGTCGAACTTCGGCGTGCTGCAATCCGCATCGCTCATCGGTAAGACCGTCACGGTCGATACGCCGGACGCGAACGGCAACACGTCAACGATCACCGGAACGGTCGCGTCGATCGCCGTGCAAAACGGCAAGCCGTATTTCACGATGAACGGCAGCAACGGCAAGACCATTACCGACAACAACGGTCAGCCGCTCCTGTTCTCCACGACCGAAATCGTCGGCATCGGAGGCTAATTCCGTGGATCCGAAAGATCTGAACGCGATCGGCAGCCCGGGAATCATTCCCGGTCCGGATCCGCGTCCGGCGGGAACCCCCGTACAGATTCCGCCGACCTCGGGGCCGAGCTTCCGCTCCGTTCTCGAACAGCAGCAGCGCGCCACGAGCGCGCAGCCGCTCAAGTTCTCGGCGCACGCAATGCAGCGCTTGCAATCGCGCAACATCCGTTTGAGCAACGACGACATGGCACGCATGAACGCCATGGCGGACAAAGCGGCGGAAAAAGGCGCGAAGCAGTCGCTCTTCATGCTCCAGGACGTGGCTATGGTGGTGAGCATCAAAAACCGCACCGTGATTACCGCCGTCGACGGCGACTCGATGCGTGAGAACGTGTTCACCAACATCGACAGTGCGGCAATCATTCGATAATTCACTCTAGGCTCCGGACGAATCAAGCTCGACATCACGAGCTTGTCGAAGGGCCAAGACGCGGCGTCGATCGACAGACGCGCCGCGGCAGTTTGTAAGAAAGGTCAACGACATGGGATTCGATGCGCTGTTTACGGGCATCTCCGGTCTGAACGCTTATCAAAGCCAGATCGACATGATCTCCAACAACATCGCGAACGTCGGCACCATCGGCTTCAAGGGACAGCGGATGACGTTTGCCGATCTGTTCTACCAATCACAAGGCTTCGCCAGCGGTCCGACGCAGACCAACGGCGGCGTGAACCCGATGGAGACCGGTTTGGGCGTGAAGGTCAATACGATCGACACGAATTTCAGCCAAGGCGGTCTGCAAACCACGGGCATCAACACGGACCTCGCGCTCAACGGCGACGGATTTTTCATCCTGCGCAACGTGAACGGCACGGGTCAGCCGCTCTACACGCGTGACGGCGCGTTCTCGCTCAACTCGAACGGCGTGCTGTACGATCCGGCCACCGGTCTTGCGGTGCAAGGCTTCATGGCGAACAGCAACGGTACGGTGACGGCGTCGGGCTCGCCCGCAACGATCACCATTCCGCTCGGCCTGCAGATGCAGGCGACCGGGACCGGCGGCATCAACGCGGTCAAACTGGGTCCGTCGAACGACCAAGTCTTCGACATGAGCTTCGGCGGTTCGCTGGATCAAACGCAGTATTCGGTCGCCGCCAACGGCGGCGCACCGGCTGCCAAAACGCTCACGACGACGGTCTACGATTCGCTCGGCAACGCCCATCAGGCGACGATCGCGTTCGTGCCCGACGCGGCAACGCCGCTGCCCGCTACGGTAAATAACAGTGCCGGAAACGCGGTGGCTCCGGGTACGCGTTGGAAGTACACGGTTACGTTTGCGGACGGATCGACCACGTCGAGCAGCACCGGCGAAGTGTTCTTCGATCAAAACGGCCAGTTCATTAACACCTCGTCGAGTGCGACCGGTACGCCGGTGCATAGCATCGGCGGCGCTCCGTCGGCCGCGGCGGGCGATGCGCTGGTCGTCAGCGGATGGCCTGCCGGTAACAACGCGGTCGCTCCGCAGACGATCGGCCTGGACTTCGCGAACATGGCGTCGCTGGCCGGAACGCCGACGGCGAACGTGCTCGCGCAGAACGGCTACGCGGCCGGAACGCTCTCGAACATCACGGTGGGACAAGACGGATCGGTCACCGGTTCGTTCACGAACGGCCAGCAGAAGACGCTGGCGCAAGTCGCCGTCGCGACCTTCCAGAACGAGGGCGGCCTGCACCGTACGGGCGGTAACGCGTTCGAGCAAACCGCAAACTCGGGTCTGGCGCAGATCGGTACGGCAAACTCGGGGCGCTACGGCGCGATCATCTCGGGATCGCTCGAGCAGTCCAACGTTTCGCTCGCGGACGAGTTCACCAAAATGATCGTCGCGCAGCGCGCGTTCGAAGCCAACACCCGCGGCATCTCGACGGCCGACCAGAACCTGATGACGGTTCTGAACATCCGCGGCAGTGAAAACTAATCCACGCGGCTAGGGACACGGAGGTCCCATAACGGGGGGTCCGCGGGAAACCGCGGGCCCCTCTATAAGAGGAAGAATCGTGGTTCAACTGACGAGACTGAACGGGCAGCCCATCATGGTGAACGCCGACCTCATCGAGTCGGTGGAACCGACGCCCGACACCGTTATCACGCTGGTGAGCGGCAACAAATTGATCGTCCGCGACTCGATGGACGACATTGCGCAGCGAATCGTCGATTTCAAACGAAAAATTTACGGTCCGGCGTGACGCCTCGGCGGGCTCGGCCATCCTTCGACACGCTCAGGATGACGAGAAGCGTAGCGGGATGAGCGATCGGGCCGGCTCATGATGACGAGAAGCGTAGCGGGGATGAGCGATCGGGCCGGCTTAGGATGAGCGATTCGGTTCACTCAGGATGACTTGGTCCCTGCCGATACAGGATAGGTAGGAGCGCGAGCAAGGACCGCTCGCGCAGGAGAATCTTTTGGACTTTGCTACGCTGATTGGCCTCATTATTGCTTTTGGGGCCGTCGTTGTTGCAGGATGGGCAGGCGGAACCGATCCCCACGTCTTTTTCGGACGGTGGGATGCGCTCGTCCTCATCCTGGGCGGCACCGTCGGCGCAACGATGATTTCATTTCCGCTGCGCACGTTCACCAGCGGCTTCTTCGGCGGACTCAAAACCGTATTCGCCGAGCCCATGTATCACGAACGCGACGTTATCGCGACGCTCGTTTCGTTTGCCGAAAAAGCTCGCCGCGAAGGATTGCTCGCGCTCGAAAACGAGGCTGCCGCGCTCGAAGACGAGTTCATGCGCAAGGGTATTCAACTCGTCATCGACGGACGCGACACCGACGTCATCCGCAAAGTGCTCGAGACCGAAGTCTCGCACGTGCAGGAAGTCGGCACGAAAGCGGAAGCGGTCTTCAGTAATATGGGCGGTTACTCGCCCACGCTGGGTATCATCGGCACGGTGCTCGGACTCATCGGCATGCTCAAAGGCCTTGCCGAGATGAACGGCAATTCGAACGTTGCCGGCAACATCGGCGGCGCGACGGCGCAAGCCTTCGTCGCGACGTTCTTCGGCATCATGTTCGCCAATCTGCTGTGGCTGCCGATGGCGAACAAAATCAAAGAGCGCTCGGGGCAGCTGCTGCTTCTGCGTGAGATTATGATCGAAGGCATTCTCTCGATCCAAGCCGGCGACAACCCGCGCCTGCTCGAAGAGCGCCTGCACGCGTTCCTCGATCCGCAAGAGCGTGAGACGGAGGTCGAAGAAGGCGGCGCGGTGGCCGAGCAGCCGAGTTACTCCGCAAGCTAAACCTGCATGGGTCAACCGATCAAGACGGCCGCGCGCGCGGCGGAAAGCAAGTTCCGCAAGAAGGCGGAGGAGACCAAGGTCGAGACGGCCGGCATGATGCGCTGGCTGCTTACCTATGCGGACATGATCACGCTGCTGCTGGCGCTGTTCATTATTTTGTTCGCGATGTCGACGATCAGCAAAGTCAAGTTTCAGAAGTTTGCCAAAGACGTTTCCGGCGGATTCGACAACGTCTGGTCGACCAATCAGCCGCCGCAGGGCGGTCAGGACGCGCAGAAGAGTTTCAACTCGCCCTCCGCGATACCGGCGATTCAAAAGCAACTCGAGCAGTACGTCCAGAGTCACAAGCTGCAGAAGCAGGTCCAGGTGCACATGGACCATCGCGGCTTGGTCATTACTTTACTTTCGGACAAGAGCTACTACGACACCGGAAGCGCGCAGCTGCGGCCGCAGACTAAGGAAATTTTGGATGCCGTCGATTCTTTCCTAAGGAAGAACGACAACCTCATACGGGTCGAGGGCAACACGGATGACGTGCCGATTTCAACGGCGCAATTTCCGAGCAATTGGGAGCTCTCTACCGCGCGTGCCGTGAACGTCGTCCGGTATCTGGTGGAGGCCGACCATCTGAACCCGACGCGCATCTCGGCCGCAGGCTATGGACAGTATCATCCACGGACGGATAACCGCACGAACGAGGCCCGGCAGCAGAATCGCCGCGTCGACATCGTGCTGCTCAATGCCAATCTCTCACGAGCTGAAAAGGGGCAGTAGTCCGTCATGTCCAGTCTCTCGCAAGAAGAAATTGACGCACTTATCAATCAACTAGCCACCGAGCCCGCCGCCCGCGAGGACGCGCTCGAAGGCAAGAAGATCAAGTCGTTCGATTTCCGTTTCAACAAGCGTCTCGACAAGTTCTCGAACAACCAGCTGCAGACGCTGCGCACGCTGCACGAGAACTTCACGCGACTGCTGAACAACTCGCTCTCCGTCTATCTGCGCACGCGCGTCGAGGCGACCATCGTCTCCATCGAGCAGATCAGCTACGGCGACTTCATCGCGAGCATCGGCATTCCGTCGATTCTTTCCATCTTCTCGATGGACCCGCTGCCGGGCAGCGGCATCACGCAGGTCGACCTCAACCTCGTCTTCTCGATCATCGATCGCCTCCTGGGCGGTCCGGGCTGGTTTCCCCAGAAGCTTCGCGACCTGACCGACATCGAGCGCACGCTCATGCAGCGGTTCATGGCGCGCATGCTCAACAGCTACCGCGAGTCCTGGAACTACCTGCTCACGCTTTCGCTCAAGATCGAAGCGCTGGACTCGAATCCGCAGTTCATTCCGCGCATCATTCCGCTCGACCAGATCGTCGCGTACGTTTCGATGGAACTCAAAGTCGGCGACATGGCGGGCGTGATGAACTTTTGCCTGCCGTACCTTGTGCTGCAGTCCATCGGAACGCAGCTCACCGACTTCCAGTGGTCGCCCACGGT
Organism: Vulcanimicrobiaceae bacterium; assembly: GCA_035279385.1. Classification (GTDB taxonomy): domain Bacteria; phylum Vulcanimicrobiota; class Vulcanimicrobiia; order Vulcanimicrobiales; family Vulcanimicrobiaceae; genus DATGJX01. Next base: position 3,594 of record DATEHZ010000026.1, on the reverse strand, counting down.
CGTCGCCGGACGCGGCATGACGGAAGAAGACATTCAACAGCTCGCGCGCAACGTCGAACGAGCCGACGTCGACGTGCAAGTCGAACTCGGCCGCACCAGCGTTTCCCTGCGCGATCTCGTAGCGCTCCAGCCGGGCGATTTGATTATGTTCGACAAGCCGACCGATTCGGCACTTGTCGCCCGCGTGAACGAGCGCGACAAGTTCCACGTGTATCCGGGCGTCCACAAAGATCGTCTCGCCGTTCAAGTTTCCGACGTCATCACCAGCGAGGACCAATAACGCTCATGCCCGACATTCAACAGCTCACCGATGCAATGCTGGAGGCCGCGGGGACGGTCCTCGGGCGCCTCGTCGAACAGCCCGTTGCCGCGTCGGCCGCCATGCGCAACGATCACGAAGGCTCGATTCGCATCGACGCCGATACGCTGGTCACGGTCGCGCAGATTCCGACGCTCGGCATTCACGTGGTCGTTCGGTTCGCAGCCGCCGACATTGCAAAGATCGTGAACCTCATGCTCGGCGGCGCCGACGATTCGGCCGAGATGGGTGCGATGCAGCTCTCGATTGTTTCGGAGACCGTCTCGCAGATTGCCGCCGCGATGGCCGAGGAGCTGGCCAAAGGCGTCGGTGCGGGCGTGGACGGCATTCACGCCGATCTCTGCAACGATGCGACGAACCTGCCGGCCCCGCCATTTGCGTCGTACGAGGGAACCATTCAAGTCGGCGCGGAGGTCGCACCGCAACTCACGATCGATTTCGACGGCATCGCGCTTTCGAAGATCGGCGGCATCGCCGAGTCGGACGTCCAAACGCAGACACCTGCAGCTGCCCCGGCACCTGCGCCGGCCGCAGTCGCGCAGCGCCCGCAGCCGCCGCCGCCCGCGGCGCAGCCCGTGGCGTTTGCATCGATGGCGCCGACCACCGCGCGCGCATCGCACGGCGGCAATAATCTGGATCTGGTGCACGACGTGCCCTTGCAGATCAGCGCGGTGCTCGGCAAGACCGCGCTCACGCTGCGCGACGTGGTGACGCTGCAGTCGGGGAGCGTTTTCGAACTCGACAAGCTCTCGACCGATCCCATCGATCTCTACGTCAACAACATCCTCATCGCGCGCGGCGAAGTTGTCGTCGTGGACGACAAGTACGCGGTGAAGATCAGCGAACTGAATCCGAGCGTCGAATAGTGCATTTCATCGTACAGTACGTCGTCGCGCTGCTGGTCGTAGCGCTGATGCTGTTCGGCCTGTACACGGTCGTTCGCGCGCTCGGACGCGGGCGGCTCGTGACGTCCACCGATCGCCGCTTGGTCACGGTCGTCGAATCGACGTTTCTCGCGCAAAACACGACGCTTCACGTCGTGAAGGTCGGCGAGCGGTATTACCTCATCGGCGGCGGCAGCGGGCACGTGAATACGCTGGCCGAGGTTCCGGCGGAAAGCGTCGACCCGTGGCTGCGCGAACAGCGCTCCCTCTTCGCCGCGCAGACGCAGAGCATCACCGGCTTCCTCAAGCAATTGCGCAAACCGCAATCATGACGTCGTTTTTGAAACGCCTTTGGACGCGCCACCGCGCGTTCTTCATCGTGAGCGCCACCGCGATTTTTTCGCTCTGGATCGTTCCGGCGATCGCGTCCGCGGCAACCGCGCCCGCCGCACCGTCCGTACCGATTCCGCAGGTCAGCATCGGCGTCGGTCAGGCGAAGAACCCCGCGCAGGTTGCGACGGCGCTGCAGATTCTGCTCCTGCTCACGGTGCTCTCGCTCGCACCCACGCTGCTCGTGCTCGTGACCTCGTTCACGCGCGTCATCGTCGTGCTCTCGTTCGTGCGTACGGCGCTGGGCACGCAGCAGGTGCCGCCGAACCAAGTGCTGGTCGGACTCGCGCTCTTCCTCACGTTCTTCATCATGGCGCCCGTCATCAAGGACGTGAACCAGAACGCGCTGCAGCCCTACCTGAAGAGTCAAATTTCGCAGAGCGTCGCACTCGACCGCGCCTCGCAGCCGCTGCGCAAGTTCATGTTCAAGCAGACGCGCGAGAAGGACTTGCAGCTCTTTTACTCGCTCTCGAGCGAGCCGCGCCCGGCGACGCAAGCCCAAGTCCCCACGTACATCCTGATCCCGGCGTTCGTGATCTCGGAACTGAAGACGGCGTTCGAGATCGGCTTTGCGATCTACGTGCCGTTCATCGTCATCGACATGGTGGTGGCGAGCATTCTGCTCTCGATGGGCATGATGATGATCCCGCCGGTCATTATCTCGCTGCCGTTCAAAATTCTGGTCTTCCTGCTGGTGGACGGATGGAACCTCACCGTGAGCGCCATCTTCCAGAGTTATAAATGAGCTCGGGCATGTTCGGATCTTGCAAGCGGCCTCGGGGAGGGCACATGTCGGCAGAATGCCTTCCGGCGCCCGAAGTATGGGGGCCCCACGAAGTGGGGGGCGCGCAGGCTAGGCCGGAGCGCCTTTTCAAATGAGCTACGGTGACGCGATTGCGCTGGGGCGCGACGCGATCTTTGTGTGTTTCATGGTTGCGGCGCCCGTGCTGCTGATCTCGATGGTCGTTGGTCTGGTCATTTCGATTTTCCAGGCGGTCACGCAGATCCAGGAGCCGACGCTCACGTTCATTCCGAAGATCATCGCCTCCGCGCTGGCGATTCTGTTCTTCGGCCCGTTCATGCTCGCGCTGCTCACCGACTTCACGGCGCGAATTTTTACGCACGTTCAAACCTTCGTGAAGTAACGGCATGCTGGACGTCTTCGGGCTCTCGCAAGCGCAATTCGAAACGCTCCTGCTCGTCTTCATCCGGACCTCGACGATGCTGTTCGTGTTTCCGGTGTTCTCGGCTAGGCAAATTCCGCTGATGGTCCGCATCGGGCTTGCGGGGCTAATCTCGTTCGTGCTCTTTCGCGCGCTGCCGCTCACCGCGCCGGTGCCGGACATCGGCGCGCTGCTCGCAGCCGCGGTGAGTCAAGTCGTCTTGGGCCTCATCGTCGGATTCGTCGCGTACCTGGTCTTCATGGGCGTGCAGTTTGCGGGCGAGATCGTCGATATTCAGATCGGTTTCGCCGTCGCCAACATCATCAGCCCGCAGACGCAGCAGCAAGTCACGGTGATCGGGGAACTCGAACTTACGCTCGCAACGCTGGTGTATCTCATCAGCAACTCGCATCTGCTCATGCTCCAGGGCATCGGCGGCTCGTTTCACCTCGTGCCGCTCCCGTACATCAACCTCGATCCGAGCGTCGCGGGAAACGTCGTCGTCTTCCTCGAGCAGGCATTCCTGGTGGTCTTTCAAATCGCCGCACCCGCGGCGGTCTCGCTGTTCATCGTGAACATCGCGCTTGGCCTGATGGCGCGGGTCGCCCCGCAGATGAACGTCTTCGTCGTCGGCTTCCCGCTGCAAATCGGCGTCGGTCTATTGATGCTCGCCGTCAGCGTCCCGCTGCTCGTCGCCGTCGCACCCAACCTCTACAACGACGCCGCGCATCACATGGACACCGTGATGCGCGGCATGGCCGTACACTAAGCAGCTTCTCGTCACCCCGAGCGTATCGAAGGGTGTGCCGAGCGTAAGCGAGGCTTCGGTTTAGTAGTT
>DATEHZ010000025.1:0-33125 GCA_035279385.1 Vulcanimicrobiaceae bacterium | reverse complement strand
ATCTGCTCGAGAATATTCTCACGCAAATGGGCGTGCCGCACGTGGAGATCGAGTACGTGCCGCGTCCCGAAGGCGAGTACTTCGAGGTGACCGGACCCGATCTCGCAATGCTGATCGGCCGCCACGGCAACACGCTCGAAGCGCTGAATCTGGTGTTCAACAACATTCTCAACGCGGGCGTGAAGAGCAACCGCAAATACTACACGATCGACGCGGAGGGCTATCGCGCGCGGCGCGCGGATCAGCTCAAAAATCTTGCGCTGGTCACGCTCGAGCGCTGCATCCGCGAGAAAAAGCCGCAGAAGCTCGAGCCGATGCTGCCTTCTGAACGCAAGATCGTGCATTTGGCGCTGGCGGAGAATCAGTACGTGCGCACGGAATCGGAGGGCGCCGAGCCGGAGCGGCGCGTGGTGGTGTTCCCGAAGTAAAGTCGCAAATAATGCCGTAGACGACCCCGCAGCGTCTACGGCAGTACTTCTAGAAGCTAGAATAAACACATGACCGATAACGACACGATTGCGGCGATCGCAACGCCTCCGGGGAAGGGTGCGATCGCGATCGTGCGTGTGAGTGGGCCGCAGGCGAGATCGCTCGCTTCGCGGCTCTTTGTCTGTAAAGGTGACATTGCGCCGCGCGTGGCGACGTACGGAACGGTCGTCGACGAGCAGGGCGCGGCGATCGACAAGGGACTTGCGATCGTATCGATCGCGCCGCACAGCTATACCGGCGAGGATACGGTTGAATTTCACGTGCACGGGTCGCCCGTCGTTGCGCGCGAGGTCGTGCGGGCGCTCATTGCGTGCGGTGCGCGGTACGCGAGTGCCGGCGAGTTTACGCGGCGCGCGTTTTTGAACGGCAAACTCGATTTGCACGCGGCCGCGGCGGTGGCGGATCTGATCGATGCGCAGACGCGATCTGCGGCGCGTGCGGCGCTCGCGAATCTTGGCGGCGGGCTTGCGAATGAGGTGCGTGCGATTCGCGCGCGTCTAGCGACGATTTTGGAAGAGCTTGCCGGGGCGGTCGATTTTCCGGATGAAGTGCCCGAACCCGATCGCGGTGCGCTGCGCGGCGAACTGGATGCAATCGTGTCCGAACTGCAGCGTTTGCAGCGTGAAGGTGAAGCGGGACGGCTCGTGCGCGAAGGCGTGCCGGTAGCGATCGTCGGACCGCCCAATGCGGGGAAATCCTCGCTGCTCAACGCGCTGCTCGGTGAAGAGCGCGCGCTCGTCTCGGAAATTGCCGGTACGACGCGCGACACGATCGAGGAGTCGATTACGGTGCGCGGCGTGCAGATGCGGCTCATCGACACGGCGGGCATTCGCGAACACGCGGATCGGTTGGAAGCGGCCGGTATCGAGCGCACGCAGCGCGCGCTCGCGAGCGCACGCGTCGCGCTGGTGGTTATCGACGGGTCCGTGGCGCTGGGCTCGGAGGCGCGCTCGCTGCTCGAGCAAACGGCGGATCGCGCGCGCGTGGTCTTTGCGAACAAAGCGGACCTTGGAACGGCCGGTGCGGCGCAGCTCGACGGTGTTGCGCACATACGGGGAAGCGTCGGCGAGCGTGCGGCGCTGGATCGGATTCGCGAAGCACTTGCGCAGGCGGTCTGGGGCGCGCAGATGCCGGATCTGGAGCGTCCGCATCTCGCCTCGCTCACCGAACTGGACGCGGTTGCGCAGGCGCTCGACGCGCTCGCTCACGCGCAGGAGACGCTGCGCAGCAGGGATCCCCTGGACTTGATCGTGGGGGAATTACAGCGCGCGTTCGCCGCGTTGGGTCACCTTACGGGTGATGCGGCAAACGAGGAAATGCTCACGGGCCTGTTCGCCCGCTTCTGCATCGGCAAATAAGCCCTAACCGCCGCCGCCGGGTCCCGCGCAGCTGTAGTCGAGCGTCGTGCTGCAGGCGGTGATGCCGATCGCGGCTTTGGCGCCGCGGATGCGCACGGCGATCGTCTGTGGGGGCACGTCGTCCGACCAGTACCGTAGGCTGTGTGTCCCCGGGCGCAGACCGCCGATGCGGAATCGGCCGTCCCGGCCGGTCAGGGCGTGCAGCACCGCATGGCCCTGCGCCACCTGCACGTGCACCCCGCGCAGTGGCTGACCGGTGGTCTTGTCGGTGATCTGTCCGAGCAGCAGGCTCAGCATGAGGGCAAGGCAGGCATTGGGAATCGCGTGTTTCATTGAAACCGTTCTTGCCGCGGGCCCCCTTCCCCGGCCTGCTAGAATAGAGCGTTGTGAACCAGCCCCTTCGCCCGGACGACGCGGGCGTCATCATCGTCGGCGGCGGACATGCCGGCGTCGAGGCCGCTCTGGCTTCGGCGCGCCTGGGCGTGCCCACGCTGCTGGTGACGGGTGATCCCGACCGCATTTGCACGCTGCCGTGCAATCCGTCGATCGGCGGCAGCGCGAAAGGGCAGCTCGTGCGCGAGATCGACGCGCTCGGCGGCGAGATGGCGCGCATCATCGACAAGTGCTCCGTGCACGCGCGCTTTTTGAACGAATCCAAAGGCCCGGCGGTTCGGGCCCTGCGCGCGCAGGCGGACAAGCCCGCATATGCGCGCATTGCGATCGCAACGCTGCGTGCGCAGCCGAATCTGCAGATCGTGCGCGGGCTCGTCGAATCGCTCGTCGTTTCGGCAGACGAAGTACGCGGCGTCGTATGCGCCGATGGTTCGCGCTATTACGCGCGGCGCGTCGTGCTTGCGACCGGCACGTTTTTGGGCGGCAAGACGTTTCGCGGCGGCGTCGTGCAGGCCGAAGGACGATTCGGCGAAGCGCCCGCGATCGGACTCTCGCACGCGCTGCGGGCGCTCGGTTTTCCGACGCAGCGTTTGAAGACCGGAACGCCGCCGCGCATCGATCGCACGAGCGTGCGTGTCGGCGCGATGCAAATGCAAGCGCCGAGCGCGGTGCCGCTGCCGTTTTCGTATCGCAGCGATGCGGTGTTTGCGGGTCCGCAATTGCCGTGTTACATCACCGATACGAACGAACGCACGCACGCGCTGGTTCGTGAAAATCTGCATCTTTCGCCGCTCTACGGGCTGGATTTAATCGAAGGCATCGGTCCGCGCTATTGTCCGTCGATCGAAGACAAGGTTGTCAAATTCGCGCATAATCCGTCGCACCAGATCTTCATCGAACCTGAAGGCTGGGACGAACCGACGTGGTACGTCGGCGGCTTTTCGACCTCGCTGCCTGCGGACGTGCAGATCGAAATGCTGCGCACGCTGCCCGGACTCGAAGAGGTCGTGATGCTGCGCGCAGGCTACGCGGTCGAATACGATATGGTGCCGCCGACGCAGCTGCGCGACACGCTCGAGACGCAGCGCATTTCGGGCCTCTATCACTGCGGACAACTCAACGGGACGTCGGGATATGAAGAAGCCGCAGCGCAGGGGCTCATCGCCGGCATCAACGCTGCACGCGCCGCAAAAGGTGAAGAGGCGCTGCGTTTGGCGCGCAGCGACGCGTACATCGGCGTGCTCATCGACGATCTCGTCACCAAGGGCGTCGACGAACCGTATCGCATGCTCACCTCGCGCGCGGAACATCGCATGATTTTGCGTCACGACAACGCCGACACGCGTTTGACGCCCATCGGCCGCGCGGCCGGCCTGGTGAGCGGCGAGGATTGGGCGGCATTCGAGGATCGTCAAGCGCGGCTGGGCGGCGGAATCGCCGCGGCGAAGACCACGCGCATCGGCGTACGGGAAATCGCGGCCGAGCGCTTCGAAGGCGGTGCGACGGTAGCGGACGCGCTGCGGCGGCCGAACCTGGGATTCACCGACGTTGCGGCCTTCATGCCGGGCTTGGGCATTGCGATCGGCGAGCGAGTCGCTATCGAAGTGAAGTACGAGGGCTACGTGCGCCGTCAGCAGCTCGCCGTCGAGAAGGCGGCGAAAAGCGAGAACGTGCCCATTCCCCACGATTTCGCGTACGAGCGCATCAGCGCGCTCTCGCGCGAAGCGCGCGAGAAACTGGGCCGTCAGCGCCCGCGCACGCTGGGGGCGGCGAGCCGCATCCCGGGCGTGACCCCCTCGGATATCGCGATTTTGAGCCTGTACGTACACCGCTCGCCGGCTGCAGCAGCGAGTTGATGGACGATCGCGACTCGCTGACCGCACTTCTGGCCGAAGCGGGCGTGGAGGCGCGCCTCATCGAGCCGCTCGCGCACTACGGAGCACTCTTGCTCGAAACGAATCGCCGCTTCAACGTGAGCGGCGCGGGGACGCCCGAAGAGATTGCGCCGCACCTCCTCGATAGCCTGAGCATCGTGCCGTACGTGCAGGGACCGCTGGTCGACGTGGGCTCGGGCGGCGGACTCCCCGCAATCCCGCTTGCCATCGCAACGGGCGTGGAACTCACGCTGGTGGAGTCCACGACGAAGAAGGCCGCATTCCTGGAAGCCGCGCTGGGGACGCTGGGCCTGCACGGGCACGTAATCCCTCAGCGTGCGGAGCTTGCCGGGCGCGATCCGGCGTTGCGCGAGCAGTTTGCCTGCGCGACGGCGCGGGCCGTGTCGAGCGCCCCGACGGTCCTCGAACTCACCGTTCCGTTTTTGCGCGCCGGCGGCGTCGCGGTGCTGCAGCGCGGCCGGCTAAGCGAGCGCGAACGAAATGCCGTCGTGGATGCGGCCCCCATGCTTGGAGCGGATCTCACGCAAGAAATTGCGCTCGAGGGCGACCGGCGGATTCTTCTCATAAAGAAAGTGGCGCCGACCCCACAGCGCTTCCCGCGCCGTACCGGCGTTCCCGAGAAGCGGCCACTCTGTTTTTCTTAATGTTTTCCGATGAACACGGTACGGAGTCCGCGGCGCGTTGTTTCCCGGGAAACCTTAATGTTTCGCGGTGAGAAAGGCGTCGAGCACCCGATCGGCGAGCGGTAAGCCGGGCTCCATTGCCTCGGGATGCCACTGCACTGCCAGAACGAACGGTGCCGTATCGGGGTGCGCGGATTCGTACGCCTCGATGACGGCGTCGTCGGTGCTGACGCCGCTCAACCGGAACCCCGCCGCCAGCCGCCCGACCGCCTGATGGTGCGAGCTATTGACCAAGCCGCCGCGTTTGCCGACCAGTCGGTGCAGGCGCGTGCCTTCAACGATAGCGACGTCGTGGACGCGCCGCTCCTCGCCGTCGCGGCGGTGGATGACATTGCGCTTCCCGAGATCGGGGATGAGCGTTCCGCCGTGAAAGACGTTCAGCAGCTGCGCTCCGCGACAGATTGCCAGGAGCGGCCGGGGCCGCCGCCGCAGCCGCTCCAGAATCTCCCATTCGATTCCATCGCGCTCGGGGTTCGTCACGCAGACCCGATCGGGGTCTTGAAAACCGTACCGGTGCGGCTCCACATCCGCGCCGCCCGTAAGGACGACGGCATCGGCATCGTCCAACCCGCCCAGCGCCGGCGCACGCCCTTCGCCGGCGAGCCAAACGGCATCGACTCCAACGCCCAGCGCCTGCCCGCGACGGCAAAGAGCCGCCGTATAGTCGTCGTAATCCGGATGGCCGCCGTGGTAGCTCAAGGCAATGCGCATGGCTCTCCTGGTTCAAAAAGTCATAGCGTGGCCCTTCGTGCGGGTATACGCTAGTTGAAGCATCATGACCGACGCCCTGCGCCATTTCATGTTTTCCGCTGCGATGCTGGCTGTTTTAGTAGCCGTGGTCGCGGTGGCGCACATAAAGTAACCGGTAAACCGCACTGATAAGTTACCTCGCGCCGTCGACGCGAGGCTGCCACGTATTCCCGCGCGAACCGCGCCAGCAACGATGTACGAATTGCTCCCCGCCGATCGTGCGCTCGCGCAGGTCGTGCCGCCCGGGCACCTCTTTGCCGTCGGCGGCCGCGTGCGCGACGAACTGCGCCGTGCGTACGAAGGCGCCGCGGTGGCGCTCAAAGACCTCGATTACGTGGTCACCGGCGTTCCGGCGGGCGAACTGGAAGAGCGGCTGCGCCGATTGGGGCGCGTCGATCTGGTCGGCGCTTCGTTTGCCGTCTTCAAAGTGACGTTCGACGGCCGTACGGTGGACGTGGCGTTGCCGCGGCGCGAGCGGTCCGTCGGCGCGGGACATCGCGATTTCGCAGTCGAGAGCGGCCCGGAGATTCCGCTGACCGACGACCTGGGCCGCCGCGACTTTCGCATGAACATGATCGCGCGCGCACTCCCATCGGGCGATCTCGTCGATCCGTACGACGGCGCCGGCGATATTCGCGCGCGGCGCATCGATATTCTCACCGCGCGTACGTTCGAGGAAGATCCGCTGCGCATGCTGCGTGCGGCGCAATTCGCGGCGCGTTTCGGCTACGCGCTTACGGAGCAAACGCGTGCCGCAATGGTGAACGCTGCACCGCTCGTGCAAACGGTTTCCGCAGAACGCATTGCCGACGAGTTCAACAAACTGCTGGTGCAAGCGCCAAAACCCTCGGTGGGATTTGAACTTTTGCGCGATACCGGCGTGCTCGCGCACGTGTGGCCGGAAGTGCTCGAAGGCATCGGCGTAGAGCAGAACGAGTGGCATGCGTATCACGTCTACGAGCACAATCTCGAGACGCTCGATTCGGTCCCGCCCGGCGATTTGATCCTGCGCCTTGCTGCGCTGCTCCACGATGTGGGCAAGCCGCGCACCAAAGAGGGTCCGCATTTCTACCGCCACGAGCAGACCGGCGCCGACATGGCGCGCGACATGCTTGCCCGCTTGCGTTTTTCGAACGAGGTGACCGGCACGGTGGAGCATCTGGTGCGCCAGCATATGTACGTCGCCGATCCGGACCTGAGCGACGCCGCGATACGCCGGTTCGTGCGGCGCATCGGCGTCGAGCATCTGGATCGCCAGTTTGCTTTGCGGGCGGCCGACATCGCCGGCAGCGGCTTGCCCAAGCGCGACGATTCCAACGAGCGTTTTCAAGCCCGCGTCTACGCCGAGGTCGCTCGCAAACCGGCATTCTCCGTCAAAGATTTACAGATCGACGGCGATGCGGTCGTTCAAGCGATGGTCCGCATGGGTCTTGCGCCCGCCGGATACCGCGGGGATCGGCGCGTCGGCGACGCGCTGCAGTACTTGTTCGAGCAGGTCACGGAGCAGCCGGAGCGCAATGAGCCAGCCACGCTACGCGCGCTTTTAGAGCAGTTTCTTGCTCATGAGCGCCGCGAAATTTCCTAGGGGGTCTTCGTCCAATCTCGCGGATCATCGCGCTCGTCAATCAAAAAGGCGGAGTCGGCAAAAGCACGACGACCGTGAATCTCGGTGCGGCGCTTGCCGTGCTGGGACAACGCGTCCTGGTCGTCGATCTCGATCCGCAAGGCAATACGTCGACGGGCCTGGGCGTCAACAAGTCCGAGCTCAAACGCGACGTCTACGATCTGCTGATGCACCACGCGTCCTTCGACGAAGTGCTGCGGCGCACGGAGATCGATAATCTCGACATTATTCCAGCCACGATCAACCTCGCCGGCGCGGAGATCGAACTGGTGTCGGCATTATCGCGTGAAAACCGCCTCAAAGGCGTACTCGAGCCGATCGCAGGCAACTATGACTTCGTGCTGATCGACTGTCCGCCGTCGCTCGGCTTGCTGACGATCAACGCGCTGACGGCGACGCAAGAGATCATCATTCCGGTGCAGGCCGAGTATTACGCGCTCGAAGGGCTCTCGCAGCTCACGAGCGTCGTACGGCGCGTTCAAGAGGCGCTCAATCCGAAGCTGCAGATTACGGGCGTGCTGGTAACGATGTTCGACGGGCGCACCAAACTTGCAATGGAAGTCCTGGATGAACTCAACGCGTATTTTCCGCGGCAGATGTTCAAGACGCAGATTCCGCGCAACGTGCGCCTTTCGGAGGCTCCCTCGTTCGGCAAGCCGGTGATTTTGTTCGATCTGAAGTCGCGCGGCGCGCAGGCGTACATGTCGCTCGCGAAAGAGATGCTCGAAACGCACGTTCAAGCCAAGGCGGTGGCGCAGTGAGTACGGCTCCCAAACGGGGCCTGGGGCGGGGCCTGGGCGCGCTGCTCGGCGACCCCTCGCCGCTGCATACCGCCGCCGGCGCCAATCCGGCGGCCCCCCCGGTCGTCGACGCGATCCGCCAGATTCCGGTGGATCGCATCAGGCCCAACCCGCACCAGCCGCGCAAGACCTTCGATCCGCAGGCGCTGGACGAGCTCAAGGCCTCCATCGGCGAGCATGGGGTCCTCGTGCCGATTCTCGTGCGCGAGCGCGGCGACGGTTACGAACTCATTGCGGGCGAGCGGCGCTGGCGCGCATGCGCGGCGCTGGGGCGCAGCACCGTTCCGGCCATCGTCCGCACGAGCGACGATCGCGAATCGCTCGAGGTCGCGATCATCGAGAACCTTCAGCGCGAGAACCTCAACCCGCTCGAAGAGGCGGCCGGTATCGCGGAGCTGATCGACTCCCACGACTTCACGCAGGAACAGGTCGCGCAGCGCCTGGGCAAGAGCCGCCCGGCCGTGACCAACGCACTGCGCCTGCTGGGATTGCCCGAGGTCATCAAGGCGCTGATCGCCGAGGGGTCGCTGAGCGCGGCACACGCGCGCGCGATTCTGGCGGCCCCCGAAACGCAGCGCATCGAGCTGGCCAAGCGCGCCGCGCAGCTCGGTATTTCGGTGCGCGCGCTCGAGCGCATCATCAACACCATCAATCATCCGCCCGTCGCGGGCAATGTCCGCGCGCCGCAGAGCGCACCCGAAGACCGCGAATTCGAAGCGCGTCTGCGTCAAAAATTCGGAGCGGCCGTGCAGTTGCGGCGCGGCGCGAGCGGCGGCAGCATCGAGATCAAGTACGCGAACGAAACCGATCTGATTCGCATCGCCGAAATTCTGCTGGAGCAGTGAACCTGGTTCCGTTTCAACGGGTCATGGCGGTGCTGATGGCCGCCGCGATGGTCTTCGTCATTCTCGTTCCGCTCGCGATGCGGCGGCACGACTACGTATTCACCGCAATCGTCGTCGCCCTGTTCCTCGCCTATCTAGGTTTCAACGCATGGCTGTTCGTGCGCATGCGCAAGCCGAAGAAACCGTGATGCGCGCGCAGCGGGCGGCGCTGCTGCGCGGCGTCTACGCGATCGTCAACGAAGCGGCGCATCCGGAGCCGGTGGAACTGACGCGCGCGATTCTCGAGGGCGGCGCGCGGATCGTGCAGTATCGCGCGAAAAGCGGCATCGTTCCGGCGCACGCGCGCGCACTGCGCGACCTCACGCGCGCGTACGGCGCGCTCTTCATCGTCAACGACGACTGGCACGCGGTGGACGGGTACGATGCGGACGGCGTGCATTTAGGCCCGGAGGATGCGCGGGCGGAGGACCTCGCAGAGATCCGCGCCGCGCTTGCGGATCGCGTGATCGGCGTTTCGTGCGGCACGCCGCACGAAGCACGCGCCGCAGCGCAGGCCGACTACATCGGCGTGGGCTCGGTGTACGCGACCGCGTCCAAAGCGGACGCCGGCGATCCCATCGGCATTGCGGGCTTGCGCGCCGTCGCGGCGCAGACGAGTTTGCCCGTAGCCGCAATCGGGGGCATCACGCTCGCGTCGCTGCCGCAGATTCGCGCGAGCGGCGTCGCGATGGCCGCTGTTATTTCGGCAATCTCGGCGGCAGCCGATCCGCGCGCGGCGACCGCCGCGCTGGTGCGCCTGTGGAACGGCGCATGAGCGCGGCGCTGGTCGTTTCCATCGGCACGACGCATCCGCAGAACGTCGCGGGGCTCGGGCGCGACGCGCGCGTTGCCGCAGATTACGGCGCCGCACATGCGAGCATCGTTGCCGCGGTGAGCGCGCAAGACGAGCGCGGCGTGCACGGGATCTTCGTACTGCCGCCGGATTTCGTGCGCGCGCAACTCTGCGCGATCGATTTCACGCGCGCTCGCGCGGTTCGCGTCGGCGCACTGGGAAGCGCCGAGATCGCGGCAGCGGTGTGCGAGATACTGCGGCAGGTTGCCGTCCCAATCGTGTTCGATCCGGCGCTTGCTGCAAGCGCGGGCGGCGCGCTCTACGAAGGCGATGCGCTCGAAGCGGTGCGTGCGGTTCTCGCAGGTACGCACGCAATCGTCACGCCGAATCTCGATGAAGCGCAGCGGCTTACGAGCTGCGCGATCGAGAGCGTCGACGACATGATCGCCGCCGCACGGCAGCTCGTCGAGCAGGGAGCGAGTGCCGCGCTCGTCACGGGCGGCCATCTGCCGGGCGAGCCGGTAGACGTGCTGGTCCGCGGCGGCGACTCGTGGACGTTCGCCGACACGCGTCTGCCGCAAAAGATGCGCGGTACCGGATGCGCGCTTGCTATGGCGCTGGCGTGCGAACTCGCGCGCGGCCGCGATCTCGTCGCCGCGGTGAAGGGGGCTCGCGCGTACGTCCGCACGAATATTGCGCGCTCATGACCACGACCGCACCACTTTCAACGGCAAAACGTCCACGTGTGATGTCCGGTATGCGTCCGACGGGACAGCTGCACATCGGTCACTACTTCGGCGTGCTCACGCAGTGGGTGACCTACTGCCGGACCGCCGATGCGTACTTCGAAATCGCCGATCTGCATGCGTACACCACGGGCTTTGCGACCCCGCAGGTCATTCGCGACGCGCGCAACGAGATGGTGCTGGACTGGCTTGCGGCCGGCGTCGATCCGAATTCCTCGACGTTTTATCTGCAGTCCGGCATTCCGGAGATCTCCGAGCTGCAGGCGCTGCTGGCGATGATCACGCCGGTATCGTGGCTCGAACGCGTGCCGACGTACAAGGGTCAAATCGAAGCGCTCGGCCAGGAGATTGCCACCTACGGTTTTCTCGGCTATCCGCTGCTGCAGCTCTGCGACATCGCGATCTTCCGCGGTGAGGAGGTGCCCGTCGGGCGCGATCAAGTCGCGCACCTGGAGTTTGCGCGCGAAGTCGTGCGCCGGTTCAATTACTTGTACGGCGAGGGCGAGCAGATTCTGGTCGAACCCAAAGCGGTGCTCGTGGAAGACGCCGCGGAAGTACCGGGCATCGACGGGCGCAAGATGAGCAAGTCCTACAACAATTTCATCTTGCTGGCCGACAGCGAGGACGAGACCACCAAAAAAGTCCGCAAATACATCACCGATCCGAACAAGATCCGCCGCAACGATCCGGGCAATCCGGATATCTGCGCGATTTTCTCGCTCTGGAAACTCATCAAACCGCAGCACGTGCCGCTGGTCGATCGCGACTGCCGCTCCGGCGCCCTGGGCTGCGTGCAGGATAAGGGCGATCTCGCCGAAGCGCTCAACGCGTATCTGCGGCCGTTGCGCGAAAAACGCGCGATGTATGCTGCCGATATGGCTCAGGTCGAGCGCATCATCGATGAAGGCACGCAGCGCGCGCGTGAGGTGGCGATCGAAACGATCGCCGACGTCAAGCGCGCGATGCGCCTGTTGTAATCTCGCCGCGTTCGACGACGCGGGTCGGCGTCTGGGGCTGCGTCCGCTCGCCGATCCGCCGGCGCTGCGCGTCGATGGTGAAACCGGGATCTTTTGCCGAGACGCAGCCGGCGCGAAAAACGCCGAAGCGTTCCGCCAATCCCGCTGCGAGCAGGAAGCAGCCCGCGAGCGCACCCGCCGTGCGATTCTTCTTCGCGAACACCGACGCGGCTAGGCCCGCGTAGTTCAGGTATTTGGCCGCCGTCGTGAACATCTCGGCCTGGCGCTGCTTGTACGCCTGTTCCTGACGCGGACCGAGCTCCATGTGCAGACGCTCGATGGCCACCGGCAGCGCCAGGCCGCCGAGCAGCGCCAAGCGGCGCGCGGGCGCCGAAAACGGCGGCGGCGTGAACAGCATGCCGGCCCCACCCGCGGTCGCCGCCGACGTGGCGGCGAAGAGCAGCGGCATCGATTCCCGCCCGAAGTGCCAGGCCGGGACGACGGTGTCGCTGATGAGCACCGACGTATACACGGCCATCGCGGGCCCGAGCAGCGCCGCGATGCCTTCGAAGATGCGTCCGACCGGACGCAGGATGCCGGTGAGCTCGCTCGCGGCCGCCAGAGTCGCGGCGCCGGCGAAGGCGCTGAAGACGTAGACGCCCATGCTCATCGGCGAGGTCGGCTTGAACACGCGCAGCATGTTCATGAAGCGTTCCGG
This sequence comes from Vulcanimicrobiaceae bacterium, assembly GCA_035279385.1. Lineage (GTDB taxonomy): Bacteria > Vulcanimicrobiota > Vulcanimicrobiia > Vulcanimicrobiales > Vulcanimicrobiaceae > DATGJX01. The sequence continues at coordinate 21,036 of DATEHZ010000025.1, read as the reverse complement.
GCGCTTGAGATCGGCCACCAGACAGAAGCCGCTCACCGTGCTGCCGGCGGCCGCCGTGAAGATCATGGTGCGCGCGAGCGGATCGTTTTTCGCCAGACGTTCGGAGAACGCGAGCGCCGCCGACGCGCCGGAGAGCCCGCCAACGAAAAAATACGTGGGAATGAGATCCGTCCACTCGGGCGGCTTGATCATGGAGCGTCCGTAGTAGCCATCGGTCATCGCCGCACTCCCGCAACCGTCGCGAAGATCACCGCGCCCGCGAGCATCGACATCGCGACGCCGGCGGTCTTCCACATCTCCGGCAGATATTTCGTCGGCACGATCGGATCGGGCGGCAACCCGTAGACTTCGGGTTTGTCGAGCAGCAGCCACATCGATCCGCCGCCGCCGATACCGTCGTCCTTGCTCGTGAGATAGAGCTGCGCGCCTTCGAAGCGCTGCTGCACGCGATCCAAACGCTGCTGCGCGCGCTCGCGTAATTCGTCGACCGCACCGAACTGGATCGAATCGGTGGGGCAGGCTTTGGCGCACGCGGGCTCTTCGCCGGCTTTGAGGCGATCGTAGCACAGCGTGCATTTGCCCATCGTGCCTTCTTGCTTTTGTTCGGTGATGACGCCGAACGGGCACGCCACCACGCAGTAGCCGCAGCCGTTGCACACGTCGTCTTGAATGACCACCGTTCCGAATTCCGTGCGAATGATCGCGCCGGTCGGGCACACGTCCAAACATCCCGCGTGCGTGCAGTGCTTGCACACGTCCGACTCCATGAGCCAGCGGCCCTTGCCCTGCGGCTTTTCGCCGGCGCGTTCGAATTGTTCGACGAATGCGACGTGGCGCCACGTGTCGCCGCTCAGCTCGCCGGTGTTGTCGTACGACATGCCGGTGAAATTGTAGCCGTCCTGCGGCAGCTCGTTCCATTCTTTGCACGCCACTTCGCACGCTTTGCAGCCGATGCACAGCGTCGTGTCGGTGAAGAAACCCATGCGCTCGCGCTTGTCCGCGCCGTAGGTTGCCGCTTGCGCCTCGGCAGAGGTGAGATTCGGCAATTGCGTCAGATCGATGAACGTGGTCATGACGGTGCTCCCGCATACGCGCTCGCGCGCACTTGCTCGAGGAACGTGTGCACCGCCTTACCGCGCGGACGGCGGCCGGGACGGATGTCGCACAACAATCCTTTGGTTTCTTGAATGTGCACGTTGGGATCGAGCGCGATGTGCAGCAGATCGTTCGCGGAATCGCCCGTGACGATGCCGCGCGTGCCCCAATGGTAGGGCAAACCGACCGAATGCAGCACTTTTCCATTGAGGCGGATCGGCTGCACGCGAGCGGTGACCATGACGCGCGCTTCGATCACCGCGCGCACGTTGTAGATCGTAGCCCAATCGCCGTGGCGCAGTCCGCGCAGCTCCGCGAGCTGCGGACTGACCTCGCAGAAGAACTCGGGCTGCAGTTCGCACAGATGCGGTACCGTACGCGTCATGCCGCCCGCCGTATGATGCTCCGTAAGGCGGTACGTGTAGAGCACGAACGGAAAACGATTTCCGTGCAGTTCCCCCGGCGACGGATCGTACTCGTTGAACGGACGCGGGAACTGCTGGCGGCACGGATTGGACTGCTGGCCGTACAGTACGTTCTTCACAGGCGATTCCTGCGGCTCGAAATACGCCGGCAGCGGCCCGTCGACCACGCCGTTCGGCACGAAGATCCAGCCCAGGCCGTCGTCCTGCATGATGAACGGATGCCAGCCCGCAATGGCGTCTTCACGTTTTGCGCCCGAGGGCGGCACGTATGACGGCTTTTTCGTCTTCTCGAAGTCGGGCACGTCGTAGCCCGTCCACTCTTCCTTGACGGAGTCCCACCAGACGTAGGCTTTGCGCGAACTCCACGGATTGCCGTCGGGATCGGCCGAGGCGCGATTGTAGATGATGCGCCGGTTTGCCGGCCACGCCCAGCCCCATTCCGGCGCGACCCAGTCTTGATCGGTACGCGGTTTGCGCCGTGCGGTTTGGTTCTGCTCGTCTTGATAGCAGCCGCAATAGATCCAACAGCCGCAGGCGGTGCTGCCGTCGGCTTTGAGTTCGGTATAGGAAGAAAGCGCTTTGCCCTCGCCGTCCCAGCCGTTGACCTCGCGCAGCACCATGTGCGCGTCCGGCTCTTCGATCGCGCCTTTGGTGGGATAGTCCCACGTCAGGAAACGGATTGCGTCGCTCCACGGCTCGTCCTGCGCTTCGATCTTCTGTTTGATCCGTTTGCCGAGATGATAATAGAACCACAGCTCCGAGCGTGCGTCGCCTTGCGGCTCCACCGCCTTGTGGTGCCACTGCAGAAGCCGCTGCGTATTGGTGAACGAGCCGTCTTTCTCGGTGTGCGCGGCGGCCGGCATCCAGAAGACCTCCGTCGCAATGTTCTGCGTCTGCAGTTCGCCGGACTCGATCTCCGGAGAATCGTACCAAAACGCGGCGCTTTCTATTTCCTGAAAGTCGCGCACGACAAGCCATTCCAGGCTTGCGAGCGCGCGGCGATGCAGGCCGGCGTTGGCGTTCCCGACGGCCGGATTTTCTCCGCAAATGAAATAGCCTTTCAGCTTGCCGTCGATCGCGGCCATCGCGCTGCGATACGCGGAGTGATCGCCGCTGATGCGCGGCAGCAAGCCGAAGCAGTAGTCGTTTTCCTCCGTCGCACGATCACCGTACCACGCCTTGAGCAGACTGACGATGTACTTGTCCGTGTTGCCCCAGTAACCGGTCTTGGCCGATTCGCACTCGATGAAATGCTTGAGGTCGTGATGCGCGGTCGCGTGCGGCATGGGGATGTATCCCGGCAAAATATTGAAGAGCGTCGGAATATCGGTCGAGCCTTGGATGGATGCGTGCCCGCGCAGCGCGAGAATGCCGCCGCCGGGGCGCCCGATATTGCCGAGCAGCAATTGAACGATCGCCGCCGAGCGGATCATCTGCACGCCGAACGTATGCTGCGTCCAGGCGACGGAATACGCGATGGAACTCGTGCGTTCGCGGCCGCTATTGCTGCAAAGCGCCTCCGCGACTTCGAGAAGCTGCTCCGGCCGCACGCCGCAGATCTTCGCGACCATTTCGGGCGTGTACCGTGCGTAGTGACGCTTGAGCACCTGGTAGACGCAGCGCGGATGTGCGAGCGTCTTGTCGATGTTCGGCGGCTCGCCCCGAACGAGCGCGTCCTCTTTCTGGCCGCTGCCCAGGAAACCGGTATCGCTCGCCTCGGCTTCGCGCTGTCCCGCGGCGCCGTGTTCGTACATGCCCTCGTACATCCACGTCTCGAAGGTGTAGCCGTTCTTGTCGGGATGCCATCCGGAGAAGAATCCGTCGAGGTCTTCGGTGTCTTGAAAATCTTCGCGCAGAATCACCGGTGCGTTGGTATAGTTGACGACGTACTCTTTAAACGCGCGATCGTTTTGCAGAATGTAGTTGATGATGCCGCCCAGGAACGCGATGTCCGTTCCCGCGCGGAGCGGAACGTGCAAATCGGCCATCGCACTGGTGCGCGTGAAGCGCGGATCCACGTGAATGAGCCGCGCTCCGCGCTCGCGCGCTTCCATAACCCATTGGAATCCGACCGGATGGTTCTCCGCCATATTCGATCCCATGATGAGGATGCAGTCGGAGTTTTGCAGATCTTGCTGGAACGTGGTAGCGCCGCCGCGGCCGAACGAAGTTCCCAGACTGGGAACCGTCGAGCTATGTCAAATTCGCGCCTGATTCTCTACCTGCACGATGCCGAGCGCAGTGTAGAGTTTTTTCATGACGTAGTTTTCTTCGTTGTCGAGCGTCGCGCCGCCCAGACTCGCGATGCCCTCGCAGCGATTGACGTCTTTGCCTTCCTCCCGGCTGACCCACGTTTCGCGCCGCGTCTTGAGCACGCGATCGGCGATCATGTCCATCGCCCGATCGAGCGAGAGCTCTTCCCACGCCGTACCGTACGGCCGCCGGTACTTCACTTTATACTCGCGCGTCGGGCTCTGCACCATCGTGCGCGTCGCGGCGCCCTTGGGACATAAGCGTCCGCGTGAGATCGGACTCTCCGGATCGCCTTCGATTTGGATCAGTTTATCGTCTTTGACGTACAGTAATTGACCGCAACCGACGGCGCAGAAGGGACAGACGGATTTGACCGCTTTCACGCCTTCCGTACGGGCGTGCCATTCACGGTTCGCATCCGATTGAGCGGCCGCGCCCAGCGCAAGCGGATCCCGCTCGAGCTGACGCATGACGGGCCATGGTGGACGGCTATCTCGCATACGCGTTACGTTCCTAGTTGCGCGCAGCGCTAAACGGGTAACATAGCGCAACAAAAAAGCCGCTTACGTGCGTATGCTCGCTGTGCGAACGAGCTAGCGATGTGCAGCTAGCGAAGATACCGCATTAAACGCAAGCGCAAACGCCGCACGTCCAGTGGGCCGGGAAGAGTTTGCAAAACCGATGTTCATTCGCGTCAACACAGATGCTTTAGAACAACGGCAACGATTCGGCGCGCTGATTCATTGGTATCAAACGTCCGCCAGCATTGGCGACAAACGCGATTTGCTGATCGTCGAGTACGCTGCCAATCCATGTCGTTTGCCTGTCCGGTTGGGCTCCGAAGGCCAATACTTTCTGGGGATGACCAAGCTCGTCCCGATACCGAAAATCGTAGTCCGCAAGCTGACCGATACCGTAGCGCATGCGATCGACTGCGGCCCGCAGATCCACTAGGCTTTTTGCTTCTATTAGCATGCGGCACTCGTCGATGCGCGCGTAGAGGTCGATGTTATTGTTGTACCAGGTAGCGCCGCCGTGCTGGAAGACACGTTCTTGAATCAGCCGAAGGACTGCTTGATGATCGTTGCGAGCACGTTCTTGCAGCGCAGCGGACTCGTAAACGTTGGGGCGGTTATCGCCATGCGGCTTGTATCCCGCGCCACCGGGAATCGCACTGATTTCGCGCAGTGAATCCCGTGGCAAGAATGTGAGCGGAGCATATCCTTGCGCTGCGACAAGCTCTGTATCCGGTACCGCGCTCAGGTCGCGAGATTTAACGTCGCCTGCGGCGAGAATCTTCCAATAAGCCGTCTCCGAGATTTCGCGTACTGCCGACTGAAACGACGGCGGCGAATTACTTTCCGTCTCGTAGTATTCGCCGCTGCGCGCATAGATCGGAACCAGGTGAGGAAATTCTTGCGCTTGGCGCAAGGGGACATAACGGTGATCGGGCCGGAGCGGATCTTCCCACCACTGTCCGAGTATGCCGTGCCCGAAGTACGTTTTAGAATCAAGTCGCGGCGCGCTCTTGCCGAGCGGGCGATAGTAGATGAAACGGTCGTAGGCGCTAATGCGACTGAAGTATTGCCGTGGATAATGGTACAGCGCGTATTCCACATCATCGTAAATACGATTGGCGGAAGAGTAGTGCTGCGTAAGGATGACCGGCACCGGAAAGTCTTTCGGCGCGGGGCCGTGAAATCTGCTTGATGCACGTTCGGCCGCTTCGGCGCGTTCTGGGGACTTGGGCCGTGGTCGCGTTCGGCGTTACGAACGAGATTGCCGCCGGCCTGTTCTTCGTCTCGACGCAGATCCAGCAGACCGTTCCCGGCGTCGGCAATCTGGTGCCGTGGCTCATGCTGGCCGGCGGTGCCCTGACGCTGCTGACTGTCGTGGTCTACCGCTATTTCTTTGCGTCGGGACTCATCGGCGCCGGCGGCGAGTACGTCATTCTGCGCGACGCGCTCGGAACTCGCTGGGGATTTCTCGCGACGCTGCTGGCGTGGTTCGGCGTGACGGGCTCGCTCGGCACGCTCGCGTACCTAGCGCCGAAATTTTTGGCGAACGCGTGCAGTTCCCTGGGCTGGACGCACGCGGCCGCGGCGCTCACCTCGACGCCCGGCACGATCCTATGCGGACTCGTGCTGCTCTGGGGCATTTGGCTGATTCACGTGCGAGGCGTACGGTTCGCCGCGGTGCTGACCGTTGCGGCGATGCTCTTCGTGATCGCCGTCGCGATAACGATCGTAGCGTTCGGCTTTGCGACGACGCCCGAGCACTTCACCGCAGCGCTCAGCGCGCGACTGCATCTCTCAATGCAAGCACTGCTCGCGCAGCGCAGCTCGCAACCGACGAGTACCGCCGGCGCGGTGCTCACCGCGCTTCCGCTCTTGTTCTACGGCTATTTGGGTCTTTCGACGGCGACGCAAACCGGCGGCGAGGCGGTGGACGCGCGCCGCTCGCTCTCACGCGGCGTCCTTATCGCGGTGCTGCTCGTTACGGTGATCTATACGCTGTTCACGTTCGCGGTCTACCACGCCGTGCCGTGGAACGCCATCCCGGCACTTGCGGCGCACGGGTTCACGACCTACACCACGTCGACGGGGTTGCTTGGCCTCGTCATGCCGGCGTGGCTTTCCTCGCTCATGAACGTGTTCGTCGCCGCGATCGTCGTGAAGACGTTCTTACCGGGATTTTTAGCGCAGTCGCGCTGGATCTACGCATGGGGCGCGGACGGCATCATCCCGCACCGGTTTGCGCAAACGCACCCGCGCTTTCACACCCCGGTCGCCGCTTTGACCGTGAGCGCGATACTCGCGTCGCTCAGTCTGTTCGAATCGACCGCGCTGGGCTACGTCTTCGGCGTCAATTTGCGCGTGCTCTCGGTGATGATCGTATTCTTCCTCATGGGTGCAGCCACGATCGCGTTTCCGCGAACGGCGCCGGATCTGTATCGCGCCAACGACTCGGCGATGCGATCGAACCGCGCGCTGCAGATTGCGCTCGGCACGGCGGTGATGTGCTTCTCGGCCTGGTTTGCGATGTCGATTATCTACGGCGCGCGTGCGCAGGCATTCTGGCTTCAGCCGGTCGTGCAGGCCGCGATCGTGACCCTGGCGGGCGTGCTGATTATGCGATCGGCAGATCGTCGCCGGGCTGCAGCACATCCGGCTGCGGATACGGCACGTCCAAGTATTTGAGACCGGTTCCGGTGTTGACGGCAACCACGGTTTCTTCCGGCGCGATCCATCCCTGTGCGCGCAGTTCACGCGCCGCCGCGAGCGTTGCAGCGCCTTCGGGACAGATCAGCAATCCCTCGCGCGCGGCAAGGCGCTGCTGCATCTCCACGATGGCCGCGTCGCCGACCGCGATCGCGGTCCCGCCGGTCTGGTAGAGCGCGTCGAGCACGAGAAAGTCGCCGAGCGCTTTGGGAACGGTGATGCCGAACGCGACGGTGTGCGCGTTTTGCCAGGGCACCGACTCGCGCTTGCCTTCGCGAAATGCCTGCACGATGGGCGCGCACCCTTGCGCCTGCACCGCCACCATGCGGGGCATCTTCTCGCCGAGCATGCCCATCGCGCGCAGCTCGTGCAGGGCTTTGTGGATGCCGATGAGGCCGACGCCGCCGCCGGTCGGATAGAGCAGCACGTCCGGAACGCTCCATTCGAGCTGCTCGACGATCTCGAACCCGAGCGTCTTCTTGCCTTCGATGCGATACGGTTCTTTGAGCGTGGATGCATCGAAGAGTCCGTGCTGCGCGACCGCTTTGCCGACGATGCGGCCCGCGTCGCCGATGAGTCCCTCGACGAGCCAAAGATGCGCGCCGGTCATCGCGCACTCCAGGCGATTGATCGCCGGTGCGCTGCGCGGCATGACGATATACGCTTGCATCCCGGCACGTGCCGCGTAGGCCGACCACGCGCCTCCGGCGTTGCCGTTCGTGGGCATGGCGAAGCGGCGGATGCCGAGTTCCTTTGCGCGTGAAACGCCGACCGCCGCGCCGCGCGCCTTGAAGCTGCCCGTCGGCAGCGCCCCTTCGTCCTTGAGAAGCAGGTGCTCCAAACCGATCTCGCCGCCGAAGGCGCGCAGCGGTGCGAGCGGCGTGAGCGTCTCGTTCAAACTCACGCGGTCTCCGAGATTGCGCAGCGGCAGCAGCTCGGCGTAGCGCCATAGTGCGGGTTCGCGCCCCGCCAAATTCTTTGGCGTGAACGTGGCGGCCGCGGCGCGCAGATCGTAGCGCGCCAAAAGCGGAGCGCCGCAGCGGCAAAGCTGCTGCGGCGCATCCGGGTCATAGTGCTGCGCGCACTTCGAGCATTCGAGGTGCGAGAGCGCGGACACTAGGCTTTGAACTGTGGAATGCAGCGTCCCATCTGCTCGAGCGCGTAGTCGATGTCGTCGAGCGATGCGGCGTACGAGAAGCGCAGATAGCCTTTGCCCGCCGCACCGAACGCCGAGCCGCCCAAACAGGCGACGCCGCCTTCGGAGAGCAGATACGCCGCGAGCGCCTTGTCGTCGCCGGTAACCTTTTTCACGTTGGGGAACGCGTAGAACGCGCCTTCGGGCATCGTGCACGACACGCCGTCGATCTTATTCAGGCCGTTCACCAAACGGTCGCGGCGCTTGCGGAAGGTTTCGTTCATCTCGCGCACCGGCTCGTCTGGACCGAGCAGTGCCGCGATGCCGGCTTGCTGCACGAAGGTCGTGACGCACGAGAACGTGTTGTTGTTGAAGAGCGTGACGATCTTCGCGAGCTGCGCGGGCATGATCGCGTAACCCAGGCGCCAGCCCGTCATCGCGTACGCTTTCGAGAAACCGTCGACGATGATCGTGCGTTCGCGCATACCCGGAATCGTGGCGATGGACGAGAACTCGCTCTCGTAAAAGTTGCGGCTGTAGATCTCGTCCGCAATCACCAGGAAGTCGTGCTCGATCGCCATCTGCGCGACGCGCTCGAGATCGCTTTTCGTGAGCACGCCGCCCGTGGGATTGTGCGGCGAGTTGATCATGATCGCGCGCGTCTTGTCCGAGACTCGGCGCTCGAGCTCGTCCAGGTCCATGCGCCAGTCTTTTTCCTCGTGCAGCGGAATCGCCGCGACCTTCGCGCCGAGGTAATTGGCGCACGACGCGTACGCCGGATAGGCCGGATCGAAGTACACGAACTCATCGCCGGGACTCAAAATCGCGCTCAGGATATTCCAAATCACCGGCTTCGCGCCCGGCGCGACGACCACGTTTTCGGCGCTGAACGGTTCGACGTGGCGGAACTTGGCTGCATAGTCGGCAATCACGTCGCGCAGCTGAATGATGCCCGCCGAGGGCGAGTAGTGCGTGTAGTTGTCGCGGATCGCTTGGATGCCCGCTTCCTTGATGTGCGCCGGTGTGTCGAAATCGGGCTCGCCGATCTCCATGTGTACGACTCGCTTGCCTTCCGCCTCGAGCGCTTTGGCGCGAGCGAGTACTTCGAACGCGCTCTCCGATCCGAGACGGGAGACGGCGTCGGCAATTCGATCGACTTTCGTTGCGATCATCGACTGTAAAACCTTTCGAATGATTCAGACTTTAGTCAAGGGGCCGATTGGCTCACGGCGAAGTCTCGCGATAAATTTATGCGCACCCTGACAGACGTATTTACGCCGGGAGCACCAACTATACCCGAGGGACTTCGGACCCTCGTCGTTTCGCCCGAGCGCGAGTTGGAACCTGGGATGACTGTGCGCGCAAGCTTCACGTTCCGCAATCAAGGCGGCGCAACGGCGAACGGCGTGCGCGTACGATTCAACTTACCCGATGGTTTGGTCTATCTGGTCGGAAGCGGTCAACTCGACGGCACGCAGCTCGATGACGAGCAGGGCAATACGCCGCTGCTCGCACGAGCGGGTGCGGACATCGGCGACGTCGCGCCGGGCCAAGAGCGGCGCATCGAAATCGCCTACAGCGTCGCGGGCGCCATCGAGAACGGCTCGACCGTCGAGTTGCAGGCGGCGGTCGCGGCCTTCGAACTCGCGCCGGTCGGCTCCAATATCGTGCGCTTGGTTGCTCGCAGCCGTCCCGCGCTCGAGAACGCGCTCACCAACGCGTCGATCGAATCCCGCCAGCACGAGCCGCGTCCCGGCGGCGAGGCGACGATCGTCGTGCGCGTGCATAACGCCGGTGAATCGAGCGCGCACGACGTCGTGGTCGTTGCGCCGGTTCCCGAGCACACGAGTTACATTCCCAATACCGCGCGCGTGAACGGCCGCGAGCTCGAGCGCGATCTTCTCGCGCCGTTCGATCGCGTGCACGCGCCCGTGATTTCGCAAACGCTCCCCGCCAGTGCGACGGTGACGCTGCAATACCGCGTGCGTATCGACGACCCGTGCGAAGACGGCACGAGCATCGTCGTGCGCGCGCAGGCCGCCTCACAAGAAACATCGGCATTTGCGCTTGAAGCGGCGGCGCTGACGATTCACGCGCAGCCGGATTTCGAGAACGAGCGCACGAGTTTTGCGATAGAGCCCGCGGAAGCGGCGCCGGGGGCGCGCGTGCTGCTGCGGCTGCAGGCGTACAACAGCGGAACGACGAGCGCGGAAAACGTCGTCATCTCGTACGCGCTTGCGGAAGGCCTGATTCACGTGCGCGGCTCCGTGCGCCTGGACGGCCATCCGGTTCGGGAGCGCAAAAAAGATGCGCTGACGTTTGATATCGGCACGATTGCGGCGCGCGAGAGCGTCGAGTTCGTAGCCGAAGCGACGATCGCCTCACCGATGGCGGACGCGAGCGTGCTGCGCGTTGCGCCGGCGCTGCATTGGAGCGGCGGAGAGCGCGTTTTCGAAGCCGCCGTAACGGCACGTTCCGCGCCGCATTTCGCGCCGCGGCACAACGGGATCGCGCGCGTTACCGGTGCGGTCGTGCATCCTTCCGACGAGTGCGAAGCGGTGATTTCAATTGCCAACGACGGCAGCGCCGCGGCGACGGATGCCGTGCTGCACCTGCACGTCGATCCGGGCTTGGACGACGTTCGCGTATTCGACAAGAACGTGCGTTTGGATCTGGAGAATGAAAGCGTCGATCTCGGCGTCATCGACGCGTACGCGTCGCGCAAGATTACCGTCCGCGCGCGCGTGCGCACCCCGTACCCGGATCGCAGCGAACTGCATTTGGGCGCGAGCCTGCACACGCGCGAACTCGGCGAAACGGCGCTGAGCGCGGTGCAGTGGCGCGTGGAATCGCATCCCGCGTTCTCCTCACAGAGTTCCGCGCTCACGCTCGTGCAGGACGACGTCTTTCGTCCGAACCAGCTCGTCGACGTTTTCGTGCGCGTTCGCAACGAGGGCACCGACAGCGCGCAAAACGTGAAGCTGCGTCTCTACGTTTCGCCGGAAGCCCGTTTGGAGACCGTCGAAGGCGCGACGCGCGAACGCTCGGCGCTGCTCTTCGGCGAGATCGCTCCGGGCGCGAGCGCCGAAGCCCGCCTGGGCGTGCGGCTGCTGCGCAGTTTGGCCAGAGCTCATCCCGTGTCGATCGAATCGGTGCTCAGCGCCGATGCGATGTTGCCGGTGCAGCTCTCGAGCCTCGCGATCGTAACGACCGCCGAACCGAACTTCGGCATCGGAACGCTGCGCAGCGAACCCGAAGAAATCGTCGACGCCGGCGCGGAGGTGGAGTTCATTCTGCACGTGCGCAACAGCGGCGACGGACCCGCTCGCAAGGTTGCCATTACGGTTGCGCCGCTCGACTCATTGATCTACGTGCCCAACAGCACATCGGTGAACGATCTGCCCGTGCGCGACGGCGGCGCGCTCTCGCCGCTGATGGGCGAGCGCGGCATCGTGCTCAGCGAAGTGGATCCGGGCATCGAAGCGACGATTCGCTGGCGCGAAGTGGTCCACAACGGGTTGCCGTCGGGTGAGGCGATCGTGCGTGCGGCGCGCGTGACCTACGACGGCGATCGCACAGACGACATCTCCGCGGCGGAGGTAAAGGTCCGCTGCGCGCCCGCGTTTGCGAACACGATCTCCGGATTGCCGTTCGGTTTGGACGGCATGCTGGGACCTTCGTTCGCGGGATCGGGACAGCGCGCGCTGCCCGGCAGCGACGATCGCTTCGTCGAGTTGCCGCCCGCAACGCCGGTCGCGCGTCCGGAGATTCCGGGCGGATCGATTCTCTCGCTGACCGCGAGCAGCAACGGCTACGGCGTGCACGCGCATGAAACCGCGAGCGTGCTCACAAGCGCGCCGCCCGGGACGGAAGGCGTGCAGTGCGTGATCGCATTCGATCGCGACCGGCTCACGCGCACGCTGCGCTTTCTGGGCGAAGCGCGCTTCACGGGTCTGGTGACGCATTTGTTTGCGATTCGCGCGTTCTTTCCGGACGCGGCGTCGGTGAGCGGTGAGGCGCATCTGCGCGACGTGCGGGAGACGCTGCGCGAAACGCTTGATCGCGTCTTCATCAAACTGCGTATGCCGACGTACGTGATCGCGCCGCGCGATCTCGAATCTGCGGCCGCACGCGACGCGCTCGATGCGCTGCTGGGGGATCTCGATCCCGCGGCCGCACCGGCCGCGCTCTCGGGCTCGCTGGTTCTGCACGGCAGCATCGCACCGGAGGAGATCGCCGAACTGCGTCACCGGCTCGGCGATGCGGCCATCGGCACGGCTCTGCCGTGGGCGATTCTTGCGCGCCTGCTGCCGAGCGCCGGCGACGGCTTACGCAACTATCGCGAATTGCTGGTAGCGGCCTTCGACGAACTAACCGGCGTAGACGAGACCGCGTTTATCGACGCGCTGCAGCGCAAGCCGTATCCCGTGCTCGACGGCGCGCTCGACGTGGTTCGCACGCAGCTCGCGCATCTGCCCGCATGACGATCGTCCTCGCGGTTTTGGCCGCCGTTTTTATCGCAGGCGTCGTCCTCGGCGCGTACGCGCTGTTTGCGCCGCGCGCCGCCGTGCGCGAAGAGCCCGCGCGTCCGCCGCTCGAGCCGTGGACCGCGAGCACCGATTGGACGAAGGAGGCCGGCGATGAATTCGCCGGTCTTTCCGAGTCGGCGCGCTGCGATCTGATCTTCGCGGTCGCGGATTTGCGGGACGAGCGCAGTCTGCGGCTGCTGACCCACGCGCTCGACGATCCGTCCGACGCCGTCGCGCTGGCGGCGGCACACGTGCTCGTGCGGCGCGGCGATTCTCGGACGCTCGACGCCTACGCGCAGCGCCATCCGGGCGAACGTTCCGAGCGTCTCGCCAGGACGCTCGAACTGCTCGACTGAAAACCATACGCCGTGGCAGGTTCTGATCGCCCCCAGACCAGCGCGCTGACCGGCGTCTTCGCACCTGGCTCTCCGCCGCTTATGGAGAGTCTGCGAACGCTCGTTGTGACGCCGCACCGCACCGTCACGCCCGGCGAGAACGTTCGCGTCGAATTCGCATTCTCGAACCTGGGCGGCGCGCCCGCCACCGGCGTGCGCGTTCGTTTTGCAGCGCCTTCAGGCGTGAGCGCCGCTGCCGGGAGCGACACGATCGACGATGCGCCGCTCGAAGACGAGCGGCTTATCTCAAGTGAGGGCGCCGCGCTGGACGATCTCGCGCCGAACGCGCAGCGCCGCGTTGCCTGCACGTTCCACGTCGACGAACGCATCGAAGACGGAACCGAACTATTCTTTCAAGCGGCGCTCAGCACGGATCAAACGCCGGTGCTCGGCTCCAATCGCGAACGCCTGGTCGTCCGCAGCGAACCGCTGCTGCAGAATACCTCGACGCTGCTTATGATTGCGGCCCCCGATGCGCCCAAACCCGGCGATCTCATCACGATACGCGCAATCATTGCGAACACGGGTGCGTCGAGCGCACACGAGGTTCTCGCGTTTTTGCCCTTGCCCGCCAACACTAGTTACGTGCCGCGCAGCGCGCGCGTTGCCGGGCGCGCGCTGGTGAACGCGCCCGACGAACCGTTCGACTACGCGAACGAAACCATCGTCGCCGAACGCCTTGCACCGGGGCAGTCCGTCGTCGCCGAATATCAAGCGACGATCGATGCGCCGCTGGCGGACGGCACGCGCATCAAAGCCGGCGGCGCGATTTCCTCGCGCGAGATCGAAGAATTCACCGTGACCTCTGCGGAGATCGTCGTCCGATCGCCGGCGAATTTTGCGAACGACGACACGGCATTCACGGTCTTTTGCGACGACGTCGTCGCACCGGGAACGCGCGTGCCGATGACGATGCGTATCGCCAATGGCGGAACGGGCGACGCGCACAACGTCTCGATCGCGTTCGAAATGCCGGAAGGTTTGGCGTACACGCCCGGATCGGCGCATCTGGACGGACAGCCGGTCAGCGATGAAGCCTTCGCCGGCGCCGCATTCTCGCTGGGCGCGCTTCCTGCGGGCCGCATCGCCGATGCCGGCATCGCAAGCATCGTGACGATGCAAAGCGGCGGCGAACTGCCGATTGTCGCGCTGCTGCGCTGGAAAGGCGGGGAGCGCCGCTTCACGCGCACGCTGCGCGTACGCGCGAACTCGCGCTTCACACGCGCGCGCAACTACATCGAAGTCGATCGCGGGCTGGTCTCCGCGCGCGACGACGTGACGTTCACGGCGCACGTCTTCAACGACGGCACCACCGCGGAACCGGACGTGCGCCTGCGCGTCATTCCCGGCGCGTTTCTTGAAGACGTACGCATCGCGGAGTCGCCGGAAGAGGCGGCACCGTACGAGGAACCGTTCTCACTGGGCATCGTGCAGCCGCACGCCGAGCGCGTCTTTACGGTGCACGCTCGCGTTGCATCGCCCGTTCCCGATCGCTCGCAGGTCACGCTCGGCGCAGTGCTCGAGTTCGTATCGGGCACCTTCGATCTGGGCGTCGCGCACGTCGTCGTGCGTTCGCGCGCGCACGTTGCGGCCGCGTCGTGCACCTGGGAACGCGTGCAATCGCAGCCGCTGCGGCCCGGTCAAACGCACGAGATTGCGATTCGCTTCACCAACGACGGCGCCGACGTGCTGCGCGACGCGCGTATGGAGTTCGAATTACCGCCGGAAGCCGTCATCGAACGCGCGCAGAACGCGCGGCGCGAAGGCGCGAGGCTGCTGCGCTTCGGGGACGTTCCTGCGGAGACGACGCACGAGGCGCGCGTGGCCGTTCGCTTGCTGCGCGCCAGGCGCGATCGGACGTTCGCGCTCGAAGGCACGTTGTCGGGACGCGGAGTCAGTCCGGTGCATTTCGATCCGCTCGAGATCGCGACGTTCGCCGAGCCCGACTTCGAACGCGATGCGCAGCTGCGCTGCAATCCGGGCGAAACGATCAATGCGGGCGACCGCGTCGCGTACGAAATCACGTTGCGTAATACCGGCGACGGGCCGGCCGAGCATTTGGTGGTGCGCGCGGTGCCGTCGAACCTTGCCGTGTACGTTCCGGGGAGCACGACGCTGAACGGCATGGTGCTCGGCGACGATCTTGGAACCTCGCAGCTGTGGTCGCAGCGCGGCTTGCTGCTCACCGACGTCAATCCCGGCATCGATCTGCGCGTGCGCTGGGAGATGCTCGTCATTTCGCCGCTCGCCGCGGGCACCGCGGTCGACACGCGCGCCGTCGTCGAATGGGACGGCGGACACTCGCTGGGCCTTGCCGCACCGACGCTGCACGTACTCTCCAGCCCCTCGCTCGTAGCGGGTACGGCCGGCACGCCGATCTCTATTGCGTCATTGCAGCCGGCGTTGGAAACGCCGCCGATCGAAGCCATCGTTCCGCCGCCGCCCGCACCCGCCGTTGAAACGCCGCACGCGGCCCAGGTGCAAGCACCGGCGGCGCCGCCCATCCAGCCGCCGCTGCGGCAGCCGCAAGAGGCGACCTCGCCGCAGATCGGCGCAGCGGCGTGCGTGTTGTACGCGGACTTCTCGCAAGAAGAACTCACGCAAGCGATTCGCACGCTGGAAAAGAGCGATGCGGGCGGGCTGATTCCGCATCTCTTTGCCGTACGCGCACTCCTGCCGAATGCGATTGCCGGGGCCGATGCGCGCCTCTCGCAAACCGTCGAGAACGCCGCGCGCGCCATTCGCGCGCCGCTGGATCGCTTGTTCGTGCGCCTGCGCATGCCGCGTCTGGCGCTGACGGCAAAGGATTTGGAAGATCGCGACGGCCGCTTCGCGCTGCGCGCACTGCTCGATGCGGTGCTCGACGCTTCTCCCGCGCCGCTCGCCGAGCGTTCGGGCGGCATCGTGCGTTTGAGCGGCGCAGTCGACGTCGACGCATTGCGCAAGCGCGCGGACGAACTCGAGCACGCACCGCTCGGCTCGGTCGTGCCGTGGATCGTGAGCGCACATCTGCTCGGCGAACGCGTCGAGTACAACGGCGGCCCTTCGGGAAGCTCCGGGCAGGGTCAGAGCAACGTGCTTGGGCTTTACCGCACCGAATTGATCAAGGTCTTCAGCGTTCTGGAGACGCTGCCGATGCCGGAGTTTCATCGGGTCTTGAGTTCGAGCGTCAACCGCACGCTCGACGATGCGCTCGGCGCGGTGCTCGACGCGTTGCGCGCCGCCGCGCAGTACAGCGTCCCGTAGCGGACAGGGCGGCCGTGGCATCTGCAACCTGGATCGTGATCGCCGTGATCTTCGCGGCCGGCCTGCTGCTGCTCGCGATCAGTTCCGCGATGATGCGATCGCTGCGGGAAGAAGCGCCGGTATCTGCGGGTGCGCGTTCGTGGACGCGCTTGGTCGACGATACCCTTGCAAGCGCGGACGTGCCGATGCGTCTGGACATGGTCGAGCGTTTGGGTATCGTAGACTCCGAGTGGAGCCGCGAGATTTTGAAACGCGCGCGCTCGGAAGAAAACGATCCGCACGTGCGATCGGCCATCGACGTTGCGCTTGAGCGCTGACGCTTAATAGCCCGGGCCGGGATCCTTGATGTTAAAGTACTTGACCATGATCTCGCGCGCGATCGGCGCGGCGACGGAAGCGCCGTAACCGCCGGAGCGATCGACGAACACCGCCATCGCGATCTTCGCGTGATTCGACGGTGCGTATGCAACAAACCACGTCGTGTTGGCGCCCGAACCGTTGCCCGTCTCCGCGGTTCCCGTCTTGCCGCCGTACGGTAAACCGTTGATCTTCAAACCGTACGCCGTGCCCCACGGCTCGGTGACTTGATTCATGCCTTCGCGCACGGCTTTGAGCGACTGCGGCGTCACGGGCACGTGCCGGATGACTTGCGGATCGAATTTCTTGATCAGCCGCCCTTGCGGATCGCGAATCTCCGAGACGACTTGCGGCTTGTAGAGCGTGCCGCCGTTGACGACGGCGGATTCGACGTTGGCCATCTGCAGCGGCGTCGCTTCGAGTGCACCCTGTCCGATGCCCAGACTGCACACGTCCGAGGGTTCGAGCGGCACGCCCGCCACTTTGAGCATCCACGCATTCGTCGGATAGTTGCCGGCGTATTCGCCCGGCAGATCGATGCCGGTCTTCTGCCCGATACCGTAGTATTGCGCGAACTTGCGCAGGCGATCGTTGCCCAGACGCCAGGCCATTTGATAAAAATAGCCGTCCGACGATGCGGCAAGCGCGTGCACGAACGTCGTATTTCCCAGGCCTCCCGCCGCGATGTCCCGGAACTCGGCGCCGTAGCAGTCCCAGGCGCCCGAGTCGTAAACGTTTTCGTTGGCCTTCACGACACCGGTCGTGAGCGCTGCCGATCCCGTGATCATTTTGAACGTCGACCCGGTCGGCGTGGCCGCGGCAATGCCGCGGTCGAACAGCGGATCCATCGGATCCAGCAAGTACCGGGCAATGCGCTTATAGTCGTCCGATGCAAAGGCGTCCGGATCGTAGGACGGATAGCTCGCGATCGCGCGCACGCGACCGGACCACGGATCGAGAATGACGACGGCTCCGCCGAGCCGGCGCTTTCCGCCGGTCCACGAATGAATGCCGTTTGCCAGCGCTTGCTCCGCGATGTGTTCCAGACGCCAATCAACGTTGAGCACGAGGCTGTCGCCCGGCACCGGCTGTTTGGGCGGCAGCTTGATGCTCGGAACGACTTGACTTTGCGAATCGACGACGATGCGCTGCCCGCCGGGTTGACCGCGCAAGTACTTGTCGTACTCGTATTCGATGCCGTCTTTGCCGACGACGTCGTTCATCGAGTAGCCTTGCGAACGCAACCGTTTGTATTCGTCCGGTGTGATTTGGCCGACGTAGCCGAAAACGGCGGAGCCTTCGCTTCCGTGCGGATAATTCCGAACCGCCTGCACTTCGACGTCGACGCCGGGCAGATCGTTTAGAATCTCCGAGAGGCGGCTCACTTTCGCGACCGGGATGTCTTCGGCGAGGATCACCGGACCGTAGGGTTCGTACACGGCGACTTCGTCGAAATTTTTATAGTTGACGCCGTGGTGGTGCAGCAGCTGCTCCTGCAGTTTCGATACCGGAACGCCGATCGTTTGCGCGACCGTGTGCAGTTCGGAGTCGATGTCCTTGACGAGCGACGGAATGAGCGCCACCACGAATTCCGGGCGGCTGCGAACCACGACCTGTCCGCTGCGATCGTAGACGAGCCCGCGTGGCGCATCCACCGGAATGAGACGCACCTGATTCGCCTGCGCGGCGGCGCGATAATCTTCGCCGTGCACGATCTGCACGTTGACCAGGCGCACCACGACCACGATCAGCGCGATGATGGTCATCGCCGCGAAGAATCCGAGGCGCCACGGCGAGAACTCCCAGCGCGATTGGCGCCCGTACCGTTTCACGACCGAGCCTCGCGAAAGCGTGCGAGCAGCAGCAGCACGGTGACGAGCACCGCGTTGAGCAGCGCTTCCCAGAGCGCTTCGTGCAGATGCAGGCGCGCATACCCTGCGGGATAGCCTTGCAGCGCCATCACGATCCAGAAGAGCATGCGGCGCAGCAACGTCGCAACGATGACGACGCCGGCGAGAATCGGAATCGAGTCGGCAAAGAACCAGCGCGAGAGCCAGGCGACGAATATGGCGTCCAGCGGCGTGGCCGTCGTCCATGCAATGCCCGTTTGCGCGCTGAAGATGTCCTCACAGAGCCCGGCAACCAGGCCGAACGCCGCGGCGTGCAGCGGATCCGCACGCAGCGCATACCACACGACGACGACGAGGACCGCGCTGGCTTCGGCGCCGCGGAACGTGATGTAGTGCATCAGTTCCAGCTGTGCGAGCAGCGCGATCAGCAGATAGAGCGCAGCAGTCCACCACGCGGGTGCGACGATCGGAGCGCTGGCGGGGCCGGTGCGCGTGTTCACACGCACGCCGGTGGGTTCGTTACTTCGGAACAACGACGACGCGATCGAGGGTGGAGAAATCCGCGGCCGGCTTCACGACGGCCGTTTGATACAGGCTGGAATCGCTGCGCTCGATCTTGACGATCGTGCCGATGAGCGCACCGGAATGAAACGAGCGGGCCTCACCGGTGACGACCTTGTCACCGATGCGCAGCGGCGCGTCTTGCGAGACGTAGTCCAGACGCACGCTGGTTTGGTTGCCTTTTGCGACGCCCCAGTACCGGCCGCGCTGAACGATCGCGGGAATCGTACTGGTGAAATCGGTGAGCAGCGCGACTTTGCTGGTGAACGGGCCCGCCTCGACGATGCGCCCCACCACGCCGTCGGCGGAGAGTACGCCGTCGTCCGCGCTCAAGCCGTCGCGCGTGCCCTTGTCGATGGTCGCGCTCTGGATGCCGTTTTCGGGCGGGAAGCCGATAATGCGCGCTTTGACGGCGCGCGGATATTCCGCGAGCCGCGGGGCGATGCCGGTATCTTGCTGATAGGCGGCCAGCAATTCGTGCAGGCGCGCGTTGTCGCGCTGGAGGTTGACGTTTTGCTGATGCAGCGCGCTGTTTTCGCGTGCGAGCGAAGGCAGATTGACGACGGCCTGCCCGCCCCCGCGAACGGCGCCGGCCGTGAAACTGACCGCTTCCTCGATAGCCATGCCGGCAGTCGTCAGCGCGGTCGTGAGCGGACTGGGGCTGCCTGCCCGGGAGGCGCTTACTTGGATGAGCGCGACGAGGGCCGACACGATAATCAGACTGATTAACGCGAAGAGTCTGCGCTCGTCCCGATACGTAAAAATGCTGCCTACCCCGCCGTGCGAAACTTACGCACTTGCATTCGTTATCGGCAGCGAAATTCCCAACCGGTACAACGTCCGTACGAAGCGGGCGAGCGGGAAACCCATGACGGTATAAAAATCGCCCTCGACGCGCTCGACCAGCGTCGCTCCGTAGCCTTGAATGCCGTACGCGCCGGCCTTGTCCATCGGCTCCCCGCTCGCGGCGTATGCATCGATCTCTTCTTCGCTCAGCGGAAAAAACGTGACGAACGTGCTCTCGCAATGTTCGATGAGTTCGCTGCGATCGGCAACGGCAAGCGCGAACGCGGTGTGCACGATGTGCGTGCGTCCGGAAAGATCGCGCAGCATACGCTTTGCATCGCGCACGTCCGCGGGTTTGTTGTACGCTGCGCCGTCGACGTCGACGACCGTGTCGGCGGCGACGAGCAGCGTATCGGCCGCGGGTATCGAAGCGCGCTCACCGGCACTGAGCCGGCGCCGTACGTCCTGGCACTTGTGACGCGCGTGCAGAATCGCGAGATCGCGCGGAGCCAGATGCGGATGCTCGGGCTCGTCGTAATGGCTGGGAACGACGTCGATCTCGAAGCTCAACGAACGCAGCAACTCGAGCCGCCGCGGCGATGCGCTCGCCAGAATGATGAGCGGTGCGTTACTCATACAGCCGCCCGTTCACTTTGATGTACCCGGCCGGATGGCGCGCGCGCGGATCGTGATGCGTCCAGTGAATCACGTAGTCGTCGCACTCGAGTTGTCCGAGCAGCGAGACGGCATCCCCGCGCTGCAGCGGAACGGGACCGGTGATGTCGACGTTGTCCTCGACTTTGAACGTCTGCTGCGCGACCCGGACGATGAAGCCTTCATGCAGACCGCTGCGCGATTCGCGCTCGCCCAGCACGCGCGTCACCGTTGCCTGCGGGATGTACACTTCTGCATGCGCGCCGGGATTCGCCGCGCACGCCGAGAGCGCGCTCTGCAAATTCTGCGTGCCGCCCGCGCACGCGGCGAGCGCTACGAGTGCTGTGATGGCCGCAAGATCACGCAGGTGTTTCAACGCCGTACACCCGGTGAGCGGTGATGTACGCCCAAACCGCTTCGGGCACGAGATAGCGAATCGACTTGCCTTGTGCGAGCAGGGTGCGCACGAGCGTCGCGCTCTCGGGCATCTCCGGCAAATTCAGCGTTTTTACGCGGCCTCGCAGGGTAT
>DATEHZ010000024.1:0-6461 GCA_035279385.1 Vulcanimicrobiaceae bacterium | reverse complement strand
GCACGTCGCGCAGCTGCGTGAAGAACTGCGTCTGCGCAGAGAAATGGCCGACGCCGCCATTGCCGAACATTGGCCGTCGACGATGCGAGCGACCAGGCCCGGCGGCGGCTTCTACGTTTGGGTGACGACACCGCGCGAATTGCGCGCGCGTCCGCTGCTGGATCAGGCCGAACGGCTGGGTGCGTCGTTTCTCTTCGGCGAGCCGTTCTTCGCAAACTCGGGCGGCGATCACAATTTCCGTTTGGCGCTTACGCCCGTTACGCGCGAGCAGATTCCCGAGGGAATCCGCCGCATCGGCAAGGCCATCGCGCAGACGCGTCAATGAGCCGCGGACGCAGCGTCGCCGACGCGGACCGCGACGTACGCCAATATTTGGTGCGCATCGCCGCCGTGCTGGGCGAGGTGCTCGGCGAGAAACTTGCCGGTTTGTACGTACACGGTTCGCTCGCGACGGGCGCGTTTCACCGCGAACGCAGCGACATCGATCTCATCGCCGTGACGAGGGGGAAACTCACGCCCGCGCTGCGCGAGGCGCTCGCGCTCGCGCTCGTGCAACTCTCAGACGCGCGGCCCGTTCCGGGCGACATCGAAGTCAGCGTGATCCAAGAACGGTACGCGCGTGCGTTCGAGCACCCCATGCCGTACGAGGTGCATTACAGCTCCGCGTGGCACGAAAAGATCAGGCGGCGCCAGGTCGATTTTACCGAGGATCGTACGAACGTCGACCTGGCTGCGAATATCGTCGACGCGCGCGAGCGCGGCGTCACGCTGTACGGACCGCCGCCGGGCGAGATGTTCGGTCCCGTGCCGTGGCATGCGTACATCGGTGCGCTGGAAGCGGATTTTCGCTGGGCGCGCGGCCACGTGCGCGACATGCCGATGTACGCCGTCCTCGGCGCGTGCCGCGTTCTGCACGGCGCAACCGCGCGGGCCGTTACGGCGCTCAACAAGGATGAAGCGGGGGTCTGGGCTGTGCAAAACGTACCGCGCATGTACCATTCGGTCATCAACGACGCGCTGCAACTCTACCGCGGAACGAAGTCCCTCGACGACGTGGTGCTCGTGGAGCGCGACATCATCGCGTTTCGCGAATTCGTGCGCGAGCGCTCGCAGCCGGCGTTTGCGCGCGCGTCCGATACGGACGAAGAAGACGCGTGAAACCGGCTGCGCGCCTGCTGATCGACTGGTACGAGCGCCACGGGCGCGCGCACTTGCCTTGGCGCATGACGCGCGATCCTTATCGCATTCTCGTGAGCGAGTTCATGCTGCAGCAGACGCAAGTGGATCGCGTGCTGCCTAAATACGAAGAATTCATCGAACGCTTTCCGGATGTTGCCGCGCTCGCGCGAGCGAGCACCGCCGACGTGCTGCGTATGTGGCAAGGCCTCGGATATAACTCGCGTGCGGTGCGCCTGAAGCAGATCGCGCAAGCGGTGACCGAGCGGTTCGGCGGCGTAATGCCGAGCGACGAGCAAACGCTGCGGACGCTTCCGGGAATCGGCCCGTACACGGTTGCCGCGCTGCGCGCGTTCGCGTTCGATCTCGACGATGCGGCGCTCGACACCAACGTCCGGCGCGTAACGCACCGCCTGCTGCACGGACTCGAGCATCCGCGCAAGGTCGCGCTGCGGGAACTCGATGCGCACGCCCGCGCGCTCGTTCCGGCCGGCCGCGGCCACGATTGGAATTCGG
This sequence comes from Vulcanimicrobiaceae bacterium, assembly GCA_035279385.1. Lineage (GTDB taxonomy): Bacteria > Vulcanimicrobiota > Vulcanimicrobiia > Vulcanimicrobiales > Vulcanimicrobiaceae > DATGJX01. Next base: position 4,769 of record DATEHZ010000024.1, on the reverse strand, counting down.
CGATGATGGATCTGGGCGCGGCGGTCTGCACGGCACGCGCGCCGAAATGTCTTCTCTGTCCGCTGCAGCCGGCGTGCGCTGCCGCACCGGTGGACGCCGCGCGGCTGGAGCAGGCGCGCGCGCAGCACTCCCGCAAGCGCTCGCCGCAAGAAGCGATACCGTTCGAGCAAACGACGCGCTACGCGCGCGGGCGCATCGTCGACCGTCTTCGCGAACTTCCGCCCGGGCGGCGTATCTCGCTGATGGATCTGCATGCCGACGTGACGGACCCCATCGGCCGCAGCGCCGAAGAATTGGCGAGCCTGCTGGAAGCGCTCTCGCGCGACGGCCTCGTTCGCGTTCACGAGCAGCAGGTTTCGCTGCAGGATTAGACGATCAGACGGTATGCCGAAGATTCCGTTTCCACTGCGCAAAGTTCCCAAAGAGGTCGCGCATAAGCAGCTCGAGATTCTCGAACGTGCGTACCCGCACGCGGAGACGGCACTCGAATACTCTAGTCCTTTCGAACTGCTGATCGCGGTGATCCTCTCCGCGCAGTGCACCGATGCGCGCGTCAACATGACCACGCCGGCACTCTTCAAAAAATATCCGACGCCGGAAAAACTCGCCAAGGCAAAGCAAGAAGACGTCGAGCAGATCGTCAAATCGTGCGGATTCTACCGCATGAAGGCGCGCAACATCATCAACTGCGCGCGCGAACTCGTGCAGAAGCATGCCGGCGAAGTGCCGCGCGAGCGCGAGCAGCTCGAAGCGCTGGCCGGGGTCGGCAGAAAAACGGCAAGCGTCGTGATGTCCGTGGTGTTCGAAGAAGCGGCGATTGCGGTCGACACGCACGTCTTTCGCGTCGCCCATCGCTTGGGATTGACGCTCGGCAAAACGCCGCGCGAGGTCGAGAACGATCTCGAAGCGATCGTCCCGCGCCCGAAATGGCGCCACGCGCACCACTGGCTCATTCTCCACGGACGCGCGATCTGCAAAGCGCCGACGCCGCTCTGTCCGCAGTGTCCGGTGAACGAGCTCTGCCCGACGCCGAAGATAATCGCTAAAAGCTTAGGGGTCCGGGTCCGCTCAGGTGCGGCGGACGGGGCAACTCGGCGTCCTGCGCGATCTGCTTCAGCAAAGAAGAAGCGGTAAGCGCGCGTCCGTAATCGGCTTCGGTCGAGATCTTCGAGAGATTGATGAGCGACGGAACCGCGGCGTCCGGATCGAATTGCCATTCGCCGTCGAGGTCGAGGCCCGTTATGCGCACGAGCTGATGCACTTCATCCAAATCCAAGCTCACGCGCTTCTCCCCGAAGCGCAAGCGCAGCCGCACCGGTTTCTCCAAACGGATGAACTTCACGCCGCTGCGCTCGCCCAGGATCGAATTCAGGCGCTTTACGCCCATCTGCAGCTGCGAGCCGAACGCGGCGAACGCGCTCTCGGCGTCCTCGAACGCGACGGGCTGATCGGCGTTCGCGTCCACTGCGCGCTCGAGTTCCTTGCGGGCGCGGATGCGCATTGCGGCGGCAACGATCGGGTTTTGCTTGGTGAACTCTTCGTCGAACGGGTCGGGCATGTCACGCCAGTATTCGCGAGTTGCCGCGGTGAATTCCGCTTGCATGGACGAAAAGCGCTCGCCTGTTCCGGATCACAGCGTCGTCGTCGACACGCCGGGGTGGCGTAAGGTCAAGCCGCGCATTCCCGATACGCCGCAGCGCCGCAGGCTCGAGCGGCAGCGCAGCATCCGCGAACTCGTTTTCGGCATGCAGGACGGCATTCTCACGACGCTCGGCATCGTGACCGGCGTCGGAGAGGCGGAAGGCAAGCATTGGTTCGTCATCATCAGCGGATTGCTGGGCCTGATCTCCGGCGCACTTTCGATGGGCGTGGGCGAGTATCTGGGTTCGAAAGCGGAGCGCGAAGTCGTCCAAGCCGCGATCGATCTCGAACGCTCCGAGATGGAAGCGAATCCGCAGGACGAGTTCGCAGAGCAAGTCGCCTATTACAAACTCAAAGGGTTTAGTGCGGAAGAGGCCCACACCATCGTGCGCCGCCTGGCGAAGAATCCGGAGATCTATCTCTACGAGATGATGCGCGACGAATTCGGTATCGATCCGCGCATCGCCGATCAGCCGAATTTGCGCGGCCCGCTCGCGATGGCCTCGTCTTTTGCAGTCGGCGCGCTGCTGCCGATCATCCCGTATCTGACCTCGCTCGGCGGACGCGCGACCCTGATCGCGAGCCTCTTGCTGGCGGTTGGGGGATTATTCGGGATCGGCTTCTACGCCGGCGTCCTCGGCGAGCGCAATCCGTGGCGCAAAGGGCTGGAGATCGTGGTTTTCGGCGCTGCGATTTTTACGCTCTCGTGGATTGCGGGGCGGTATATTCCGCTTCTGTTCGGCCGCCAGCCGGCGGGGCTGCTTTTCGGCTGAAGTTACTTCCAGACTTCGCGCGCGACGCGAAGCAGATTCCCGCCCAGCACGCGCGCGATATCCGTCCGCGCGTACCCCATCGCCTGCAAACATTGCGCGATTTCCGCGATCTGCTCGGGCGCTACGAAACCGCAGGCATAGCTGCGCAGCGTCTGCGCGTCCCGCCCGAAGAGCTGCGGATTTGATTGCAAGTACGCGACCAGTTCGTCTTGATCGAACACGAAATCGAGGCCGATGCCGACGTGGTCGATGCCGCCCAATCGCGCGAGGTAGTCGATGTTGCGCGCAACGGTTTCGCTGCGCGTGTCGTCTTCGCCCAAAAAAGCGCCGACGCCGTTGACGCAAACGACGCCGCCTTTGGCCGCGCAGGCGCGAATGAGATCGTCCGCGATGTTGCGGGGATGATCGTGCAGCGCCCGCGGGTTCGAATGTGAGAAAACGACCGGTGCGCGCGAGGCTTCGATGGCCTGCATCGCCGTGCGCGCGCCGGTGTGCGAGCAGCACACGACCATCCCGACGCGATTCATCTCCGCGATGACGTGCTCGCCGAACTCGGTGAGGCCGCAATCCTCGTCCATGCAGCCGCCGCCTACGCGGTTGTTGAGATTGTACGCGATGAGCATCCAGCGTACGCCGGCGTCGTAGTAGAACTGCACCATGCTGAGTTGATCGTCGATGGCGTTTGCGCCCTCGACGTCGAACACGATTGCGAGGCGGCCGCTGCGCTGCGCGAGTTCGAGGTCGCGGACGCTCGCCGCCAGCACGTAGTCGTCCGGGCGCGCCAGTATCCAGCGGCGGAAATGCGCGAGCATGCGCACGTGCGGCTCGATTCCCTGCTCGCCGAACCCGATGTTGATGCTTAACACGTTCACGCCGCTTTTGCGGAAACGCTCGAGCTGCGGCAAGAAGGCTTCGTCGTGCGGGCGCAGCGGCAGGCAGGCGTGGTTGTCCCAAACGAGCGTATCGCGGAGAAGCGCGTCCATCCGCCACGAAGTTGTGCGGCATGCGGCGCGCTCCCTGGCGGCGAAGGCGCGCAGCATGAGGCATTCGACCGGACGCGCCCTCTGTGCCGTTCTCGCGGCCGTGCTCTTCACCGCTTGCAGCCAATCGTCGACGCAAAGCGGCTCGATGGGTTCGCAGACCATGCGCATCGCCGTGCCGCAGGACGCCAAGACGCTCGACCCGCTTCTCGCCTCGAACACGATCGACGGTTTCGTGCAGCGTTTTATGTTCGAACCGCTCGTCTCGGCGGACTCGAAGGGCGAGCCCGTGCCGATGCTCGCCGCGCAGGTTCCGACGCGCGAGAACGGCGGCATCAGCGCCGACGGCATGACGATCACCTATCACCTGCGCGCGAATGCGAAGTGGACGGACGGCAAGGCGGTGACCTCACGCGACGTACGCTTCACCTGGCGCGCGATCATGAACCCGGCGAACAATGCCGTTTCGCACAACGGGTACGACCTCATCACCGCAATCGACACCCCCGACGATCGCACGGCGGTCGTGCACCTCAAAAAACCGTTCGCGCCGTTCGTCAACACGTTTTTCGCCGAGAGCGACCAGCCGTACACCGTGGTGCCCGAGCACGCGCTTGCGTCGTACCGCAGCGTCAATCAGGCGCCGTTCAACACGCATCCCACCGTCACGGACGGTCCCTTCAAATTCGAGCGCTGGATACACGGCGACTCCATCGTGCTCGCCGCCAACGATAACTTCTTCATGGGCAAGCCGCATCTGCGCCGCATCGTGATTCGCATCGTGCCCGATGAAAATACGTCGGTGAACCTTTTACGCACGCATTCCATCGACTACATGTTCCAGGCGTCGATCGCGACGTATCCGTCGCTGCGCACCGTGCCGGGCATTCGCCTCGTGTGGGTCAACATGAACGGCTACGAAGGCATGGCGTTCAACATGAAGCGCAAGCCGTTCGACGATCCGCGCGTGCGTTCGGCGGTTGCGTACGCCATCGACAAGGCGCAGCTCGTTCGCGATCTCACCTACGGGCAGGAGAAGATGGCGACGGAAGATCTGCCGGATTTCATGTGGGCGTACAACCCCGGCGTCAAGGCGGTACCGCACGACCTCGCAAAGGCGCGCGCGCTTCTGCGCAGCGCCGGCGTGAAGCTGCCGCTGAGCGTCGTGCTCGTAACCGACACCGCGAACGTTACGCACAAACGCGAGGCGGTGCAGATTCAAGCCATGCTGCGCGCGATAGGTTTTCAGGTGGAAGTGAAGACCTACCCCGGGGACTTGCTCTACGCGCCGGCCGGCGCGGGCGGTATCGTGCACAGCGGAAACTTCGACATCGCGATCTGGCCGTGGTATGCGGGCGTCGATCCCGACAACTCC
>DATEHZ010000023.1:0-17394 GCA_035279385.1 Vulcanimicrobiaceae bacterium | reverse complement strand
GAGCGTATCTGGGCATCGCTGGCGTGTCACTCGGTCACGCGCGCCGGAGAGCGGCTCGATATGGCGGAAATGAGCACGCTGGTGGAACGTTTGCAACGCTGCGAGAATCCGATGCACTGTCCGCACGGGCGGCCCACCATCGTGCGCATGGACAGCGAATCGATTCAAAAATTGTTCAAGAGGATATAGACGTGCTCCACAACGAGCATCGGTTCACGACGAAAGTGACGTGGACCGGCAACCGCGGAACCGGCACCAGCACGTATCGCGCATACGGCCGGGATCACGAAATCACCGCGGACGGAAAATCGACGGCCATTCCGGCATCGTCGACGCCGGTTTTTCGCGGCGACGAAGACCGCTACAATCCCGAAGAGCTCCTGATCGCCTCGCTCTCGGGCTGCCACATGCTCTGGTTTTTGCATCTGTGTGCGCAGGCGGGCATCGCCGTGACGGCTTATGCGGACGAGGCGCAGGGCACGATGCAGCTGAACCTCGACGGCTCGGGGCAGTTTACCGCCGTCGTTCTGCATCCGCGCGTCGAGTACGCGCAAACGCCGTCGCGCGAGAAGATCGAGGAGCTACATCACCGCGCGCACGACTTGTGTTTCATAGCGCGTTCGGTGAACTTTCCGGTCCGGTGCGAACCGGCGTCCTAGTTCTCGCCGGGCCGACGGCCTCGGGCAAAACCGATCTCGCAATCGAGCTCGCCAAACGCTTCGACGCGGAGATCGTAAGCGCCGACTCGCGACAGATCTATCGCGGCATGCCCGTCGGCACCGCCGCCCCCAGCGAGGAGCAGCTGCGCACCGTGCCGCATCACCTCGTCGGCTTTTTGGATCCGCACGAACGCTATTCGGCGGCTCGATTTTCCGCCGACGCCACGCGTATCATCGAAGCGATTCACGCGCGCGGCAAGCGCGCAATAGTCGTGGGTGGAACCGGTTTTTACATCCGCGCCCTCACGGGCTGGGTGGAGCTCGCGCCGGAGTACGACCAGGCCGTTCGCGAACGGCTGGCGCACGAGGCCAGGCTGCACGAACCCTATTTCTTGTACGAATGGCTCACGCTGCGGGATCCGCGCCGCGCTGCGATGCTCTATCCCGGCGACACCTATCGCGTGCTGCGCGCGCTCGAAGTCGCGCTCGCACCGCGCGAATCCACGCTGCGTGAAGAGCCGCTGCTCTCGCTGGCCGGCGCGGGCATCCCGTTCGTGAAAGCCTTTCTCGCCGTCGACACCGCGCAGCTCGATCGCCGCATCGAGCGCCGCACCGATGCAATGCTCGCGGGCGGTCTGCTGGAAGAAGCCGAGCGCGTCGGCGCGGGCGCAGTTGCCGCGAACGCGGTCGGCTACCCGCAAGCGCTCGCGTATTTGCACGGATGGTTGACGCTCGCCGAACTGCGCACGTTGCTGGCGCGTGCAACGCGCCGCTATGCCCGCCGGCAGGCAACGTGGTTTCGCAGTGAGCCGCAAACGCAGCAGGTTCGCGCGGACGACGTCGAGCGTCTGGCAAGGGAAAAGCTCGGGTGGGTTTGAAGCCCGCTTCCATGCCGGGCAGCCTGCAAGACACCTATCTTGCCGAAATCAAGCGGCAGGGCGTTCCCGTGACCGTTTATCTGGTCAACGGGTTTCAATTGCGCGGCATCGTCAAGGGCTTCGATCCGTTTACCATCCTGATCGAATACGAGCGCAAGACGCATCTGATTTATAAGCACGCCGTCTCGACGATCTCGCCGCAGGGACCGTTCGCCAATCCCGAGCCCGCGTCGCCGCCGGCCGCGCACGCCGAGGTTACATCAGGCTGATGTCCTCCGTCGCCGTGACGAAGATGCACGGCACGCTCAACGACTTCATCGTTCTCGATCAGCGGCCGCCGTCGGTCACGGATTTGCACGCCTTCGCGCGAACCGCGTGCGATCGCCGGGGCGGAATCGGCGCGGACGGTGTGATCGCGCTGCTGCCCTCGGATACGGGCGACGTGCGGATGCGCATCATCAACGCCGACGGCAGCGAGGCGGAGATGTGCGGCAACGGCGCCCGCTGCGCTGCGAGGTTCCTGTACGAACGCGGCGAGGGAACGCACTTTCGTTTCGACACGCTCGCCGGCATCATCGTCGCGGACGTGCTCGACGACGGGCAGGTGCGCATAAACGTCGGCATACCGTGCTTCGAAGATCGGACGCTTCCCTTTGCCGATGCGGATTTCGTCTGCGTGGGTAATCCGCACGTCGTGATCTTCGCCCGCGCGATCGAGGACGTGGACGTGGAGGCGATTGGACGCGCGAATCCCGACGTGAACATCCACGCCGCGGTCGTCGTCGACGAGCATCGCATGCGCGTGCGGCACTACGAGCGCGGAGCCGGCCTGACGTACTCGTGCGGCACCGGTTCGGTCGCATGCGCGGCGGCGGCGATGCGCCGCGGCCTGGTGAAATCGCCGGTGGACGTCAACGTTCCCGGCGGACACGTGTTCGTGGAATGGGACGGCGAGCACGAGGCGTTTTTGACCGGCCCTGCGGTGCGCGTTTTTGATGCGGCCGTCTAGCGAACTGGGCACGATCGTGCGCGAAGCGCTCGCGAGCGACGCGCCGCGTATCGCCGCTCTGGCGGGGCAACTGGGCTACGACGTCCCGCTCCCGCACGTCGAGCGCCAAGTGGCGCGGATGAACGAGGAGCGGACCATTTTTGTTGCAGTCGTTCCCCGTGCCGGCGTCGTCGGGTGGATCGGCGTGGCGCTTCGCGAGGCCGTTACCGACAGCGGCCGCGCCGACATCGAAGGCTTGGTCGTCGAGGACGAGTATCGCGGCAACGGCATCGGGCAGTTGCTCGTCGAGGCGGCGGAGCAGTGGGCGCGCCGCCGCAACTGTACGTCCGTGCGCTTGGTCTCCAATGTGGTGCGCGAACGCGCGCACGAATTTTACAAGCGTTTGGGGTACGACGTGCTCAAAACACAGCACGCATTTCGAAAAAATCTATGATTGGATTGGCTTGGTGCGACAAAGCCGGCCGCATCTATTTCGACGAGGACGCGGAGCCGCTCGCCGACGGCGGCATCGTACGTCCGGTGGAACGCGAGGAACTCATTCCCGCACCGCCCGGGGCGGTGCCGATGATCTTGCCGGGGCGACGCCCGCTCCTTCGCGGCGGCGCGGCGAAGCGGCGCTATGCGCTGGCGATGATGCTTCCGGCCGGCTACACGCGTTTGCTGCTGCCCGCGTACGAGCGCGACGCCGGCGCGCCGGCGCTTCCGCTCTTCGGCTATACGTTTGCATGCGTCCTCGACGACGAACTCCACGTCGCCGCGATGCGCACCGATGAAAGCGAGGACTGGGAGCCGCGGCGGTTCGAGCAGGGCGAACTGGAAGCGATGCTGGAGCGGCGCATCGCGACGGATCCCGCCAATCGCGTGCTGCGTCAGGTCGCGCTCTGCTCGAGCGAATACGGCTGCTTCACGGCGCAGAACGTCTTCCTCGAACGCGGGGAAGCTGCGTTGCCCGTGTCGCCCAAATGCAACGCACGGTGCGTGGGATGCATCTCCGAGCAAGAACCGGATGCCGGATTGCCCTCGCCGCAGCTTCGGATCGCGTTCGAAACCTCCGCCGAAGAACTCGCACGCGTGGCGATTCATCACCTCGAGCGCGTGGAGGACGGCATCGTTTCCTTCGGTCAAGGCTGCGAAGGGGAACCGCTGCTTCGCTCCATCACGATTGCGCGCGCGCTCGAACTCATTCGTGGTGCGCGCTCGAACGGCACCGTCAATCTCAACACGAACGGCAGCATGCCTTCGGCACTGCAGCGCTGCATCGATGCGGGATTGCAGGCCGTGCGCATCAGTCTGAATTCATTCCGCCCGGACGTCTACGCGAAGTACTACCGGCCGGCGGGATACGATCTGCACGACGTGTTGGAATCGATCCGGACGGCCTCACGTGCGGGGCTGCGCGTCTCGCTCAATCTGCTCACGCATCCCGGCGTGACGGATGAAGAAGAGGAAGTGCGAGACATGCGGGCGCTGCTTGACGACGTGCGCGTCGACATGATTCAAACGCGCACCCTCAACATCGACCCGGAGTGGTACTTCGAGACGGTCGGGCGGCCGCGCAATCCGATCGGCATCCGAAACGCGCTGGCGTCAATTCGCTCCGCAGGCGTCGCGGTCGGCAACTTCACCCACACGCACTGATGCGGCGCGCCGCGTGAAACTGTGGCATATCGCCGCACTGCTCGTAGCGGGAATCGCGATCGGCGTCGCGCTTCCCGGCCGTTTGACGAGCCTCTTCGGGCAAGCAACGCTCTATGTGTTCTTGCCCGCGCTTATCTTCGAAGCGGCGTGGAACCTCGACGTCCATCTCGTAAAGCGAACGGCAGCCCCGATCGCGCTTCTCGCGGTTCCCGGCGTTGCGATAACTGCCGCCGTTATTGCCGTCTGCGTGCACTACGCCGGCGCTTTAGATTGGAATGCGGCGCTGCTGCTCGGAGTAATTCTGAGCGCGACCGATCCGGTCGCGGTGGTTGCCGTCTTCCGCCGTCTTCCGATTCCGAAAGAACTGGCGACGATCGTCGAAAGCGAGTCGCTGCTCAACGATGCGGTTGCCGTGGTGCTGTACCGCGCGATACTCGCCGCGGTCCTCGCCTCGTCCGGCGCGCCGGCCATCTGGCGGGCCGCCGGAGACGCAGTCCTGGGCATTGCGATCGGCATCGCGCTCGGCGGCGCCCTTGCGTACGTCACCGCTTTTGCGCTCAGACGGCATATCGGTGCCCCGGTGCAAAGCGTTGCCACGTTCGCAGGCGCGTATGCCGGCTATTTTATCGCCGATCGATTCGGCTGGTCGGGCATCTTCACCGTTCTCACGTTCGGTATCGTGCTGCGCGAAGTGGAGCGCCATCGCATCAGCGTTACTGCGGCGCAGGGCGTCGACACGTTTTGGGGGATCGTCGCGCTGATTGCGAACGTCGCGCTGTTCTTTTTAGTCGGCGCGGCGATAGATTTCCGGCATCTCGTCTACGTGCTTCCGGCTGCCGGCGTAACGCTCGGGGCCGTGCTGCTCGCGCGCGTGCTGCTTTCGTACGGCATACTGGCGCCCGTGCGCGCACAGCTGAAACCGTTTTGGCAAACCGTCGTGCGAATGGCCGGTATCCGCGGGGCGCTCTCCCTCGCGCTCGCTCTTGCCACGCCCGCGGCAATCGCGCAGCGAAATTTGCTGATCGACGTAACCTTCGCCGTCGTGGTCGTGACGATTCTGGTGGGAACGCTGACGCTGACAAGACGCCTCGAGCGTCTGGATTTGCGTGGCCCTACACGGGCGCGGTAATCGATTTGCTCAGGACGTCGAGGATGATCTCGGTCGACGAAATCACCGTCACCGGATTCTCGCGGTCGATCGACTCGAAGATCGTCTTGTTCGCCGGATTGTTCACGCGCGCGATGCAGCGCGTCTTGCCTTTCTTTTTCGCGATGAGGCATACGACGAGATTGTCTTCGTCGTCACCCGTGTCTGCGACGACGACGTCCGCGCGTGCCACGCCCGCCTGTTCGAGCACCAGCGGATCGCAGCCGTCTCCGACGACGGTCACTTTCTGCTCGATGAGTTGCTCGAGCATGCGCGCTTTGCGATCTTCCTTCTCGACCATGACCACTTCGTGGCCCTGCTTGAGCAGCGCGCGCGTCAGGTACGATCCGACTTTGCCGCCGCCGACGATCAGCACGAACATCGGTTACTCTCCTCCCGCCGCGGCAGCCGTGCGCTCGCGCTCGAGTTGGAACATCTGTGCGAATTCGCTGATCGCATCCGGCGCGACGATGGCGTTGATCTCATCGCCTTCGCTCAGGATCGTATCCTCGCCGGGAACGCGCACGGTCTTTCCCGTGCGTACCGCTGCGATGCGAATGCGCCCCGGGCGTTCGAATGCGGAAACGCGCTTGCCGGAATCGCTCGCGCGCACGACCGCGCGCAGCGAGGTCACGGTGCCGAAGTCAAAAGATTGCAGCGTGTCCCACGGCGCTTCCAGCAGCATGTCGCGAATCATCTTCGCACCGACCGTCGTGGGGCAGACCGTTTCGATGCCGAGATCGCGGTACATCATCCCGCGCGTCGGATCGTAAATACGCGCGACGACTTTCTTGATGCCGAACATGCGCTGCGCGATGAGCGCCGCCATCACGTTGCGGTTGTCGCCGTTGGTGACGGCGATAAACCCGTCGGTCGTCTGGGCGCCTGCGCGCTTGAGTACGTCGTAGTCTATACCGGTGCCGACCACGACGTGCCCTTTGAATTTTTGGCCGAGTCGCTTGAACGCTGAGGGATTTTCGTCTACGACGATGACTTCGTTGTTGTCGGCATCCAGCAGCTTGGCCAGCGTCGATCCGACGCGCCCGCAGCCGACGATGAGGTATCTCATGGGCTAGTGAGGGTGTTCTTGCAGGAGGGGTACGTGCCTGCCCGAACCAATGGGAGTTTTTTGTTGTCGGGGCGTGGCTCAGCTTGGTAGAGCGCTTCGTTCGGGACGAAGAGGTCGCTGGTTCAAATCCAGTCGCCCCGACCAGAAAACTCAAAAGGCACTCCGGCGCAGATGCCTGCGCATCCCCCAAAGGGATTTGCACGACTTAAATTGTTCGCGAAGTTTAGTCCCGCCTCAGGCCGCGTGCTGCGCGCCGCCGAACAAGAGTGCCGCAATCACAACCACTATTACGTCGGAGTCGAACATCTGCTCGTCGCCCTGCTCGAAGAGCAGGACAACGCCGTTTCCGAGCGTCTAAGAGCCGAGCACATGGACCCGTCGGAGGTTCACGCAGAGGTGCGGCGGGCGCTGGGCACCGGCGAGGACCGCATGTGGGAAGGCATCCTCGTCACGCCCCGCGTTCGCAAAATCGTGGCTCTGGCTGAAGAGCGGGCAGGCGATCGTGCGGTCGACCCCGGCGACCTGCTCGATGCCATTCTTGCCGAGGGCGGCAGCCTGGCCGCCGAGATTCTGCGCCGGGCGAAGGCGCGTAACACCGCCGCCGCTTCGGAGTAATCAGCCTCGTGCACGAGTTCACGACCTTCTTTTTGAATTTGATCGACCACGCAGGGTATGCGGGTCTGTTCGTCGCGATGACGCTGGCGAACATCGGCGCGCCCATCGGCAGCGAGATCGTGCTGCCCGCCGCCGGCGCGCTTGCCGCCACCGGACATCTCTCGAGCGTCTGGATCGCGATCGCGCTGGCAGTGCTCGCGGAGCTCACCGGGCAAAGCATCGGTTACGCGGTCGGCCGCTTCGGCGGACGTCCGTTCGTCGAGCGCTACGGCAAATACGTGCATTTTCATCACGCCGAGATGGAGAAGGTCGAAGGCTTTTTCTCGCGCTACGGCAAGTTCGCGATTTTCATCTGCCGCTTCGTGCCGGTGATTCGCGGCATCGTCGGCATTCCGGCCGGCATCGCCGAGATGCCGCTGCCGGCGTTTTATCTCTGGACGTTTTGCGGCTCGCTGTTGTTCTGCGGCGGCCTGATCCTGGCGGGCAACGCGCTCGGCGCACACTCCGAAGCGGTCATCGGCGCCGTACAGAAATACGCGCTGCTCATTATCGCGCTCGCCGTGCTCGCCACCGTGCTTTTCGTGTTCGTGCGCAGCCGCCGCGCTCAGCGCAACCCGTCGTAACGGTCCCGCTCGAGCCACAGGAGTACGGCTTGCCGGCGCCGCGCGATGCTTTCCGCGCTCGCCGAGGCGATCGGTCCGCCGAAACGCTGGTTGAGCGTCGCGTGAATCTTGCGGTGCTCGACGCGAAAACGCACGCTGGCCTGTGAAACCAGCGTCTGCAGCGACCGGCGAAGCGCCGCTTTTTCCTCCGTTTTGTTGACCAGCGCCGGCACGAGCTCGGGCTCCGGCTCGGCCTCCGGCGGGGCGCTTTCCTCGACGTAATACGCGAGCGGATTAAAAAGCGGACCGTAATCCAGCACGCGTTCGTTTTGCACGTGCGCGTCGATGCCGGCGAACAGGCTGTCGGCGCCGCTCGCCTCGGTTTGCCGGCGCAACGCCGCCGCAAGTTCGTCGAATTCGCCCGCCGCTTTGAGGTACGAGCGAACGTCCTGCGTGACGCGCGATGCAAGTTCGCGCAGCCGCGGATCGTCGGGAAGATAGACGAACGCGTGCTGCCTGCCGCCGACGCGCTGCGTGCGCACGAAACGCCCGCAGAACTGGCGGAAGTACATCTCCGTATTGACGTTGCTGGCGAAGATACCGACGCGCAGCCGCGGAATGTCGACCCCTTCGGAGACCATGTGCACGGCGACGATCCACGGATCGCGCGAACGCGCAAAGGCGCCGATGCGCCGCGAGGCGCCGTCCTCGTCCGAGACGACGATCTCCGGATCGACGCCGATGCGTTCGCGCATCAGACCGGCGATGAAGCGCGCGTGCTGCTGGTTCATGGCGATGGCCAAGCCGCCCGCATCCGGGTGCGTTTCGCGCAACTCCCGTAATTTTGCGTGCGCCTTGACGAGCACGTCCCCGAGCCAGCCCTCTTGCGTGAGCGCCGTGCGAAGACGCTCGCTCTGCAGCACGCGCGAACGCAGCGCGTCGTCGAAACTGGCGCTGCGGACCTCGCCGTCGGCGCTCACCCACTGCGCGTATCCGCCCTGCAGCGGAAACACCAGCGGACGGCAAACGCCGTCGCGCAGTGCCTGCGTGTAATCGTACGCATACGCCGCTTGCGACTCGCCGCGATGGTACTGCACGAACGGGATCGCGCCGCCGTCGCTGCGGAAGGGCGTACCGGACATGCCGACGCGGTACGACGCGTGCTCGAACGATTCGCGCAGCGCGCTGCCCCACGTGGCTTGATCGGCGGCGTGATGGATCTCGTCGAGAACCACCAGCGTAGGAACCCGAGCGAGCGCGCGGTACGTCTGCGGAGCGAAAGCGAGCTGCTGGTACGTGATCACGGCGCCGTGCATGTCGGGCGCAAGCGTGCCGGCCGCGTTCTCGAAGCGGTAGTCGAGCGCGATGCCGGCGGCGGCCATGGCCGAGGAGAGCTGCGCTTTGAGATGTTCGCGCGGCACGACCGCCAGAACGCGGCGCACCTCGCCCTCCGTTAAGAGTGCGTGAGCCAGGCGCGTCGCAAAGCGCGTCTTGCCCGCGCCGGGGGTGGCGACAATCAGCGCATCGCGCGAGCGCTGCGAAGACCACGCCTCAAATGCTTCCCGCTGCCATCGGCGCAGCGGCAACCTCCATGTTCCTAGCATCCCTTTGAAGGTCACACGGTTTCGAAGCACTTGGGCGGTTCGCCTCGAAGGAAAATGACGGCTCGATGACCACGGAAGCAAAGCTCGCCCAGACGCTCAGTCAGGTGCCCGATTCCCCGGGCGTCTACATGATGGTCGATCGCAACGGCGACATACTCTATATCGGAAAAGCGGTTTCGCTGCGAAACCGCGTGCGTTCGTATTTCCAGGAGAGTGCCGCGCATCACATCCGCACGCAGGCGATGGTCGAGCGGGTCGTCGACGTGCGGACCATTGTCGTCACCAACGAAGTCGAAGCGCTGATTCTGGAAGCCAACCTCATCAAGCGCTACCAGCCGCCGTACAACGTGCGGCTGCGAGACGACAAGCGCTACCCGTATCTGAAGGTTACGAACGAGCCGTTTCCGCGCGTCGTCTTCACGCGCGTCGTCAAAGACGACGGTGCGCGTTACTTCGGCCCGTACACCAACGCATCGGCGCTGCGCGAACTGATCGATCTCGTGCGGCTGGTCTTTCCGCTGCGCACGTGCCCGGAACCGATCGACGGACGGCGGCGCCGTCCGTGCCTGCAGTACCACATCAAGCGCTGCCTGGCGCCGTGCGTCGGCTATCAAAGCGAAGAAGACTACGAACGCATGATCGAGGAAGTCGTGCTCTTCCTCGAAGGCAAGCAAGAGTCGCTGCTCACGCGCCTGCAGGGCGAGATGGTCCAGGCGGCCGAGGGTTACAACTTCGAGTCGGCCGCGCGCATTCGCGATCGCATCGTGCACGTGCGCCGCGTGACGGAAAATCAAAAAGTCGTCTGGCGTTCGCGCCTGGACATGGATCTCATCGCCGTTGCGCGCGCGCAAGGTCAAGCGTGCATGCAAGTCTTCATGGTGCGCGGCGGCAAACTCATCGGCCAAGAGCATTTCATTCTCGACGGCGTGCACGAGCAGAGCGACGCCGAACTCTTCAGCGAGTTCGTGAAGCAGTTTTACACGGCGCGCACCGCGGGCGCACCCGAGCCGGCGGGCATCTCGCCCCTGGCGCAGCTGCGCATTGCGCGCGACAATCAGGCGCCGGTGCCGATAAAGACGCGGCGTTCGCGCGGCAGCGCGAGCGCGGTTCCCAAAGAAGTGCTCGTTCAGGCGCTTCCCGCCGACTCCAGCGTCATCGAGAGCTGGCTGACCGAAAGCAAAGGCGTGCGCGTGCGGCTGCTCGTGCCGCGGCGCGGCGATCGCGCCGACTACATGCGGATGGTACAGAAGAACGCCGAGCAAAACCTCAAGGCGTTTCTCGCGCATCAAGAAGTGCAGGAAAGCGCGCAGGCACGTTCGCTATCGGAACTCGCCGATGCGCTGGAACTGCCGGAGCTGCCGCACCGCATCGAGTGTTACGACATCTCGAACATTCAAGGTACCAATCCGGTCAGTTCGATGGTCGTGTTCGTGGAAGGCCGCGCAAAAAAGAGCGAGTACCGCAAATTCAAGATTCAGTACGATCAGGGACCGAACGACTTCGCGATGATGCAGGAGACGCTGCGCCGGCGCCTGCGTTATCTGCGCGCGCGTACCGACAACGAGGTTACCGCGGAACAGCAGCAATTAGCCAAGAAAGAAAAATTCAACAAAAAGCCGGATCTGCTGCTCATCGACGGCGGCAAAGGGCAACTCAGCGCGGTGGTCGAGGTGCTCGAAGAACTCGACATGACCGGCATTCCGGTGGCCGGTCTGGCAAAAGAACACGAGTGGCTCTATTTACCCGGGCAATCCGAGCCAATCGTGCTGCCGCCGAACTCGGCGGCGCTGCACCTGGTGATGCGCCTGCGCGACGAAGCGCACCGTTTTGCCATCACGTATCATCGCCAGCGGCGCGCGAAGGCGATGACCCATTCCGCGCTCGACGCGCTGGCAGGGGTTGGGCCCGTGCGCAAGAAGCGCCTGCTTACCGCATTCGGCTCGCTGGCTGCCATCAAACGCGCCGGCGTGGACGAGATTGCGGCGGTCAAAGGCATGACACCCGCTTTGGCCGCGCAGGTCAAAGCCGCGCTTGGGGAGTGAGATAATGCATTTTCTGCTCCGTCTGCTCATCAACGGCATCGTGTTCTATCTGATCGCGATGTACGTTCCGGGAATTCACAGCAACGGGTTCGGTGCCGCCGTTTTGGCGGCGTTCATCTTCGGCATCGTCAACGCCATCATTCGACCGATCGTCCTACTGCTGACGCTGCCGCTCACGGTTATCACGCTCGGGTTGTTCATTATCATCGTGAACGCGCTGATGTTCTGGCTGGCAACGTGGATCGCGCCCGGCTTCAAAGTCGACGGCTTCACGCCCGCACTCATCGGCGGCATCATCATGATGATCGTAGGCATCGTTACGAATCATCTGCTCAAGGAGTCGTCTACGAGGACGACGGTTCAGACCTAAATGCACGAACCCCCGCACGCGTTCGGCGCCGTGCGGGGGAATGCGTCTTTCTTCAGAGGGCGCTATCTCACGCCGATGAGAAACTGGTTGTTGAAGTCGCCGAACTGCAGATTGACTTTGTGACCCTGCGTCTGCACGTCGGCGATCATCGGCAGGTTGTTCGGATTCACCCACACGGAAACGACGTACGAACCGTCCGCGCTCGAGATCGTGTAGCCGTTCACTTTCACGCCGTCCAGTATCTTCGTGCCGAGTGACTTCACCGCGTACGTGCTGCCGGCCGCGTTTACGTCGGGGATTGGCTGCGAGGCCAGTTTCATGACCAGCGCGGGATCCTCACCGCCCGACGTCGCGATACGATACTGACCTTTCATGACGTCGACCGTCGCGACGTTACCGTCGTCGAAGCGTTCGATGACGCGCACGACGCCCAAGTTTTGATAATTGGCTACGGCTTTGCTGAGCGAGCCGGGAATTGACGTGCCGGCCGCCAGAGCGGTGTTTGGGCCGCAGAGGGCTAGCGCGATGGTCACGGCGAGGACCGTTCGCATGGTTGTTCCTCCGAATCTCCACGAGTGGGTATCGCCCAGTATACCCACGCTTGGCCCCGGTCATCGAGTGCCGGGTCCAACGGCGGCAATGCAACCAACCCTTGCACCGCCGTGTTATACTCACTGAACGTGCATCGCGGGGCTGAAATAGGTTCGACGGGAAGGTCCGCGGTCAACGTAAGCAGGCGGAGTTGCGAGCACTCCTAAAACGATCGCAAGCGTTATACACGCGAACACTGAATACGCACTGGCTGCTTAATTTAAGCTAGCCACCGGCGGTGAAGAGTCGGCCCGAACCACTTCGCCTTCCGGTCATGAACTCGGGCTGGCGCACGCGAACGACTCGGCGTGTACGCGAGATCAAGAGTCTGCTGCGAACGATAAGCCCGGCTTCGGGGCGTGCGTTCGAGTAAGTCAAATTCGAAGCTGAGCCTGGAGAAAGCGTTGGTCCGGCTTTTCGGACTCGGGGGGCAGTACCCCGACAGCTCCACCAAAATTTCCAAATTTCCAAGTTTGAAACGGCCCAGAAATGTGAGGAAGCCCGGCGCACTGTGCCGGGCTTTTTGTTATGGCCGCGACGTCACGAATTTTGTTGAAACGCGTTCTCGTTGGTACGATGGGAACGGTGCGGATTTCGCTCTTCGTGCTGGCCGTTCTCGCGCTGGTGTACGTCATCACCTGGCCGCATTCGCATACGGTTTACGCTCTCTCCATCCAGGGGTATCGGCCAGTTGCATATTCGACCAATAAGCAATGCGAAAACCAGATAAAACGGCTAAACCAACCGGCGCCAGGCGAGAAATGGGCGATATTTTCTATAGGCGGACGACGTGGTCTGCGAGCCCAGTACGGGACCGGTTTGCCGCCGCACTGGCATCTCGAAGGGCATTGCTACGCAAGAACGACTCTGTACTGGCGCTGGTCCGGGCGCCGTCCGTCGCCGGTCCCGATCGTCAAATAAGGCCGATCTACCACTGCTTGCGACGGATCTGCGCAATGCGATTTTGGACTTCGCGCCGGCCAAACTGCAATTTCGGACTTCGGGCCGAATTTTGGACTTTAGTCCCAAAATTTTGCTTTAGTTACATGAATGCTTATTCGTGAAACTATTTTGTTTCCGTTGGACAAAAGCCGAAACCCGGTTTAGCACGTCACCGCATGGCGCTAGCTCGAGGGCGTTTTGCTCGAGGGAGTTCGACTATGCTAGATATAAGCAAGCGGCATGGTGGCGCCATCATACCGACGCAGCTGAGCGCTGAGGCTCGCGATGCCTGATCGAGCTGGGGTGGAGCCTATATGCGTGGTCGAACACCACGGCGGACATGTTAAGCCGCGCCTTTTTGCACTCCATGAGCAAGGGCGACTCTGGTACTTCGATCTTTGCTCCCCTCATGAAATGCCGGGAGACCATTGGAGCGCGGCGCAACCTTTTCGCGGACAGGACGTAGCCGGCGGCGGCGTTGTCTCACAAACAATGGGCGGCGGTGAACTCTTCATTCGAGCAACTGGATACAGGCCGCTTGAATTCAAGGCGGAGTTTTGCGCGCGGCTCGCGTGGGCCCTGGGGAATGCGTCGACGCTGCCAAATATAACGGCGAGGTTTGACCGATCAACGATCTTGGAATTTATCGACGACCAGCCGCAGCCAACAAAGCCTGACCCCAACTGGCCGCCATCCTTTCCCGAGAAGTTTGTCACAAATGAAGAGGCGCAAGAGTTGTTCGGAGCAACGACGGATATCGATCTCGCCTCGTACGAAGTTGGCGCTGATGCGGTCACGTTCTATCCCAAAACAATTTCGGACATTCGCGATCTCCTGATCTTTTATCAGCATGAGGCGAGCAACCTATACGTGTTGCCGTTTATGGATCGTCCTACGGCTCACATCTCCTTTGAACTTGACGATGAGCGCTGGTACATAAACTGTGACAACGACGGATTGCCACATTTGGTAAAATCGTTATGCGACAGGTTCGACGTCGAGCTAATAATCCACAACGAAAAATTAGCGGACCACCGACCGCAAATCGACACATATTTACGGGGCCTAAACGATGGCCGTATGCCCTAGGCCGGAGCGCTCCTAATCTCCCGTCCGGCTCTTACGAACCGTTTACCGTTCACTGAGGGTAGCTTCGGAGCACGTCCCGTTCTCGGATGATAAGCGCTTAGGCGTTCGCGCCGGAATGGCCTGAACTTTGCATCGTTTAGAAGTCCCCGAACCGATGAACTTAACAAAATCTACAGTCTGATCAAAAAAAAATGCCATGATCTAATTTTCGAGGACTGGGAGGGCGGAAAAGCGTGGCGTTCATGGCGGCGTCGGTATTCCGATCCGGCCGAGCTGGAAGCCGCGCTGCGTACAAGATGCCGAGGAACCGCAAAAGAGGAACATCATGCATTTTTTCGTAGGAAACAATTACAAACGCCAGCACATCTGGATGGTGATCGGACAAGTCTGACCCGATCACTTGAAGCTGTTAACGGGTGATGGTGTACCGGTCGAGAGCAACTATGAGCAGTAAAATTCGATCCATGTCCATTGTCGTCGTTCTACCGATGTTCGTTTTAACGACTTCGCCGTTGCTCGCTCAGACTAGCGCGCCTACACCGATGGCGCTACCTTCCTCGCCAGCGGTTTACTCTCTCGACGGCGTTGCGCTGGGATCCAACGTCAATGCTGTGATTCACAAGCGCGGTAGACCAACGTCCAAGTCCGGATCAACCTATACGTGGACCAACTCGCAAGGCGGCGCGCTTACTCTTACTACGGACGCCGCTGGCCTGATCGATATCGTGGATGTTCGAGCCGGCCGGCATGAGGTCCGATCGGTTGACGTTTCCGGCACCGAGGAGCGCTTCAATGACGGTGGCCACGTGAATTGGCTCCAGCCAGCCTGGGCGGAGCGTTCCACTGTAGATGCGTGCGGGCCCGGCCTACATGGGTCGCCTTGTTGGGGATTTCCGCTCCCACGCGGCGGCGAGCTCGTAATGAAGTTTGGCGGTGACAATGGCGGCGCTGATTGGGACTTGACCGAGTTAATTTTGGGTTGCCGCTCTACGCTGGCGACCACAAAGGTGATTTCAAGGCAGTCGCCCTGAGCCCAACGATGCTTGCCCGCAAAGCCAGTGCGGGCCATTGCTTGAACAAAAGCAACTCGCTTAAACAAAAATGGTTTATGTAGCTAACGCCCCAAAATTCCAAATTTCTGCTACATCACAAGAATTCGATTTTTTTATAGAATTCTTGTGTTAAGCATTTTCAGTTTTCTGACTTTCCAATTTTTATGCGATCAAGGGCGAAGCGTTGTGCTTCGGCCGGCGCCGGAATCACCGGCGAGCAGCGATCGTAACAATTCTACCTCCTTGCGCAATTCGCGGTTCTCAGTCGTGCGTTCCACGACCGCGACGTGATCGAACGCTGCCGTGGCATGCTCAACCAGCTCGCGGAGCAGTTCGACATCTTTCTTGTCCGGCTGCGCCCCGCTGATGTGCGTACCGTACAACACGAAACCGATCAAGCGGTGGCGTACGGTGCACGGAATGGCTATTCCAGGTGCGGCATGCGATTGCGGTAGACGGTCCTCTTCATCGAACGCACCGTGCGAAACAATCGGGCGTTCTTCCGTGCTCAGGTAAAGCGCCAGTCGATGGCCCCGGTTGATGTATCGCAGGGAACCCTCAGGCCACCCGCAAGCTGCTGTGCGCGAAAAGCCGCTCTCGCCATCAGCGTGAAATACCGCCGCGGACGCAAGCGACAAGACCTGCGCTGCGTCTTTGGAAACGACTCGATCGATAACTTCCCATGACGGCGCATGCGCCAGAGCATTGCCCAGGCGCCTCAGGGTTGTTTCGGCCTCGTGCGCGGAGCGGAACACGTATCGGTCGACCATCATGTCGCTCCACCGGTGAATCCGTTGAAATGCGAAGCCGAGCGCCAGAGCGGTGCAGACCTCCAAAATGAATCCGAGTTGGACCTGCTCTAAACGTTTGGAGACGAACCAGTCGATTAAGGCGAGCACGCCGACCACAATTGATGTGAGCATTGCATAGACGAGAGCACGGCTCACGACAAATGTCACGTCGACGATTCGTTCGCGAAGCAAAGCGTACGCCGCCGTTGCGAACAACGCTACCGGAACCATGTTGAGAATAGACTGTTGGGCGTACGTCAAGTGCGTGGTCGAGATCAATTCTTTCGTCGCGATGGCCAACCCGGAAGTAATCACGCCGACGGCGATCCACTCGAGGCGAGCGCGAGAGCGTATTCGTGATGATCGATGCGTTGCAAAAATCGCAATGGCCGCTATGAGGTAACTCGCAAGGGTTATGGAGGAAAACGCTGCGGCGGTTTGGCCGTACGTCCACAATCCAAGTCCTGGCGGCTGACCGAAGTTTATTACGCCTGCGGCAAGCGCGAGTGCCGCAGCCGCGGCGGCGAATGCCTTATCCGGCCCTTGCAACGAGCGGTGTGCAGATGTTACCACGAAGAACGTCAAGCCGAACGTAGACGCCATGACTAATGCGGTCGCGAGGATTGCCCACAGTATGAAGATGCCTGTATCGCGGAGCGCTCCCGATAACACGGTTTCGGCAGGGGTGATTGCGCTTAGCGAATAGAGGAACAAGCCCCAGGTCGGGGCTGAAGGACGAAACAACAGAAGCGAAGCGGCGAACAGCACGCAAAGGATGTACAGCGCTTGCCGCGCTGCGAGATACGGCAGATTCGTTCGCTCCTCTGCAACGGCAGTTAACCGGACGTCGCGCGAGCGGGGCGCAATGACGGAGATATTCAGCACGTCACCAGGCGCGCGCGCCATACCTCGTAGAGCGTAGTTACGCGCCGCGGGGTTATTATGCCGAAGGCTGATCGCTTCACCTACGACGAGACCTGCTTTTGCTGCTGGGGAATCCCGCGATACTGCCGTTACGAGCGAACCGTCAGTGGCGAAGCCGAATCCACCGATTGGATGCCCCGCAAGACGCAGAGATTCCAAGCCGGCGTTGGCGAGCGCGAACGAGGTAAAAAACAGCACCACAGCAATGCGTACCGCCGTGCTACCCAACCGTGCGGGCATGCGTGTATTTACGACGGGTTGCAGTCGCCAACCCTGAGCATTAAGTCCATAAACAGACGCAGCCAAACGCGGCTACCAGGCAGCCGGTCCGTTGCTGTGCGTGTGTGGCGCCGCTGCAATGTCAGCCGGGTA
>DATEHZ010000022.1:0-39944 GCA_035279385.1 Vulcanimicrobiaceae bacterium | reverse complement strand
CTCGATGACGAATTTTGCGGCTCCCTGTTCGAGCGGAATCTCTTCGTCGGGCGTTTTCGGCGCGAGCACCGGAACGCGCGCGAAGATTTTGCGCACCGTGCCGTCCGGCGCGAGAAAGACCATGTCCAGCGGAATCAGCGTGTCTTTCATCCAGAACGCGACCGGCCCGTCCGTATCGAACACGAAGAGCATGCCCGTGTGCGGGGCGAGACGCCGCACCGACATGAGCCCGCGCTCTCGCTGACCTTCCGTGCGCGCGACTTGCACGCGCAGCGCCGCACGCGGCGCATTCAGAGCGATCGTCGAAAGCGCTTGCGGTGGGGGCGGCGGACTAAAAATCATGAGTCTCCTCGACGTCGTACCAGTTTTGTCCCGTTTTGAGCGTGACGGCGAGCGGCACGCTCAAGTCGAGCACGCGCTCCATCTCGCCGCGCACGAGCGCGCCGATCTCGTGCAGCCGGCCGCGATCCGCCTCGAAGATGAGTTCGTCGTGAATCTGCAGCAGCATGCGCGCGCGCAGCCCCTCGCGCGCGAGAGCCCCGTCGATACGCACCATTGCGAGCTTCATGATATCGGCCGCACTGCCTTGTAACGGTGCGTTGGTCGCCTCGCGTTCCGCTGCCGAGCGCAGCATGTAGTTGCTCGAGCGCAGCGCGGGCATGTACCGGCGCCGCCCGAGAATCGTGCGGACGAAGCCTTGCTCGCGTCCCCGATCGATTACGCTTTTGATGTAGTCGCGCACGCTGGGAAAGCGTGAGAAGTACGCCTGCGTCATCTCCTTGGCTTCGGCGCGGCCGATCTCCAGACGCTGCGCGAGGCCGAAGTCCGACATGCCGTAGAGCAGTCCGAAGTTCACGGACTTGGCGATGCGGCGCTGGTTGCCGTCGACCGCTTCGCTCGGTCCGACGTTGAATATCTGCCGCGCGGTGAAGTCGTGAATATCCTGACCTTCATGAAACGCGCGGCGCATCGCTTCATCGCCCGAAAGGTGCGCCATCAGGCGCAGCTCGATTTGGCTGTAGTCCGCTGCGAGCAGAACGCTGCCGTCCGGCGGCGCGACGAACGCGCGCCGGATGCGGCGGCCGAGATCGCCGCGCACGGGAATGTTCTGCAGATTCGGATTGGTCGAACTGAGCCGCCCGGTCGCCGTAGCGGTTTGATTGAAGATCGTGCGCAGCCGCCCGTCGTTCTTGTCGGTGAGCTGCGGAATGACGTCGACGTACGTGTTCTTGAGCTTGGTGACTTCGCGGTATTCCAGCACCTTCGCGCAGATCGGGTAATCGCGCGAGAGCCCTTGCAGAATCTCGACGCCGGTCGCCCACCCGGTCTTCGTTTTCTTGCCGCCCGGCAGGCAGAGTTTACCGAAAAGCACGCTGCCGAGTTGCTGCGGCGAACCGATATTGAACTGTTCGCCCGCGAGATCGTAGATCTCGCCCTGCAGACGCTCCACGGACGCGTCGATTTCCTTGGCGAGCTTGCGCAGCTCCGTGGGATCGATCAGCACGCCGGTCCACTCCATCTGGGCGAGAACCGGCGCCAGCGGCACTTCGATAGTCTCGTAGAGCGCGAGCTGCTCGCGCTTACCCAGCTCCTCACGCAGCTTCTCCGTGAGCTGCAGCACCGCGTCGGCGTGCGCCGCGACCTCTTCTCCGGCGGAACTCTCCAAGAACTCCTGCGCGGCGTCTTCCACATCCGAGAATGTGCGCGATGGATTGAGCAAATGCGCGCCGATCATCGTGTCGTCGGCAAAGACGCGCGGCTCGTACCCCGAGCGGTGCAGCAGGTGCAGCACCGATTTTACGTCGTGCGCGGCAAGGCGCTGCGCGCCCAGCCAGACTTTTTCGAACGCGCCCTTGACGGGATCGTGTGCGAGCGCGCCCGCCGTAAAGGCAATCCCGAAACCGATCTCCGCGCTCATGCCGATCTCGCCGTCGTTGCGAACGGCGAACGCGATCTGCTTCGCGGCGGCAAACTGCTCGATCTCGCGCGCCAGTTCGACGAACTCCGGCGGATCCGCGGCGGCGATGAACGAGCGGTACTGTCCGCGGATATGCTCGTGCGTTTGCAGCAGCGGCATCTCCAGCGGAACGTCGAGTTTGCTCAGCAGCGTCTTGAATTCCAGCTCGCTGTAGAGACGGTACAGATCGTCGCTGCTTGCCGGGGTATAGCGGGCGTCGTCCCAGTCGAGCGCAATGTCGAGATCTTTGCGCGCGACCGAAACGTCGCGGCACACCTGCGCTTGCTTTCCGTAGTCTTCGACGAGTTTCTGCAGTTTCGCCGACCCTGCGAGCTGCGGCTCGGCGACGAGTGCGTCGAGGGAACCCGCGGCTTTGATCAGTTTGATGGCCGTCTTCTCGCCGACGCCCGGTATGCCGGGGAGATTGTCGGACGGATCGCCTTTGAGTCCGCGATAGTCGGGCAATTGCGCCGGCTGCAGCCCTTCGTATCGTTCGCGCACCGCATCGAGGTCGTAACGCCCCAGATCCGTGATGCCGCGCCGCGTCATCAGCACGGTGGTTTTCTCGTCGACGACCTGGAGGAGATCGGTATCGCCGGTCACGACCACGGTTTGCCGTCCGGCGGCTTCCGCTTGCCGGGCCAGTGTCGCGATGATGTCGTCCGCTTCCTCACCTTCGATCTCGACGATCGGAATATGATTGGTCTGCAGAACGCGGCGCACCAGCGCGAACTGGCTGCGCAGATCGTCGGGCATCCGATCGCGCTGCGCTTTGTACTGCTGGTAGAGCGCGACGCGATGCGCCGGCAAGCCTTTGTCGAAGGCGGCGATCAGATGCGTGGGTTTCTCGTCGTTGACGATCTTGTTGAGCATCATCGTGAAGCCGTACGCCGCGTTAATCGGCATCCCGCGCGTCGTCGTAAGCGGCGGCAGCGCAAAAAATGCCCGGTAAACCAGCCCGTAGGTATCGAGCAGCATGAGCTTCGCGGCAGCCCCGTTCATTTGGAAAGGCGCTCCGGCCTAGCCTGCGCGCCCTCCACTTCGTGGGGCCCCCATTCCTCGGGCGCCGGAAAACGCTGTGGTAACATGAACTCTCCCCGTGGACGCTTGCAACTTGAAATCATTGCACCACCAGATCGGTCGAGGCGGCCGTTACGCGGCCGTCGTCGTCGATCTTCAAGAGTGAGATGACGTATTTACCGCGCGATTCGGGAACGGGAACCGAGAGCGAATCGCCGCTGTGCCGGTCGACCGTCCAGTACAGGCTCGCGGTGTCCGCCTGCGTCATCGTGAGATCGTCGGGCGGCGCGGTGCGCCGGGCGAACGTCTGAATCACCGCGTGATCGCCGGTCGAATCGACCCAGGGATGCCATGAGGAGCCTTCCACCGCCGTATCCTGCGTTGCGGTCGTCCCGATCGCGAGCAAGTCCGGCGCGCTCGTGAAGAGCGCCGAGCCCGTCGGCGTTCCGCGGGTGATGCGCACAAATGCGGTGCCGCTTCCGGGGCGAACGCCGTCGATCTTCACTTGCGCGGTCGCACCGGGAAGATACGCGGATTTATCGAGCTGCAGTGCTGCGGGAAGCGGCCGCCCGGGAGCATCGACGACGAGCGGCACGGTGCTCCACGCAAGCGAACCGTCGCGCACGAACGCCGCGCCGGCGGCGAGCACGCCCGCCGCATTCGCAATACGAAACGCTGCGCCGGCGTGTCCGCCGGAAACGTTCACCACGCGCACCTCCGTGCGTTCCGGCGTCTCGAGCGTAAGCAGTGCGGTGCCTTGCGCGCCGGAAAGACGCGCGTCGACGCGCACCGCTTCACCCGCGGTATAGCGCGCGCGGTCGAGCGCGATGGCGACGTTGCGGCTGCCTTGCGCGTCCTGCGTTTCCAGCGTCTGCGGCTCGACCTGCACTTGCGCCGCGTCCATCGCCTGCGCGCCGTTCGCATTCGCAGCGGCGATCACGAGATTCGATCCCGCTTGCGGCGAGGTAAACGCGCCGTGCGCGCGCCCGCGCTCGTTCAGCGTAAGGCGCTGTTCCTGTATGGAGCTGCCGTGAACCAGTTGCACGCGGACCATGACGCCCGCTGCCGGTTCGCCGGTTGCGACGCGCGTGCCGTAGACGTCGAAGCTCGCCGGCGTGCCGCTGCCGACGTCGTCGCGATCCAGCTGCACGCGCAGCGCGATCGGCGCGGTCGGTACGGCGATGCGCGTGTCCGCCGTCGCGCCGCCGGAACTCACGCGAACGCCGTACGTCGAGGCAAGCCCGTCCGAAGGGTGCGGAATATCGATGAGCGCGCGCCCGTCGCCGCGGGTCGTGAGCGTCGCGCGGTACCAGTGCGCGATGCCCCACGGCGCCTGCGCGGCCTCGCCCGTGTAGACGTGCGGCGAGCGAATGATGTCCACGCTCACCGGAACGTTCGGCGCCGGCATGCCGGAGGCAAGCGCGCGCACCACAACCGGAATATCCGCGTTGGGATCGCACGCCGCACCTTCGCATTGCGGCGTCAATTCCAGCGAGAGGCCGTTCGCGTTTGCATCCACGTGCACCGCGGTTCCGGCGGCGACGCCGTTCACGCTCGCCATCACGGTGTACTCGCCCGCCCGGCTGGACTGCGGCACGTGCAGCGCGGCCGAAAACGCGCCGGCGGCGTCGAGACGCACGGAGGTTTGCGCGGCCGTGCCCCACGGCGAGCGCAGCACGATCGACGCGCTGCCGCCGGACGCGCGCAGACGCGCACCGCCGCGCGATCGCGCGAATCCCGCCACGTGCAGATCCTCCCCGGCATGCACGACCGCGGAGTCGGTTTTCACGCCCACGATCGTTCCGGGAAGCGGCGCCTGCGGCAAGAACGACACGAACGCGTTGCTGCCGCCCCACGCCGCGAGCGCGAACACCGGCCGCGGACGCGATCGCCAAAAGACCAGTCCGTTTGCATCCGTGTACCGATCGGTGAAGCGGCCGTTCGCGATGAACGAAACGCGCATGTGCGCGAGCGGTTTGCCGGAGCCCAGATCCGCTCCGTAGACGACGACACCTGCCGGCGTCTCTTTGGTAATGAGTCCCACGCGCGTGCGATTGATCCACACCTGTTCGCCGACATTTCCGCGGCGCGCTTCGACGACGAAGAATCCCTCACGCGATCCGAGCGGCACGTTTACGTCGTTACTTTGGAAGCGGTAGCCGCCCGGCGGAATGTACCGCCAGCGCGCGACCGCCGTGCGCCCGCGCGTGGCGACGGCGCGCGGCAGCGTGTTCGATCCGGCGACGATGACGTCGGCCGGGTCGACTTGATAGACGGCAAAATCGACCGGAGCGCTCGTATAGGTGTCCAAGCGGACCGTTGCCGCCTTCCACGGCACGTTCGTGTCGTGCGCGTAGAGTGTGAAGTACGCGTCGAGCTTGTGATAGTCGAGCAGCGGGCGCGCCGCCCGCGCGGGAAGCGCGGCGCAAACCAGTACGGCGATGAGCCCGAACGTAAAGAGCGGGGAACGGCGGTGCATTGATTGGAAACTATGCCAACGATGAAGAAATCTCTTGCGCGGGCGTGCGTGCTGGCCGCGGCGGCGTTCGCCGCACCCCTGCTGACGCTTGCCGCTCCCCAACCCAAGCCCGCCCCATTCCCGACGCCGAATCTGCCGAACCGCGCGCTGCACTCCGCAATCGAAGTGGAAGTCAACGCCAAGGGACAAGTCGTGCGCATCAAGGGCGGAGAGCTCTCGCACGATTCCGCGTTCGACACGATGACCATCGGCAACGCGCTGCAGATGTGGATTCGCCGGCCCGACGGAAGCGCGGTGGTGGGCCTGTACCGCGTCAACTACGACTACGATCCGCACACCCATAACGTTGCCCGGCACATCGCCCTGCTCTCCGCGGGCGGCAACTGGGGTCACGAGATGGGCGCGGCGACCCGCATGGTGGAAGCGGCGAAGAAAGAGACGCAGGCGGCCTACGCGCGTCTGCAAGCGCAAGACCAGCGCCGCCGGGAAGAAAGCGCCAAGCATTTGCCGGACATCAACGCGGCGGTCAAACGCGCTCTTGCCAAACCGACGCCGACGCCGCAGCCCTAAACCGCGCATCGCGTTCTTCGACGATCCCGGCGCGAACGCCGCTCGCAGCTGCACGTCGAAGGACGCGTACGAATCGCAGGCGCACGCCCGTGCGGTCGCGCTCATGAACGGACTGGGCGACGCGCTCGGCGCGTACGAGTGCAGGCATTGCGGTGCGTGGCACCTAACGCGGCGGCGTTAACGCCTATGAAGTACGTGAGTTTTTACGACGGCGAACGCGTCCGCCCGGGCCTCATCGAAGGCGACTGCGTGAGCGTTATCGCGTGCGATTCGCTCGTCGATTACATCGCGCTGCCGCCCGAGCACCGCGCGGCGCATCACACGATCGAACGGCTCCCGCTCGCCGACGTGCGCCTGGCCGCGCCGGTGCGTCCGCACAAGAACGTGTTTTGCGTCGGACGCAACTACCTCGAGCATGCCAAGGAGGGCGCGCGCGCGCTCGGGCGCGAGCTCAAACTTCCGGAAGTGCCGACGTTTTTTTCGAAAGCGCCGACGGCGATCGCCGATCCGGACGCGAGCCTGCATTTCGACGCGACGCTCTCCCGGCAGTACGATTGGGAGGCCGAACTGGCCGTCGTGATCGGCAAGCGCGTGAAGAACGCGACGGAGAGCACCGCCATGGACGCCGTGTTCGGCTACACGTGCCTGAACGACATCACGGCGCGCGATCTGCAGCGCGCGCACCTGCAATGGCTCAAGGGAAAAAGTCTGGACGACAGCTGCCCCATGGGACCTTGGATCGTCGACAAAGACGAAACCGGCGACCCGCATCGTCTGCAAATCTCGCTGCGTGTGAACGGCGTGAAAAAACAGGAAGCCAACACCGGGCAGATGATCTTTCGCATCCCGCGTTTGATCGCCGATCTGAGCCGCGGCATGACGCTCGAACCGGGCGACGTTATCGCGACGGGAACGCCCGACGGCGTCGGTTTTGCACGCACGCCGCCGGAGTTTTTCGAGCACGGCGACGTCGTGGAGATCTCGATTCAAAAGATCGGCACGCTGCGCAACTCCGTGTTCATCACATGATCGATCCCGGCTCGCTCCCGGCCATCCTCGCCGACGTCGCCGGAGCGGGACTGCTTGCCGTGGGCGCGCTCGGCGTTGCATTTCCCTCGCCGCTGGCCCACAGCTTCGGCGTGCCGCTGCGCGATAAGAGCGCCGTCGTCTTCGTGCGCGCGACGGGCGTGCGCGATGTGGCGCTGGGCGCGGTGCTCTTGGCCGCGTCGCTTCGCGGCGCCGGAGACGTGCTGCTCGTCGCCGTCATCGCCGGGCTCGCGATCTCGCTCGCGGATTTTGCGAACGCGTTCTTCGGCGGCGATCGCGTGCTGCATCGCCAGCACGTCGTGCACGTCGGCGGTGCCGCGTACTTTGCCGCAATTCTGGCGCTGCTGCTGCACGCTCTGACCTAAGTCGCAGGGCTCTTCGTGCTGGTGCTGAACGTGCGCTCGCATGAACGTTTCGGTCCCACGTGAAGCGGCGCCGAACGAAGCGCGAGTTGCGCTCGTGCCGGAAACGGTCGCTAAACTTGTAAAGGCCGGCGCGGCCGTCAAGGTCGCTCGCGGCGCCGGTGAACGCGCCGCTTTTCCCGACGAACTCTACGTGCAGGCCGGAGCATCGATCGCCGATGATCCGGCCGCACTCGTTTCCGACGCCGATTTGGTCGTCTGCGTCGGGCGCCCGTCCGATGAAACGATCGGCGCCATGCGCAAAGGTGCCGTGCTGCTCGCGCTTCTGGCGCCGCTCGGCGATCCGGGCTACGTCAAACATGTGGCGGACGCCGGCATCACCGCGCTTTCCATGGATGCGATTCCGCGCATCACGCGCGCGCAGAGTATGGACGCACTCTCTTCGCAAAGCAACATCGCGGGCTACAAGGCCGTTCTGCTCGGCGCGCTCACGCTGCCGAAATTCTTTCCGATGCTCACGACGGCGGCGGGGACGATCCCGCCGGCAAAGGTGCTCATCCTGGGCGCGGGCGTAGCGGGGCTGCAGGCCATTGCGACCGCGCGGCGCCTGGGCGCCGTGGTAAGCGCCTACGATACGCGCGCGGTCGTCAAAGAACAGGTGCAGAGTTTGGGCGCGACGTTCCTCGAGATCGATCTCGGCGTCGACGCGCAAGCGGCGGGCGGTTACGCCAAAGAGCTCACGGCCGAGCAGCTCGACAAGCAGCGGCAATTCATGGTCGACGCAATCGGCGCCGCGGACGTGGTCATCACGACGGCGCTCGTGCCCGGGCGCCCCGCCCCGGTGCTCATCACGCAAGAAGCCGTCGCGGCGATGCGGCCCGGTTCGGTCATCGTCGATCTCGCAGCGGAAGCGGGCGGCAACTGCGCGCTCACCAAACGCGACGAAACCGTCGTCTCGGCCGGCGGCGTGCAGATTCTCGGCCAGACGAATCTGCCTTCGACGATGCCCTACCATGCCTCGCAGCTCTATTCGCGCAACGTGCACGCGCTGCTCGGCGTGCTCGTAAAGGACAACGCGCTCAGCCTGGACATGGAAGATGAAATCGTGCGCGGCACGACGATCGTACACAACGGACAAATCGTGCACAAGCCGACGCTGGACGCTCTGGCAGCCACGTAACAGGAGCCGTATCGTGATTCATGTGACGGAGTTTTTCGGACTGCTCACCGTGTTCGTGCTGGCGATCTTCGTCGGCTTCGAGGTGATCTCGAAGGTGCCGACGATGCTGCACACGCCGCTGATGTCCGCGACCAACGCGATTCACGGCGTCGTGCTGGTCGGCGCCATCGTCATCGTGGCAGACGTGTTTCATGCGAGCTCGCCGCTGCTCTTCACGATTCTGGCGATTATCGCCACGGCGCTCGGCACGATCAACGTGTTCGGCGGCTTCGCGGTGACCGAACGAATGCTCGAGATGTTCAAGAAAAAAGAGGTGGCCAAGAAGTGACTGCGCCCGGCCAGATGATCTTCGTCGACCTCGCGGACATCGTCGCGTTCGCGCTCTTTATTCTGGGCTTGCATTATCTGAGCTCTCCGGCGACCGCGCGCCGCGGCAACCGCATCGCCATGGGCGGCATGGGCCTCGCGCTGGCCGCGATCCTGGTTTCCACGCATGCCGCCGGATGGTGGGCGATTCTCATCGGCGTCGTCATCGGCGCGGTCATCGGCGTATTTTCCGCGCTCAAAGTAAAGATGACCGCGATGCCGCAGATGGTCGCGCTGTTCAACGGTGCCGGCGGCGGCGCGGCCATGCTGATCTCGACGATCGAATATTTCGTCACGTGGTCGGGGGCCCATCCGGCCGGTCCGCCCGCGGGACTGGGCTGGATCGTCATCGTTTCGCTCGTGCTGAGCGCCATCATCGGCTCGCTCAGCATCGCCGGCTCGATCATCGCGTTCCTAAAATTGCAAGAAGTCATGACCGGCCGCCCCATCACGTATCCGGGCCAGCAATTCGTGAACGCGCTGGTCGCCCTGGTCATCGTGGGTTTCGGCGGATGGCTCATCGTGATGCAAGGCGTGCTGCCCGGGTGGGTTTACGTGACGATGCTCGGCGCGGCGCTGCTGCTGGGCGTGCTCTTCGTGCTGCCGATCGGCGGCGCGGACATGCCGGTGGTCATCTCGCTGCTCAACTCGTTCACCGGCGTCGCCGTGGCAATCACGGGATTCGAACTGAACAACGATCTGCTCATCATCAGCGGATCGCTCGTCGGCGCAAGCGGCACGCTGCTGACCGTGCTCATGGGCAAAGCGATGAACCGTCCGCTCACAAACGTGCTGTTCGGCGCGTTCGGCGCGGCGGGCGGCACCGAAGTTGCCGCGGCCGGCGCAGGCGCGCAGCAAGTGCGCGCCACGAGCGTGGACGACGTCGCGGTGATGCTCGCGTACGCAAGTCAAGTTGTCGTTATCCCGGGTTACGGCATGGCCGTCGCGCAAGCGCAGCACAGCGTGCGCGAACTGGCGGATCAGCTCGAAAAGCGCGGCGTCGCCGTGAAATACGCAATCCATCCAGTGGCGGGCCGTATGCCCGGGCACATGAACGTGCTGCTCGCCGAAGCCAACGTTCCGTACAATCAGCTCTACGACATGGACGACATCAACCCGGAGTTTCCCAGAACGGACGTTGCGCTGGTCATCGGCGCGAACGACGTCGTCAACCCCGCGGCACGAAACGTCTCGTCCTCGCCAATCTACGGCATGCCGATTCTGAACGCGGATCAGGCGTCCAACATCATCGTCCTCAAGCGCTCGATGCGTTCGGGTTTTGCCGGCATCGAGAACCCGCTCTTCGAGAATCCGAAAACCGCGCTGCTCTTCGGCGACGCGAAAGCCACGGTCGACGGATTAGTCGCGGCCGTCAAAGCCGTGTGATCTAGCCGTGCTGCGTTCGCACTTTATCGCGCTTGGCGCAAGCGCGCTCGCCGCGCCGTCTTTGCCTTCTGCGGGCCGCACGTTTTTGCACGCGTTCGCCGCCGCGCCGTACCCGCATACGGGCCGTCCGTATCGCGATTCGACCGTCGCCGTCTACGTGCCGGCACGTTTCCGCGCGGGGGATACCGTCGACTACGTCGTGCATTTTCACGGCTGGCGCAACGACGTGCGCCACGTGCTCGCACGCTACCGTCTGCGCGAGCAGCTGGAGCGCAGCGGCCGCAATGCCGTTCTGATCGTTCCGCAAGGCCCCCAAGATGCGCCCGACTCGGATTTCGGCAAACTCGAACACGACGAACGCGGGTTTGCGCGTTTGATCGCGCAGGTAACGGCGTTTCTGCGCGAGCAGCGCATCACGCAGGCTGCCGGCGCCGGGCGAATCGTTCTGAGTTCGCACAGCGGCGGATACGGCGGCCAGGGCGGCGTTCTCACGCGCGGCGGCATGAACGACCACGTCACCGACGTGCTGCTTTTTGACGCTGCGTACGGGTATTACGACGCGTTCGCGAACTGGACCAAGGCGCGGCCGGAAAACCATTTGCTCAGCATCTTTACGACCGACACGGAGAACGGCAACGTGTATCTGATGTCGCTAATCGAGGCGCCGCAGCCGAACCTCTTCGTACGAACGGCGCACGGCATGACGCTCGACCAATTGCGCACGCGCGCGCCGACGTTCGTGCTCACGACGGTTGCGCACGACGAACTGCTGCAGCGCTACAACTGGTACAGCCTGTTCTTACAAGCGACGGCGCTGGAAAGCGTCTAGTACGCGCGGCGCACGGTGCGTTCGTACGCATCGCGCGAGAGGAATGAAAGCAGCAGCGTGAAGAGCGGCAGCGCGATGTCGCCGAACCACAGGATCAAACCCGCGTTGCCGGGCGCGTAATTGTGCAGCGCGAGCATCTGGTGAATGTGCTGCGCCGCCGCACCGAACAAAAAGACGGACGGAACCAGGGTAGCGGCTAGGCGCATGTCGTAGCCGCGCCAGAGCGAGAGTACCGCGATGACGCCCATGCCCAGTTCGCTCCACGCCAATTCCCATTCGAACGGGCTGGGTTTCCAGCCGATCGCCGGTGCAACCATGTCGGCTTGAAACGCATGGAAATACCACACGTAGATCATGCCCAGGCCGAAACAGTAGAAGAGCACCTCGCCCCACAGCGTATACGCAACGCTCATCACTTCGTGGCGCGCGCTCGCACGGCGCAGTTTGACGATCGTGACGATGACGGCGATGACGAACAGCGGAATTTGGACGTTGCCCAGAATAAAGCCGATCGCGTCACGGATGATCATATCGCGACCGCTTCGGGACGGCCGGCGGCTTGCCCCGCCGCGACCGCAGGCGAAATCGCCCGATCGGATGCGTCCGCGCTCATTTCACTCCTGAAGGACCGGGCGGCGCTATCGACCACGCCGCCGCGTTCCACGTCGGCAAAAACGCGTTGGGCGAGAAGCCGCGCAGCTGTTTGCGATACGCGTAGATGTAATCGGCGTTGAACAGATAGAGAATCGGCAAGTCGTCTGCGACGAGCCGCTCGATGCGCGCGTAAATGCGTTTGCGCCGCGCCATGGAGGTCGTTTTGAGAGCCGCGCTCTCGAGTGCGTCGACGCGCGGATTGCAGTACCGCATGTAGTTCGAGGGCGCGTTGCAGGCGAGCACCGACGAATCGTCCGGATCGGATCCCATCGTGAACGGCACGTACGCCATGTCGAACTGCCCGCTTGCGAGCGTGCCCGCGCGCGAAGACGGCAGAAACAACTGCGCGTTGCTGACGGACTTTACTTCCACCGCGATGCCGCGCTCGCGCAGTTCGGCTTGAATCGCGGTCGCCACGCGCACGCCGGTCATCGATTCGGGAAACTGCACGTAGACGATCGAGAACGGTTTGCCGTTCTTGACGCGCATGCCGTCGCGACCCCGTTTCCATCCTGCGGAATCGAGCAGCGAATCCGCGGCTGCGGGATCGTACGCAGGCTCTTTTACCGACGGATCGTAAGCCCACGAAAACTGCGGCTGCAGCACGTTCGTCACCGGATAGCGCCCGAGCGTGATTTTCTTGCTGATGCCTTCGCGATCGATCGACATCGCAATCGCGCGGCGCACGCGCACGTCGTCCAGCGGCGGATGGGTCAAATTGAACACCGCGCCGGCGACGACGGCCGTGGAGACGTACGCGTAGGCAATGCCGCGCGCATCGCGCAGCGTCTGCTGCTGCACCGGCGCGATCAAATTCCAATCGAGCGATCCCGAGCGCAGCATCACGAGATTCGTCTGCGGATCGGGAATGACGCGAATATCCAGCCGCTGCGCCCGCGGCGCGCCGCGCCAGTAGAGCGGATTGGCTTTGTAGAGCAGCGACTCGCCGCGCTTCCACGATACGAACGTATAGGGGCCGTCGCCCACGCTCGGAGCGGCGTTGAACGGCGCACGCGCGAGCGGCGTCTGCTTGCTCAAGACGTGCGCCGGAAGGACGAACTGCGGACGAAACCCGTACGAAAAAAACGTCGTCGCCGCGGGCGCCCACGCGTGCTTCAAATGAAAGACGACGGTGTGTGCGTCCTTCGCGCTCGCCCAGTCGATCAGATCGTAGCCTTCACGCGAGGGAACCGGTACGTTCGGATCCATGATGGCGTGCAGCGTCCAGAGCACGTCCTGGGAGGTCACGGGCACGCCGTCGCTCCAGCGCACGTTCGCACGCAGATGATACGTAATGGTGCGACCGTCAGGCGAGATGCCCCCGTTCTCGACCGTGGGAACGCGCGTGAGGAGTTCCGGAATGAGGTGCCCCCGCGCGTCCAGATCGATGAACGGCAGGAACGCCAGCCGAGCGGCCTGCTGCTCGACCGAGGCCGCATCCTGGTGCAGGAAGAGCGGATTGAGATTGGTCGGGTCCGCCGCGAGATCGAAACGGATCGACCCGGCGGCTCGCGGGCTGCCGGCCGCGCCGGAACCGGCGGGGCTGCCGCACGCGGCGAGCAGGGCGCACAGGAGCAGGGCGGCAGCGGTCCTTCGCATGGCTGCGACTTCTCGCCCATCCTGCTTTCGCCCCCTTGCCCGAATAAATCACTGGTGCTATAGTCTTGTTGCCGAAAGATTTTCGGGGTTATGGACAAACGAGCGAATATCGCGGTGGAAACCGGCGAGCTGGACGAGTTGGACCTGCGTCTTCTGGAGGCGTTGCAGCGCAACGCGCGCTCGACCTTTGCCGACCTCGGCGCCCTCGTCGGGCTCAAGCCTCCGGCGGTGCACGATCGCGTCAAGCGCCTGGAGTCGCGCGGATATGTTCGCGGATACGCGGCGCAGCTGGACAGCAAACTGCTTGGCCTCGAGCTCGTGGCGTTCGTCAGCTGCTTCACCGCGCCGGACTGCAGTTACGACGGCTTCACGCAAACGCTCGCGCAGATGCCCGAAATTTTGGAAGTGCACAGCGTCGCCGGTGAGGAGTCGTTCGTGCTCAAGGTGATGACGCGATCCACCGCACATCTGGACGAACTGCTCTCGCGCCTGAAGTCGGTCAAGGGCATGGCGCGCACCAAAACCACGATCGTGCTCTCGACGCCCTTCGAGCGCGCAGGCATATCCGTACAATGATTGCGCGGTACCTCGACGCGCTCGGCACCCATCGCGTGCTCGAACCCGCCGGCGCGATGCCGCAGAGCGCTCATAAAATCGACAATACGCCGGTCGCGTTCGAAAACGAGATTCTGTGCGACGTCGAAACGCTCAACATCGACTCCGCCTCTTTCAAACAGATTCGCGATCATTGCGAGGGCGATGCGGCGCGGATTGCCGAGCACATCGCACAGACGGTTCGCGAGCGCGGCAAACAGCACAATCCCGTCACGGGCAGCGGCGGCATGTTCATCGGACGCGTGCTCAAAGTCGGCGAGCGTCTGCGCGATACGATCGATCTGCACGCGGGCGACCGGATCGCTTCGCTCGTTTCGCTCACGCTCACGCCGCTGTATATCGAATCGATCACGCACGTCGACGTGGAAACCGGACGCGTATGGATCCGCGGTAAGGCGATCCTGTTCGAGTCGGGACTGTGGGCAACGTTGCCGCAGGACATTCACGACAACGTCGCGCTCGCCGTGCTCGACGTCGCCGGGGCGCCGGCGCAAGTGCAGCGCATGACCAGGCCCGGTATGACCGTCGTGGTCATCGGCGCGGACGGCAAGTCGGGCATGCTCTCGTGCGCGCAGGCGAAAATGCAGACCGGACCGGCGGGCCGCGTGATCGGCGTCGCGCCGGATGCCGGCACACCCGCCGCGCAGGTGCTCAAGGACGCCGGACTCGTGGACGAGTTCGTGCAAGCCGACGCGCGCAATGCGCTCGAACTCTCGCGGCACGTCGGCGCGATCGCGCCCGACCTTGCGGATTTGGTGATCAACTGCGTGAACGTGCCCGGCACCGAACTCAGTTCGATTTTGTGCACCAAACAGCACGGCACCGTCTACTTCTTTTCCATGTCCACGTCGTTCACGGCAGCCGCACTGGGGGCGGAGGGCGTCGGCAAAGACGTGACCATGATCATCGGCAACGGCTACGCAAAAGGCCACGCCGATTGCGCGCTGCAAACGCTGCGCGATCAGCCCCTGATTCATCAGTACTTCAACAGCAAATACGCCGCAGACCGCTAAACGCCAAGGAAAATCCTCATGAATGAGATCGTTCATAAAAAGCCGCCGGTGAACCCGGAGACGCTCGAGTACAAAAACCTTAAGCAGGGCGAATTTTGGCGCCACGTGCCGGCGTACAAGGACGTCGACGAAGCGACGTTCCTCGATCATCTCTGGCAGCAGAAGCATGCCGTAAAAACGCCGGAAGAGCTGCTCGAGACGATCAAGAGCCTCGCCTCGCCCGCGTTCATCAAGGACGCGGAGTCCGGTTTCAAGATGGCTCCGATGGCCGTGCGCGTTTCGCCGTACGCCATGTCGCTCATCGACTGGAACGATCCGTACAACGACCCCATTCGCCGGCAGTTCATTCCCGTGGCCAGCACGCTGCTGCCGGACCATCCGAGACTTACGCTCGACTCGCTGCACGAACAGGACGACTCCCCGGTGCCGGGTCTGGTGCATCGCTACGTCGACAAGGCGCTCTTCCTGCCGCTCAACACGTGCCCGGTCTACTGCCGCTTCTGCACGCGCAGCTACGCGATCGGTCCGGATACGGAAAACGTCGATAAGAAAGAGCTCGCCAAAACGCCCAAGCAGTGGCAGGACGCGTTCAAATATATTTCCGAGCGCCCGGAACTCGAGGACATCGTGATCTCGGGCGGCGACACCTATCAGCTGCCTCCCAAGAACATCGAACTCATCGGCAACGCCTTGCTGGACATTCCGCACGTGCGACGCATGCGTTTTGCGACCAAAGGTCCGGCGATCATGCCGATGAAGATCATCACGCACACGGAGTGGCTGGACGCGATCACCTCGATCGTCGAGCGCGGGCGCAAACTCGGCAAGGACGTGGTTTTGCATACGCACTTCAATACCGCGAACGAGATCACGTGGATCACCGAAAAAGCGATGGGCATGCTCTTCGAACGCGGCATCTTCACGCGAAACCAGTCCGTGCTCATCCGCGGAGTGAACGACACGCGCGAACGCATGCAGCTGCTGGTGAAGCGCCTGGGCCATGTGAACGTGCACCCCTACTACGTGTATATGCACGACATGGTCAAAGGCGTGGAAGAACTGCGCACGACGATTCAAACGGCGACCGACATCGAGAAATTCGTGCGCGGAAGCACGGCGGGCTTCAACTCGCCGACGTTCGTGTGCGACGCACCGGGCGGCGGCGGCAAGCGCGACGTGCACAGCTACGAATATTACGATCGCGAGAACGGCATCGCCGTCTACGCGGCACCGAGCGTCAAACCCGGCAAAGCGTTCCTGTACTTCGATCCCGTCGACAAACTCTCGGC
Source organism: Vulcanimicrobiaceae bacterium (assembly GCA_035279385.1). Classification (GTDB taxonomy): domain Bacteria; phylum Vulcanimicrobiota; class Vulcanimicrobiia; order Vulcanimicrobiales; family Vulcanimicrobiaceae; genus DATGJX01. The sequence goes on along the minus strand of DATEHZ010000022.1, from coordinate 23,578 downwards.
GGATGCACAAGCCCGCTGGGCCGTGCGCGAGATCCAGGAGCAGATGATTCACGAAGCGCTGCACAAGGCCGGCGTGGGCGACGAACAACTCGTCACGGCGTAACAACCGGGCGCACGGGGCCGCCGCACCGTTCAAACCTAAAAGCGCCGGGAATGCTGTTCCCGGCGCTTTTGTTTGGCCCTTGGCGGGAAGAAGCTGCGAACGTCAAAAGAACGCGCGCATCCACACCGGACCGCGCGGACGCAGCGTGATGATCGGATCCGGCTCCACCGGCGCGCCGGACTCGAGTTCGAAGCGGTAGCGCTGCGCCAAATCGGCGAGTTCGATACGCGCCTCCGTCCACGCGAATCTATCGCCCAAGCATTTGCGCGATCCGCCGCCGAACGGAAAATACGCAAACGGCGGCAGCGCCGGCGGATCCAGCCAGCGCTCGGGCATGAAGCGGTCCGGCTGCTCGAAATAGTCCGGATCCCGGTGCAGCACGAGCTGGCTCATGAGCACCGTCGCGCCTTTGCGAATGCGCCAGCCGTCAATCTCCGCTTCGCGAAGCGCGTCGCGCCCCAAGATCCACGCGGGCGGATAGAGGCGTAGCGTTTCGTTCAGCACGGCATCCAGATACGGCGTCTGCTCGTCGCGGGTGAGCTCTTCACGCAGCCGGCTGCGTACGGCCGGATATTTCGCCAGCAGATACCACGTCCAGGTGAGCGCGTTCGCCGTTGTTTCGTGTCCCGCGACGAAGAGCGTCATGACCTCGTCGCGGACCTGCGCGTCGTCCAAGCCTTCACCGCTCTCTTCATCGCGCGAAGCCATCAGCATCGAGAGCGCGTCTCCACGATCTTCTCCCGTTTTGCGGCGCTGTGCGATCAGATCGAGCACGATGTCGTCGAGCATGCGCCGCGCTCTGCGAAAACGAAGCGTCGGCGGAACGGGCAGGCGGCGCTTGATCGCGCCCAGCGGGCCGAGCACGTCCGGAAAAATCGTCACGACTTCGTGAAGCGCCGCGCCGACGCGATCCGCTTGCGCGCCCGCATCCACGCCGAAGAGCGTCTTCGAGGCAATACGCAGCGTGAGCTCCATCATCTCCGCGTGCATGTCGAACACGCCCTCGGGCGGACTCCAGCACCGCGCGTACTCGCGCATCGTTTGGGCGTAGCCGGCGATACGCGAACGATGGAACGCCGGCTGCACGATGCGCCGCATGCGCCGGTGCAGCGGCTCCTCGCTGGTTACGAGCCCCTCGCCGAGCAGCTCGCGCATCGCACGCGTGCCTTCGGACTTCACGAATGCGTGCTGCTGCGCCACCAGGACCTCTTTGATTGCGGCCGGATCGTTCAAAAAATAGAACCGGCGCCACGGCACGCGAAACGCCGAGACGGGCCCGTACGTGCGCTGTAATTCGTCCAAAAACGTCGGAAACGCGCGCAGCGGCGTCGTACGCAGCCGCCGATAGGTTTGCCACATGCCCGGACCGGGCGGTTCACGCATACGTTACGGCAACTCGATCAGCGGAATGCCGATCTCCGGCCGATCGGTGCGGTGCAGATCCGATGGAAGCTCGTCGATCGTCAGTTCGAGCGTCGGCCGCACGATCGCCGCGAGCAGATGGCCGCCGGTGGTGCGGCCGTCGCGATGGCCGACCGTGCAGTGCGCGTGAATCTTCGGCTTGCCTCGATATTCGGTCACGTTGCCCAGCAGCGAGAGCACCTCGACCTGTTCGTCGACCTCAATGGGCTCGTACGTTTTCGTTTCCATGTTGTAAAACGCAAGGGTCGCCGTACGAAAGCCGCCGATAGCGCAGAGCGTCGCGGCAAAAATGCGCTCGGTCTCGCAGAACTGCTGCAGCTCCGCAAGCACGTCGTCGTCCACATCGAAGACCATCGCAATTTTTCGAACGCCTGCGTGCTCCGCGAGCCATTTGTGCTTCACCGCTTATCCTCCGGCTTTTTTCACCGTTTTTCCCTGTGCTTGCAGATGCGCAACGATCGTATCGCGGTGATCGCCTTGAATTTCGACGACGCCGTTCTTGGCGGTGCCGCCGCTGCCGCACAGGCGTTTGAGCGTCTTTGCGGTCTCGGCCAGTTCCCGCTCGGGCAGCCCAATGACGATGGTTACGACGCTCGCGCGGCGGCGTTCGCGCATGACGCGCACGATGCCGTCATCCGGTACGCGATGTTTCACGTTCGCGCCTTCGGCAGGCCGCAGTGGCCGCCCCGCCAAACGCGCGCGGCATGGGGCAACGCGTAGGACTCTTTTGCGGCGCGCACACCGGTAACGGCTCGGGCTACGTCGACGTGGCGGCTGCCGCTTCGCGGCGCATCGTGCAGCGCGGTTACGGCATCGTCTACGGCGGCGGACGCGTCGGACTGATGGGCGTTATCGCCGACGCTGCACTGCAAGCCGGCGGCGAAGTCATCGGCGTGATTCCCGAAGCGCTGGCAACCAAGGAAGTCGCGCACGGCGGCCTTACGCAACTGCACGTCGTCGGCAGCATGCACGAACGCAAAGCGCTCATGGCCGATCTGAGCGACGCGTTTATCGCGCTGCCCGGCGGCTTCGGCACGATGGACGAATTCTGCGAGATTCTCACCTGGGCACAGCTGCGCATCCACAGCAAGCCGGTCGGTTTGCTGAACGCGAGCGGGTACTACGACGAACTGCTCGCGCTCTTCGATAAAATGGTGCGCGAGGGATTCGTCGCCGTAACGACGCGCTCGCTCGTGCAATCGGCGCCCACGATCGACGAGTTACTGGAACGGTTCGAGCAATAAAGCGTTGGGGCCCGGCGCAAGCCGGACCCCAATGCGCTTTGGCAAGCGCGAGCAAACGCTAGAACTTGATTTGCACTTGCAGGTATGCCTGGAACGGCAGCGCGCCGTTGAACGGTGCGAACGGATAATTGAACGCACTCGGATATGTCGGGCTTCCGTTGGAGACCGATCCCGGCGAATCGCCGTAGAAGAATCCGCCGCCGAAGCCGGGCTGACCCGAAAGCGGTCCAACGTAGTTGAAGTTGCCGTTGGTGCCGGTTGGATTGGACGAATAGCCGCAAACCTGATAACCGGGTTTGAAAGCCTTCTGCCAAGCCGTGTTCGTTCCGCCGTAGCACCAGTTCACGATGTTCGACAGTGCGAGATTCACCGTGATCTTGGGCGAGATGTCGTACTTGATCAGCGCGCCCATGTTCACTTGCCACGGCTGCTGATACTGACCAGGCATGTCGAACTTCCCGGTGTACGGATTCGGAATCGCCAGATCGCCGCTGTCGGTCACCGGCGTCGGCCCTGCGGTCAGGAAGTCGCAGTTGCCGGCGCTTGCCGCGCTCAGACCGGGAACCGGTCCGCCGGACGGCGTGGTTGCCGCAGCTTCGTTCTGACCGCACGTGCGCGGATCGATTCCGTACACGTCGGTCGGCGAGCCGTAGTACGCGCCGGATTGCACCACCAGGTTCGGCGCGACCGACCAGCGGCCGTGCTTGTACTGGATCCAGGCGCTGAACTGATGGGGCCAAATCGCGGACGAACCGCCTTGATCGAACGGTGCGTTCGGGAACTCATTCGGCCAGGGTTGATACCAGCCGTTGCGATCGAGCAGCGGTTGCTGCGCCATGGAGAAGTAGGGATTGACGATGATGCTCGGCGTTCCCGTAAAGCTCGCCGGACACGTCACACCCGTCGCGGTGCCCGTGGTGGCCACGGTTGAAACGTCGTAGCACGCCGAGCCGCCGCCGGCCTGCGTCAACGCATTGAACGCTTTGATGTAGTCGTTCAAATAGTCGATCGAGTTCGTGCCGCTCGGCAGGGTGCCGAATTGCACGAGGGCCTTGGTGTACGTGTACGCGAGCTGCCCGGACCAGCCGTCACGCGTGGGGTCGCCTTTCGCAATCGCGAGTTCGACGCCGTAGCTGTGCTGGTGGCCGCTGTTGGTTCCGGAGACGAAGCCCGGGCCCAACACGACCGTCTCGATCTGATTGCGCGTGTCGCGATAGAACGGCGAAACCTTCACCGTCAAATCGGTTCCGTGCAGATGGTGCTCGATCGAGAAGTCGTAGTTGTTCGAGTATTGCACCGGATTGTCGTGCGCTGGCGTGTGGAAGCCCAGCCCCCAGAACCGGCTGAAGTCGAAGTTCGCGGCGCGCTTACCCGATTGATCGAGATATTGCTCGAACGCGGTTTCCGTCGGCTGCGTGTACTTGCCGGCGGAGAATCGCAGCACCGTATCGGGCGAGAGCGTGTACGTGCCGCCGATACGCGGCGAGAACTCGTTGCGCGTGAACCGGTTTGGCGCAACGGCCGTATACTGCAGCGGTCCGCAGTCGAAGGTGGTCACGTTGTCGCACGTAACGCCCGCACCGACCGGATGCAGACCTTCTTGGCCCGACGGCGCCGTGCCGCACGGCGCGAGCGGCGAGCCGGTGACCTTTAAATTCGGCGGTACCGGTTGTCCTAATCCGAGCGGCGTGAACTGCGGCAAGTTGGTACCGGGATCGTAGCAGAGCACGCGCGCGTATTGACTGAACCAGAAATTGAACTCCGGCTTGTTCGAATTGTTCAGATCGTAGCGATACTGCTCGAATCGAACGCCGAGGTTCAAATCCAATCGGTCCGTCGGCTTGAGTTCATCTTCGAGGGCAAACGACATGAATACCGGACGAACGGTATTGAACGTGCCTTGCCCGCTCGGCGTCGTGACCAGCCAATTGGACGTGCCGGCGTTGAAACTCGCGCAGCCGGGCGTCGCTGCAAGCGCGCCGCCCGGGCCGCACATCGTCGGAAGATCGAGCGGCGTGGGATTGGCGAACGTGCCGTATACGCGGCCGCCCTTTCTGTTCGAGTAGTCGCAGTTCGCGGGGAAGCCGGCCGTAACGTTCGTGCCGGTTTTCCAGGCATAGCAGATCGGATTGTTGGGATCGCCGTTCGTCCAGTCCGTTACGCCCGAACGCGAACCGAGATACCCGGAAAGAAAGGTTCCGCTATTGTTCCAGCGGGCAACCGACGCCGTCGTGTAGTTGGCGGTGAAGCGCAGCAGGTTGTGCGGATCGAGCTGGTCGGCGAACTGGAATTCCGCACCGCGGGTGTGCGTCGTGAGCTCGTAATCGGCGGTTCCGAAGAAGCCCGGTCCGCCGTCGCCGCAGAGCAATCCGTCGATGTAGCACGTTCCGGCCGCCGGCGCGCCGCCGATCAGCCAGTCCGAATAGAACGAGTAGCCGAACAGCCGCGCGTAGGCATTGCTGCCCAGATTCTTCGTGTACTGAACCTTGACGATGCCCACGTCATTGTGGAACGCGTCTTTTTGGGACGGCTCGATTCCCGAAACCGGCGCGAACGGTGTATTGAGCGTTCGATTCTGATTCGAGTTCGGGAAGTAGTAGGGGATGATCGTCGCCGTCGAAACGGGCTGCCCGAACGACGTGCCGGGCGCAAAGATCATCGTGTCGACGTACGGGATCGGCGAGTTGGTCGTGGCGCATCCCAGACCTTCGAGGTTCTCGTAGCCGCACAGACCCGGCGCCGGTCCGGTATAAGGATTGCCGCTTGCGTCGAACTGACCGCAGCCCGTACCGGGGCCGAAGCACGCCGGGCTCGTCGCGTACGGCGCGAGCAAAGCGGTCAGCGTTGCAAGCCCGCCCGCGTCGTTGATCGAATCACCATTCATCTGATGCTGCATCGAGTTGTCGTACAGCAGCTGGATGTCGTCGCGCCCGCTGTCGAACTTGTGCGGAATTCCGAAGTGGAAATTCACGACGGTATCTCTTTCGAACATATCCGAAAGCGCCGTGTTGAACGGAAAATAGCCGAAGCACGTTCCGTTGAACGGTCCGGGATTGGCCGCGGTAAAACCGATCGGCAAACCCGCGTTCGGACCGCTCTGCTGACACGGCCCGAACGGCCCGTTTTCCCATTGCCCGGCCCACGCGCCGGCATCCGGGGGCGCGCCGTTGATGTTGCCGAAAAGCGCATCGATCGGCGTCGCGATTTCGGAACCGCTCTGCAATCCGTACGGATTGAGCCCGTTCGACGCGATATTACTCATATTGTTCCAAGCGCCGGCCGGGAAGTGCTGGTTGTATCCCATCAATCCGACGTAGTACGAGAACGTGCGGTTGGGATTTGCACCGCCGGCTTCGGCAGTCAGAGCGTGGTAAAAACCGGGTGCACCGATTCCGCCCATCAGCGAGCCGAAACCGGGATACGTACCGGTCTTGATGACTTGGTTGATGAATCCGCCGAGCGTCGCGGAGGAAGCGCCGGACGGCGAACCGCCGGTGTACACCTGCAGCTCTTGCTGTCCGAGATTCGAGAGCGAGTTGGCTTGGTAGTTGTCAAACGCGCGATTCACCGGTACGCCGTCGAACTCGTATCCGACTTGGCTGTACGCCGAGCCGCGAATGTAAAACACCTGGCCCCAGCCGGCATTACCGATATACGAAGTAACGCCGGGCTGTGAATAGATGCCCGAGTACGCGGTGTTGAGGTTGAACCCGCCGCTGCTGCTGCCGACGACCTGCTGCGTCGCAGCGTTCACGGAATACACATCCGAGGTGGTGCCTGGTTTGACCAAATTACCCGCAGCGCGCGATGTGACTCTCGCGATCGTTTTGAGTTCGGGATGAGTCGAGAGGTTGAGCGTCAGGCTTTGATCGGCAAAGACTGTGACGCCCGCTAATGATACGGGAGCATATCCTTCTTTTTCAGCGGAGACAACGTACGTGTCCGGCGCCAAAGCGAGGAAGGTGAAATGCCCCCCGGCATCCGTCGTCGTTGAGGCGGATTGCGATGGTGAAACCGCGCCGATCTTCGCATCGGCAACGGCTTTGCCCGTCGACGTATCCGTCAGCGTACCGGTGATGTTTCCCGTGGTGCCGGCCAGTGCCCATGTTACCTGGGCCAGCATCGCGATAGCGACCAGTACTGACACGAACGCATGCCGCAATCTTGGTCTTGGCATGGTTCCTCCTACATAGCTGCCGCAAGTGTGGCGCGCACCGAGTGCGGCCAAGCGGCACTGCTATCGTACGGTCGAGCCTATGCACGAGTCCTCAATCAGAAATTCATATTTTCATCGCCGTCCTCGAGGCGAACGATGCGTGCGAACTGCGGCACGTCGCGAAACTCTGCAAACACGGGATCGGCCGCAACGAACGCAAACCACGGGTCGCGCTGCTCGCGCGCGCTCTCCAAAGCGGCGAGCACGGCGTCCCGCTCGCCCGTTCCGGCACGAGCCAGCGCGAGCGCGACGTACGACGGGTGGGTGCTGCGTTCGACGTCGCGCGCAAGCGCGCGCGCGTCCTCGGGCGAGCCGCTTCGCGCCTCGATGAACGCGAGCGCCGCGACTGCGCGGACGCGAAATTTCTCATAGGCCGGGATCAGCGAAATGCGCGCGGCCAAGAGCTCTTCGAACACCTCGCGCGCCGCGGAGTAGTTCGTTTGCGCGAGGCGCGTGAGACCGAGCAGGTAGGTCGGAAACGCCGCACCCGGTTTAAACACGAGCAAGCGGTCGAGCGTTGCCGCAGCGCGATCCAAATCGCCCGATACGTACTCCGCGAACGCGCCGTAGGCCGCAACCGCGCACGAGGACGGATGAAGAACGAGAGCGGACCTTGCCGCCTCCAGCGCCTGCGCGTGCAGCCCCTGCGCGCTGTGCGCCAGCACGCGGACGATGCCGATCTCCGCGAGCTCGGGCAATATCGCAGCGGCCGCTTCAAGATGCGCGTGCGCGCGCGCGGGCGAGAGATCCTCGAGAATCGCGAGCGCCGCCATCACGACGTGTGCGCGCGCGCACTGCGACTCGAGCGCGAGCGCCTGCGACGCGTGGCGCCGCGCGATGGCGTACTGCTGCGTCGGAACGCCGAAGACAAAGGCGCCTTTGAGCAGCGCGCTCATCGCGATCGCGGCGTGCGCGTCGGCGAGCCGCGGATCGATCTCGAGCGCCTTGCGTGCGATCTGTGCGGCGGAGTCCAGCGCCGCCGGAGTGCCCATCGTCATAAAGAACGCCGCATTGGAAAGCAGCTCGCTGGCGAGCGTCCGGCCGAGCAAATCGGGCGGCGCGCTTGCACGCGCTTCGGACGGCCCTTCCACAATCGCACGAGGCTCGGCAATCATTCGGTAGCCGCGGCCGTGAACCGTCGCAACATACCGGTAGGGTTTACTGAGATCCCCCAGCACTTCGCGAACCATGTGCATGTGCTGCGCGATGTTGTTGTCGCCTATCGGCAGTCCGCCCCAGACCTGATCCACGAGCAGCTCTTTGGTGACGAGTCGATCGCTGTTGGTCACGAGGCACTGCAGAATGTCGAACAAGCGCGCGTGCATCTCGACCGGCAGACCCATACGGTACAGCACGTGATTTCGCAGATGGAGCACGAACGGACCGAACGCGTATGCCCGAACGGAACGCTGTTGAAGTGCCATGGAAGCCTCGCCGGAACGCCCCTTTACCGTCGTACCGACGTATTAAGAAAGTCTGAAGAACATTTTTCCCCGCTTTTCGTGCGATCGAGCATGCAGGCGCTTTTACGATTTCCAGCGCATGAATTCAGCAAGCACGACGGAGGAAAACGACTGTGAAGACCCCGCTTCAAACGTTCGGCGTCCTGACGCTTGCCGCAACGCTTCTGGCAAGCGCCGCACCCTTGCCGCAGCCCGCGCAGCGAACGCTGGCCGCCGCGCCCGCGCCGGCGGCAAACGGTACGGATCCGTATCTTTGGCTCGAAGACAAGGACGGCGCGCGCGCGATGGAATGGGTCCGCGCGCAGAACGCGCGCACGCTCCCGGTGCTCGCGCACGATCCGCACTATTCCGCGCTGTACGCGCACGCGCTCAAGATCGATCAATCGGAAGATCGCATTCCGTATCCGCAGATGTTGCGCGGGGACGTCTATAACTTCTGGCAAGACGTGACGCACGTGCGCGGCATTTGGCGCCGCACCGCCCTGCAGAGCTATCGCAGCACGTCGCCCTCGTGGACGACCGTGCTGGATCTGGACGCGCTGGCAAAACGCGAAAAAGCGAATTGGGTGTGGAAAGGCGCCGACTGCGCCGAGCCGGCGGAGCAGCGCTGCATGATCGCGCTCTCCGACGGCGGCGAGGACGCGGTCACGATGCGCGAATTCGATCTTGTGACGCGGCAATTCGTTTCCGGCGGATTCGTGCTGCCGCGTGAAAAGCAAAGCACGTCGTGGATCGACGCGGACACGCTGCTCGTCTCGCGCGCATGGCAGCCCGGTCAAGTCACGAGTTCGGGGTATTCGTACGTCGTCAAGCGCCTGCGCCGCGGGGAGCCGCTCTCGTCGGCGGTCGAAGTGTTTCGCGGGTCGCCCGGCGATGTGAGCGTCGATCCGTTCACGCTGCGCGACGGCAGTGGAAACCTGGCGGTATTCATCCGGCGCGGCACCACGTTTTTCACGAGCGAATATTACTTGGTTACCGGCAGCGGCGTCGAGAAACTGGACCTGCCGCTCAAATCCGACGTGAGCGCGCTGGTGAACGGGCAGGTGCTCGTCTCGCTCAATCAAGATTGGAGCGCGAGCGGAAAGACGTTCAAGCAAGGATCGCTCGTGTCGTTCGATCTCGCGTCGGCGAAGGCGCATCCCGCCGGCATCGAACCGCGGCTGGTGTACGCACCGGGTCCGCGCGAGTCGCTCGACGCGGTATCCGCGACGAAGAACGACCTGGTTCTGACGGTGTATCAAAACGTGCACGGCCGCGCGTTCGTGTACGCGCCCGCTGCGGACGGCTGGTCGAAGCGCCGACTGAATCTGCCGGACAATTCCTCGATTCACGTCGTCGACACGAACCAGCACGACAACCGCATTTTTCTGACCGTCAGCGGCTTTCTCGCGCCGACCACCCTCTACACGAGCGCAGCGAGCGGTACGCCGGAAAGAATCAAAGCGCTGCCGGCGCAGTTCGACGGATCCAAGGACGTCGTGGAACAGCACGAAGCGACGTCCAAGGACGGCACGAAGATTCCGTACTTCATCGTGCACCCCAAGACGATGCCGTACGACGGACGCAACCCGACGGTCATCTATGCCTACGGCGGATTTCAGATCTCCGAAACGCCCGCGTATTCGGGGACGGTCGGTAAACTGTGGCTCGAGCGCGGCGGCGTATACGTTCTCGCGAACATCCGCGGCGGGGGCGAGTTCGGCCCCGCGTGGCACGAGGCCGGATTAAAAACGCACCGCCAGCGCGTCTACGACGACTTTTACGCCGTCGGCAAGGATCTCGTAATGCGCAAGATCACCGATCCGCGCCACCTGGGGATCATGGGCGGCTCGAACGGCGGGCTGCTGATGGGCGTGGAGTTTACCGAACATCCGGAGATGTGGAACGCCGTGCAGATCGAGGTTCCGCTGCTGGACATGCTGCGATTCGAGAAGATTCAAGCCGGTGCTTCGTGGGTGGGGGAATACGGCAGCGTTTCAAATCCGGCGGAGCGCGCGTTTTGGGAAAAGACCTCGCCGTATCAGAATCTGAAGGCGGGTGTGGCGTATCCCGAGCCGTTCATTTGGACGACGACGAAAGATGACCGGGTCGGCCCGCAGCACGCCCGCAAGTTCGCGGCAAAACTCGCTTCGATGCACGTGCCGTATCTCTATTACGAGGTAACCGAAGGCGGCCACGGCGCGGGCGCCAACCTGCGGGAAACCGCAAAGACGCAAGCGCTCGGGTGGACCTATTTCACGATGAAACTGATGCAATAGTTCGACGGCGCAGAAACGAAAAAAGGTCGCCCCGGCGCAAACCGGAGCGACTCTTTGCGTTCTCCTGCGGAGAACTACGGGTTCTTATCGTGGGGATGCGCGTGTTTTTCATTATGAGAACGTTGGTTTAATTCGATGGCTCCGTTGGCGCTCGTCCAGAACTCCACGTTCTTACCGACGTGCGCCGCAAGCCACGCCGCCTGCTGCGAGCTTACGGTATACGTTTGCATCTTGCCGTCCGCAAGCTTCACTTGCGCGGTGCTGCCGTTTACGGCAACGAGCGTGCCGTGAAGCGGCGGCGTTCCCAGACCCACGAGCTCCAGGGCGCCGTTCTGCGCGTGAAACGCGATCGTTTTATTCAGATACGATTGCAGACGCGCGGCGGTCTGCGGCGAAACGGTGTACGTTTGCATCGCGCCGTTGCTCTGCTCGACGGTGACGCTCGTTCCCGTAACGCTCGAAACCGTGCCGTGCATCACGTCGCCCGCAATAAGCGTACTGTGGGCGTTTGCATGCGCGCTGCCGTTGGCTTTGGCGGTAGCCGGGGGAATCGCCGGGATCTGCGGCTTCGGCACCGAAATCGGGGGAGCCCCGATACCAATTCCGCCGTGAGCGCCCGCGCCGACTCCGCCGCCGACGCTGATTCCGCCCGGAGGGGCGGCGAGCGCGCCGGAGCCGAGCATCGCGCTCCATGCCAGTCCCGCGAGTAGGATGCGAGAGAAATTCATTGCGTAGGTTTCCTCCTCGATTGCCAGCTTTGCTGAGCTGAGAACGAGGAAGGCTTCGCCCGCGTTTCTGCGCAGCGCACGCCTGCTTAGCGTACTTGAAAGCGGATGATCGTGCCCACAAGGTGCTGCAGTTCGCGCGCCTGCTCCGTACTGGCGCGAAGCATGCGAATCGTCCCGTCGCTCATGCGCAGCAGAACGTCCGTGCCGCGAACGTCCAGAACGGTCGCGGTGCGTACGGGGGCGGCAACCGGCGCGGGCACCGCCGGGCGCGTGTTCCAACTGACGGTGACGCTCGATCGCGCAACGACGACGGCGAGGACCAGACCGAACGCAGCACGGCACACCTGCGCCATGCCATCATGCTACCCGGGGAAACGGGTTAGGTGCGTGCCGAGCGCTTGTCTACTACGCGTTTGACGACGCTCATCGCATTCAGCGCTTTCGGAAATCCGATATACGGAATCAGCGTCATCACGGTTTCGACGATTTCTCGTTCCGTCAGCCCGACGTTGAATGCGCCGTGCACGTGGGTTTCGAGTTGCGCGTCGCACCCGCCCATCGTCGCAAGCGACGCGATGGCGACGATCTCGCGATGCTTCAAATCGCCTTCGCGTGCATAAATCTCACCGAACGCAAATTCCACCAGATAGCGCGTGAAATCCGGCGCAAGGCTTTCATACCGCGCGATCAGATTGTCCGCGACCTTGTCCCCGTCGATCTTGCGCAGCAGCTCTTCGCCGCGTTCGTATCGATCGCTCACGAGCGGCGAGCACGCATGCGAATATATCGCAGCGCCGCGAACTGGGCCGCCACGTTTACCGCGATCCCCAGCGTGGTTACGGGGTCATACCAGCGGGTGCCGGCAAACGAGTTAAACGCCATATGCATCCATCCGATCACCAGCACCGGAAGAATGGCTGCAAGAGCAACGGCTTGCAGCACCTGTATCCGCCGCTCAAGAGGCATGAAGTTTTCTCTTCCAGCTGACGGCCACGAGCCACCAAAGGCCCGCGGCCACCGCGAAGCCGCCGGCGGAGAGAAGATGCCAGCGCGGCTCGCCTCGCAGCGCTTCAACGAGGTTGAGCACGGCAACCAAAAAGAACGCGAGAACCGCTCCAAGCGCAAACGTCACCGTTCGTTGTGTCGGCTTGCGCTGCTTCACGTTACTCGGTCAGTGCCTCTTTGAGCAGGCGTTCCTGTTCGACGGCGTGCGCGCCCGGATAGCCCTCGGAAGGCGATGCCCGATACGGTCGTCCGACGTAATCGATCTCCAGCGTGTCGCGTTTGCGCTCGATGAGGCGCCGGCGCACGAAGGCGCGCGCACCCATGTTCTTCGGCTCTTCCTGCACCCACACGAGTTTCTTGAGATTGGGATAGGTCGCGATGACGTCGTTGATCTCGATGTACGGTAACGGCGAGAGCAGCTCGATACGCACGATGGCGGTCTTCTTCAGATTCGCGTGCAGTTCGTGCGCGACGAGATCGTGATAGATCTTTCCGCTGCACAGGATCAGCCGTTCGACCGCGCTCTTGTCGGCGAGGTTCGGATCGTCGATCACCGGTTGGAACTTGCCGTTCGCCATCTCGTCGATGCGCCCGCCCGCTACTTCCTGGCGGAGCAGCGACTTCGGCGTCATGACGACCAGCGGAACCGGCTGCGGCATCGTCGCCTGCTGGCGCAGCAGATGATAATAGTTGGTTGCCGTCGAGAGATTCGCGACGCGCAGGTTGCCTTCGGCCGTGAGCTGCAGAAAACGCTCCAGACGCGCGCTGGAGTGCTCCGGTCCCATGCCTTCATAGCCGTGCGGCAGCAGCAGCGTCAGACGCGCCGTCTGACCCCACTTCGCTTGTCCGGCGGCAATGAATTGGTCGATGATGATCTGCGCGCCGTTGTTGAAATCGCCGAACTGCGCTTCCCAGAGCACGAGCGCTTTGGGTACCGACGCGCTGTAGCCGTATTCGAAGCCCAGGCACGAGTACTCGGAGAGTGGGCTGTTGTGAATTTCGAACGAGGCTTTGGCGTCCGGCAGGTGCTGCAGCGGCACGTAGACCGCCTCCGTCGCGGGATCGTGCAGCACCGCATGACGGTGGCTGAACGTACCGCGCTCCGTGTCTTGACCGGTAATGCGAATCGGCGTGCCGACCGAAAGCAGCGACGCAAACGCCAGCGCTTCCGCCATGCCCCAATCCATCACGCCCTTCTCCGCGATTGCCGCTTTGCGCCGATCGAACTGCGTCTGCAGTTTCTTGTTCACGCCGAACGCTTCGGGCATCGAGACGAGTTCGTTGCTCCACGCGAGCAGCCGATCTTTGCCGGCCTTTTCGAGGTGTGCGGCTTCACGCGGCGTTTTGACGTCGATCTTCGCGAGCATGCCGGCGATGTCGTGTTTGCCCTTCACGCCGCGGTGCGCTTCCTGCAAGCGCGCCGTCGCCTCGGAGACCAGTTCCTCGACCTGCTCTTTCGAGAGCACGCCCTGCGCGACGAGTTTGTTTGCAAAAAGTTCGCGCGCCGTCGGATGGCTCTTGATGCGGTCGTACATGCCCGGCTGCGTGTACGCGGGCTCGTCCTGTTCGTTGTGACCGAAGCGCCGGTAGCCGATGATGTCGATGAGGACGTCGCGCTCGAAGCGCTTGCGGAACTCGATCGCGAGATTCGCCGCCCAAATACAGGCATCGACGTCGTCGGCGTTGACGTGCACGATGGGCACGTCGAAGCCCTTCGCCAAATCCGACGCGTACCGCGTCGAGCGCGAGTCCCGCGTATCGGTCGTAAATCCGACTTGGTTGTTCGCGATGATGTGAATGGTGCCGCCCGTCTCATACCCGGGAAGCGACTGCAGATTCAAAACTTCGGAGACGATGCCTTGGCCGATGAACGCCGCATCGCCGTGAATCAAGATCGGCGCGGCCTTCTTCACGTCTTGCACCGGGACGTTGTGCGTATGATCCGTCTGCAGCGCGCGCGTGCTGCCTTCCACCACCGGATCGACCGCTTCCAAGTGGCTCGGGTTGTTCGCAAGCGTGACGGAGATTGCGATGCCGTCGCGGCCGCGATACGTTCCGGTCGCGCCGTGATGGTACTTCACGTCGCCCGTGACGTCGTCGGCCCCGACTTCGCCGCGCTCGTGCGCCGCTTCGAACTCCGCGAGAATCTCTTCGTACGGCATGTTGACGGCGTGCGCGATCGTCGCTAGACGCCCGCGGTGCGCCATGCCCAGCACGGCGTTCGCCGTGCCGTCGCGCGCGAGCATCTCGAGCATCTCCTCGATCATGGGCACCATGACGTCGAGACCCTCGCCCGAGAACGTCTTCTGCCCGAGGAACGTCTTGCGCAGATAGCGCTCGAACACTTCAACGCGCGTGAGGCGGCGCAGCAGTTCGATCTTGCGATCCGGCTCGAGCGCGATCTTGTGTTTGCCCGACTCGATGACGTCGCGCAGCCATTCGCGCTGCTGGGTATTGGAGATGTGTTCGACTTCGTACGCGATCGTGGAGCTGTACGTTTCGCGCAGACGCGGCAGCACGTCCGCCAGCGTATTGCCGGGAACTTTCACGCGCAGCACCGATGCGGGAATCGCGGATTGCAGCGCCGGCGTGAGCCCCCAATTCGCCGGTTCGAGCGACGGATCGCCGATGGGCGGCGTACCGAGCGGATCCAGCGTTGCGGCGAGATGACCGTGCGTGCGATACGCCGCGACGATCGCCATCCCGGCGGCAACGGCGCGCAGCATTTCGTCGGACGGCGCAGCCGCCGGCTGCTGCGGCGAGGGCGTCACGAGGGCGGGCATCGCGGTGGTGACCGCTTGCGGCGGCGGTCCCGCCTGCAGAGCCAGCGATCCAAAGACCGATTCGTAGAAACCGTCTTTGCCTTGCAGCAGTTCGTCGACGCGGCGCAGATATTCGCCCGACTGCGCGCCTTGAATGACGCGGTGATCGTAGGTCGAGGTCGTCTGCATGATCTTGCTGATGCCCAGCGACTTGATCGCCGCTTCGCTCGCGCTCGCGAATCCCGGCGGATACCCGATCGCGCCGGCTGCAATAATTGCGCCTTGTCCGGCCATGAGGCGCGGAACGGATGCCGACGTGCCGATGCCGCCGGGATTGGTCAGCGTAAACGACGCGCCTTGCAGATCGTCGGCGGTGAGCTTATTATCGCGCGCTTTCGCGACGAGTTCTTCGTATTGCGCGCGGAATTGCACGAAATCGAGCGCATCGGCGTTTTTGATAACCGGCACGACGAGAAAGCGCGTTCCGTCTTTGCGCTGCGCGTCCACCGCGAGACCGAGATGAATGCCGGGCTCGACGCGCACCGGTTTATCGCCGTCGCGCCGGAAGTGGTACGTGATGAACGGCAGTTCGTGCGCCGCGCGCACGAGCGCGTACGCGAGGATATGCGTGAACGAAACTTTCTCGCTGCGTCCGGCGGCTTTGATCGCGGCATTGAGCTCTTTGCGGCGCGCGTCGAGCACGTCGACCGCCAGCGTGCGAAAGCTCGTCGCGGTCGGAATCGTGAGACTCTGCTCCATGTAGCCGGTGAGCGCGGCGGCAGGCCCTTTGAGCGGCGTGACTTTCGCTTGCGCCGAAACGGGCGGAAGCTGCGGCTGCGCGGCTTTGTCCGCACTCGAGATTTTCGGAAGCGACGGACCTTGCGTTTCAACGTCGCTGCGCAGCACGAGCCCCTGCGGACCGCTGCCCTTCACGCGATTCACGTCGATCTGCATCTTGCGCGCGATTCGCCGCGCCTGCGGCGTCGCAAAGGTTTCGCCCGCAGCGATCGGCGCGGCCGGCGCGGGTGCCGCGGGCTTGGGTGCAGGCGCCGGTGCGGCGTCCGCCGGTTTCACGCCGTTCGTTTTTGCGGCGGCGTTCGCATCGATCTCGGCGAGCGGTGCGCCGACGGCGATCGTGGCGCCTTCGGCTGCAACGATTTTCGTGATCACGCCCGCTGCGGTTGCCGGAACCTCGACGTCGACTTTGTCGGTCGTCACGTTGACGATCGGGTCGCCTTCGTTCACGAAATCGCCGACGCGCTTTTGCCATTCGACGATCGAACCTTCCGTCACCGATTCGCCCATCTCGGGCAGGGTGACGGTGACGATCTTGGGTTCGCGCGCCTCGACGGGCTCGGCTCGCCCTTCGACGGGCTCAGGGTGACCAGGAGGTGGGGCCGGTGCGCCGTTTGCTTTTGCGGAGGTGTCGATCTCGGCGAGGACCGCGCCTACGCCGACCGTTGCGCCCTCGGCGGCGAGAATCTGTTTGATGACGCCGGATGCGGTCGCAGGAACCTCGACGTCGACTTTGTCCGTCGTGACCTCCACGAGCGGATCGCCTTCGGCGACGAACTCGCCGACTTTCTTGCGCCACTCGACGATGGAGCCTTCCGTGACCGACTCGCCCATCTCCGGGAGCGTAACTTGAACCATCGTCTCCGGCACCGCCGCGCAACTCCTCAAACCTAGCTATCTAAGGAAAAACCCGAACCGCTCTGTTATACCAGCAGCGCGCGGGTACCCTCATCTTACTCCGAAGCGATGGTGCCCTCCAATGCTGGTTAGAAGCAAGATTTATGCTCCCGAAGGCATGAATACCGCGAAATGGAGTTACAGCAGCTCGAGTACTTCCGCATCGTCGCCCGGACCCAGCACGTCACGCAGGCCGCGGAGGAGTTGGCCATCACGCAGCCGGCCCTAAGCCGGGCGATGGCTCGCTTGGAGCGGGACCTGGGCGTCGCGCTCTTCGACCACCGGGGGCGCTCGGTCAAACTCAACCGCTACGGCGAGGCGTTCCTGCGCCACGTCGAGCGCGCGCTCTCCGCAATCGAGGAAGGACGGCGCGAGGTCACCGACCTCTCCGATCGCGACGCGGGCGTCATCGCGTTCGGGTTCGCGCATGCGCTCGGTACCAGCGTCGTGCCGGATCTCATCGCTCATTTTCGCCAGCAGCATCCGCGCGCGCGCTTTCAGCTGCTGCAGAACGCTTCGCACATCATTCTGGAAGAACTCGAAGCAGGCGACGTCGATCTCGCGCTCGTCTCTCCCGTTCCACCGACGAGCGAACGCATCGAGTCGCTGGAACTTTCCTCGGAAGAGCTCTACTTGGCGGTTCCGCACGATCACCGCTTCGCCAAACGCAAATCGGTGCGGCTCGCGGAGCTGCGCGACGATACCTTCGTGTGTTTGCGCGAAGGCTACGCTCTGCGCACGCTCACCGATCATTTCTGCGCGCAAGCCGGGTTCGCGCCGAAGATCGCATTCGAAGGCGAAGAGATCGCGACGCTGCGCGGGCTGGTTGCCGTCGGCCTGGGCGTCGCGATCATTCCGGCCGCCGGTTCGCCCGCAGAGAGCGCGCCGCCGCAATTGCACATCACCGAACCCGTTTGCCGGCGCAGTATCGGCTTACTGTGGGAGCCCTCACGCTTTCAGCCGGAACTGGCGCAAGCGTTCCGGCATCACATCATCGCGGCGATGCGCAAAAACTAAGCGGTGACGCGCAGCGCGTGGGCGATCGCCAAACTGCTCGCGGCGATGAGCGCCCAAAGCACGAACCCGAGCAGCAGCGGCCGCACGCCGGCGGAGCGGATCGCCTTCGCATCGGCCGATAAGCCGACGCCCGAGAGCGCAACCACGATAAGAAAGAGCGCGGCTTGCGCGATGACCGAATGCAGCGCGTTCGGAACGGCGCCGATCGTGTTGACGAGGGCAGCGCCGACGAACCACAGGATGAACCACGGGATGATTTTGCGCACGTCGACGCGTTCGCCGCTCGAGCGCGCATGCCACACGCGTTTTCCGGCGTAGAACAGCACGATAGGAATAATCAGCGTCGTACGCGTGAGCTTCACGATGACGGCTTGCGCACCGGCCGCGTGCCCGTAGACGAATCCCGCCGCAACGACGGACGACGTGTCGTTGATTGCCGTGCCCGCCCACAACCCGAATGCCTGCTGGGACAGGTGCAGCAGGTGGCCGATGCCCGGAAACGTCAGCACCGCGGCGACGTTGAACAAAAAGACGGTCGAGATCGCGTACGCCACATCCGCTTCCGAGACGTCGATGACGCTCGAAAGCGCGGCGATCGCCGAACCGCCGCAGATGGCAGTGCCCACGCCCAGCAGCCGGCGCAAATCGCGATCGAGTCCGAGCGCCTTGCCGACCGCATACGCGGCGATCAAAACGACGGCGAGCGTGCCGAGCATGACCGGAAGCGAGCGCAATCCGCCGCCGATCACGTCCTGCAACTGCAGGTTGAAGCCGAGCAGGACGATCGAAAGCTGAAGAATCTGTTTGCTCGAAAATTTTATACCGGAGGAAAGCATGCCCGCCGGTTTGCGCACGAGCGAGACCGCAACGCCGATGAGGATGCCGAACACCGGACCCCCGACGATGGGAAGCGCCCGCCCGAGCGCGTAGGCGAGGCTTGCGACAAGCACGCACAGGAGCAAACCGGGGAGCACCGGGTGCACGTTCACGCGGCGCAGCGTCGAGCTCGAGAGCATGGACAAATTACCGATGCGCGATCCAGAGCGCGCCTTCACGCGCGCAGAGCGTAAAACCGGCGCGTTCGTAGATCCTTCGAGCGAAACCATCCGCTGCAGCAACGATGACCAGCTGCGCCGCGCGCAACCGTTCGTTCGCGAACCGCGCGGCTTCACCGATCAAACTGTGCGCGATGCCGCGGTTGCGGTACGCCGGGTGCACGCCGACGTCTTGGTAGCGCGCGATCCCTTCTCCCGCGGAGAAAATGCCGCAACTCCCCGCGAGCCGGTCACCGTCGAAGACGCCCAGCCACGCGCCGAACTGCTGCGCTATGTACCGGTGATGCGCCACTTGTGCGCGTTTGAATCGCGCGTACGGCTCGGCTTCGTATTGCTCTTCGCGGTTCGCAAGGCCCAGTTCGACCTGCGCGTCCCAATCGGCATCGGAATGGAGCGGCCGCACGTGCAGTCCGCCGGGAAGCGCAAACCCACGCACCGCACTCGCCGCGAGTACGCTGCTCTCCTGGTACGTATAGCCGCGCTCCACAAAGGGGCCGATCTCGCCCGGCTCATCCTCGACGATGCTCCAGGCAAACGCGGCATGCCGCACGCCGCGCTCGTCACGAAAGATCCGTTCGAACTCGCCCGTCCAGCGATCCGCATCGCCGGTCTGCGGCGCGCGATCGTACAGGAGAAAATTGCCGAAAAAATAGCCGGGGTTGCTCGGCGTTCGCACCGCGATGAAGCCGGGATGCTCTTCGACGCTGTTGCGATGACCGTCGAGCACGAGGCTGGTGCGCAGCCCGAGGGTACGCACGCGCTCGTTAGAAATAACCGGCATTTTGCGGCGGGAACGCGACTGCGCGCGATTTGTCGAATTTGGGGCGCGAATGCGAGAGCACGTACGCCGATACGTCGTACGCTTCTTGGTCGTTCAGCGTGCCCGGCGCATTCTGCGGCATGTTGTAGCGAACGAAGCCCGCCATCGTCCATAGGCGATGCATACCGGCGCCGCTATTGAACGACGATGGTCCCCACAGCGGCGGGAACGCCGCAGAACCCGCGCCGTTTGCACCGTGGCACGCCGAGCACTTCTGCGCGTACAGCTGCGCGCCGCGTTTCGGATCCGGCTTGGCGGGCGGGTCGAAATGCGCGATCCGCACCGCAGGATCCGGCTTGCTGCCGATCTTCGAGCCGCGCGAGAGATAGGTGATGTAGGCGACCATCGCTTCGATTTCGCGACTGTTGTACGCGGGCGGATGGCCGTTCATGCTGTACAGAAAGCATTCCGCCAAACGGTCCTGCAGCGATATCACGCGTTTCGCGCGCTTGTTCCACTGCGGAAACTGTGCGGCGATGCCGACGAAGGATCCGCCGCGCGCTTTCGTGCCGGCGTTGACGTGGCATGCCGCGCAGTCCATGTTCGCCGTGATATACGGTTTGAGATGGGCCCGCGTGTTCACGATCAGCTCGTGGCCGTAGCGGACCAGATCGCCGACTTCATCGGCCGGCACGGCGCTCGGATCGAACGTACCCTGCGCGGCAGGCGGCTGCGCTCCCGCACCCGATCCGCCGCCGCACGCGGTTACGAGCAGCAGCGTGAGCGCAGCGACTGCAACGGTGACGTGTTTCATGCGAAGGTCAGCGTTTGAAACCCGTAGTGATAGCGCTGCTGCAGCACCATGATGGCCCCCATCATCGAGGGCACGACGTGCGTGCCCGCAATCAAATGTGTAAGAATGTCGTTTGCCACGTCACTCGCGCTCATCCCGGCCGGTGCGTTGCCCGCCTTTACGAGCCCTCGCGATTGCTCTTCGACGGCCGTATGGCAGGTCATGAACGACACGCCGCGCTTTTGCAGGGTTTGAATCGACGTGTCTTGATACAGGCTTGCCGAATCGTCGGGATCCGCCGACGCGGAGGGCGCGCTCGCCGGCGCGAGAAAAACGTTCGATGCGACCGGATTTCCCTTGTCGTCGTTGAGTTTGAAGTACTCGCCAATCTTGTATTTGTTCCACACGTAATCGCTGTACGTGAACGCGCTCGAGGGGCCGTGCGGCGCGAAGACGATCGCAATGCGGTTTTCCGGGTAGCCGAAGCCGAATTGCAATCCGTTGAGCGCGTTCTTGATGTTCGAGAAGACCTGCGGGTGAAATGCGATCGACTCGATGACCATGCGGATGTCGGCCGCCTTGCCGGACATTCGCGCGAACGCGGCTTCATCGAAGTCCGCCTTTCGTTCGACGAAATGCGTGCCGCCCGGAACGTTTTGCGCCGCAGCCGCTGCAGGCGCGCCTGCGAGCGCAACGGACGCCGACGATACGATGAAGGTTCCGCGATTCATTTCTCCTCCTAGCGCGGTGGGCCGAAGCCGTACGATCGTAAAATCGTGCGAGCTTGCGGCGATTGCATGAACGTGACGAACGCCTGCGCGGCGGCGGCGTGCGGTGCGTGATTCACGAGCGCCGCCTCATATTGCGCGTAGACGTTTTTTTCCGGCGGAATGCGCACGAAATCCAGCCGATGAACGCGATGCTGATAGAGCGCCTCCGTAAGCCATACCGGACCCGCATCGGCGCGCCCGCCGAGCAGATAGAGCGGCGTTTCCCTGTGGTGAATTCGCGTCAAGATCGTCGTTCCTTCGGCAAACTTCGTCACCATGATCGCGTGCACCAATTGCGCGCCGCCCGCCTTTGCATACGCACCCTCGACTTGCTCGGCCACGCCCTCCCACTTGGGATTCGGCATCACCACGCGCACGCGCGCGCGGCCCAAGTCGCCGAGCGAACCGATATGCAACGGATTTCCGGCACGCACCAGTATCGCAAGCGTGTTCGAAGCGTACGGCTGCGACGCCGAGACTTTGCGCAGCCGGCGCAGCGTTCGCATACCCCGCGGCCCCGCCAGCAAAACGTCGGGCTTTGCGGAGATCAGCAAATTGCCCATCTGCAGCGCACCCGCGCGGACCTGATCGATCACGATCCCGGGCGGCAGCGTTTCATAAAATACCGATCGGACCTCCGGGTGCTCTTTGCGAAATGCCGCAAGCAACGCCGGCACCACCATGTACTGGTTCCCGGCCATGAAAATCACCAGCTGCGCGGCCGCGGGATCGCCGTGCAGATCGAGGACCTGATCGACCGGAGGGACGCTGAATCCGATCGGCCGAGCTTGCGTTGCACCGCACAGTGAGAGCGAGAGCGCGAAAGCGCTCAGCGCTCCAATACATCGCCGGAACATAGTGCTAGCGTACGGCTCGCCCTCTCATAAGTCAAATTAGTGGACTTTACGATATTGCCTAGGTATGCTTATGCTCATGGCGGTATCCCTGGCTCAGCTGCAGGCGCTGGTCGCGCTCGCGCAAGACCGTTCCTTCAGCAAAGCCGCGCGGCGTCTGGGCGTGACGCAGCCCGCCGTCACGCAGCACGTCGCAAATCTCGCGCGCGAGATGGGTGTTCCGCTCGTCGACGTCGTCGACCGCCGCGCTGTCCTCACCGACGCAGGTGCGTATCTCGCCGAGCGCGCTCGCGCGATCGTCGATGCCCTCGCCGCGCTGGGCGCCGACATGGAGGAGTTCAAGCACGCGCGCAGCGGCATGCTGCGCATCGGCGCGACGCTCACCATCGGCACGTACCTGCTGCCCGCGCTGCTCGGCGAATTCATGCGCGAACGCGCGAAGGTCCGCGTGGACGTGCGTATCGCAAACACGAGCGGCATCGCGGAGATGCTGCGCACGAACGAACTCGGCCTCGCACTGGTCGAAGGCATCATCGCCGACGATGCGATCGTCACGCTTCCGTTTCTCGAAGACGAGCTGGTTTTGGTGGCGGCGCCCGGCGCCTTTGGCGGCAAACGCCGCGTGCGCGCAGCCGATTTGGCGCAGGTACCGTTCGTCAGCCGCGAACCCGGATCGGGAACGCGCGATCTCGGCTACGAAGCGCTCGTGCGCGGCGGCGTCAACCCACCGGTCGCGCTCGAGCTTCCGAGCGGCGAGGCGATTTTGCGCGCCGTCGAAGCCCGGCTCGGCGTTGCGATCCTCTCACGTTTTGCGGTCGAACGCGACGCGCGCGCCGGCGCGGTACGCACGCTCGCGATCGCGGATTTGCCGCTGCGGCGATCGCTGTTCGTCGCTGCGGTCCGCGGGCGAACGCTCTCGCCGGCGCAGCGTGCGTTCGCGCGCATCGCCTTGCGTTCGCGTGAAGGTACGGACGCATTTGAAGCGGCACTTCTGCAGCGGAGGACACACACCGGATGATGTTTGCCGTCACCGAAGACGACCCCGCAATCGAAGTATCGCGCGTCGACCTGCGCCGCCCGGATACCGCGGTGCCGGCATACGTCGCGCGGCCGCGCGATGCGCGCGCGAATACCCCGGGTGTGGTCGTCGCCATGCATATATGGGGCGTGGATGCGAATATTCGCGAGGTCGTGCGGCGCTTTGCAAAGGCCGGATTTGCCGCGATCGCTCCGGATTTATACGCGCGTTTGAACGCGCCGAGCGGCGATAACGAAACGGATTTGACCGCGTTTCGCCCGTTCTCCGAACGATTGCCGAACGCGCAAGTCGACGGCGATCTGCGCGCGGCCGGTCTCTGGCTGCACAGCGCGCATCCGCAGGGAAAGGTCGGCGTCACCGGCTTTTGCATGGGCGGCGCGCTCACCGTGCTCTCCGC
>DATEHZ010000021.1:0-18965 GCA_035279385.1 Vulcanimicrobiaceae bacterium | reverse complement strand
GCTTCGCAATAGTACTTTACGAAATAGCAAAACGGCCGCTATCGGATGCCGATGGCGGCCGTGTCGTTTCGCGCAGGCGCCGCGTTACAAAATATCCAGACGTCCGCCGTCCACGACGAGCGTCGTTCCGTTCACGAAGCGCGCTTCGTCCGATGCGATGAAGCAGATGGCGGCGGCCAAATCCTCCGGTGTCCCGACGGCACCCTCGATTTTTTCCGCGCCGCTCTTGACGTTGGGATTGTTCCAGAGCATCGGCGTATCGACGGCGCCCGGCGCAATGCAGTTGATGCGGATCTTGCGCGATTCCAGTTCGATCGAAAAGCCGCGCGTGAACGCTTCTATCGCACCTTTGGATGAAGCGTAGGGGACGACGTTCGCCGTGGTCTCGTGCGCGTGCACGGAACTGATGTTGACGATGTTCGATCCGGGCGGCATGTGCGGCACGCCGTATTTCGCAAACAGAAACACCGATCCGAGATTCGTGTCGATTACGTGGAAGAAATCCGCTTCGGCGATATCCACGATCGGCGTGAAGGTCATCATCCCGGCGTCGTTCACGATGACGTCGATGTGTCCGTACGTTTGCACGGCTTTCGCGATCGCGCTCTGCACCTGTGCGGAGTTGCCTACGTCCACCTCTACGGCGACGGCTTGACCTTTTGCGGCGGTGATTTCATCGACGGTCGACTGCGCGCTCTGCAGATGCAGGTCGGCAACGACGATGCTGCCGCCCTCGGCCGCCATGCGCAGTGCGGTCGCGCGTCCGATACCCGAACCGGCTCCGGTGACGAGGCAGGTCTTGTTGCTGAATCGCATCGGAAGCGGGTTCGGCCCGAGCGCGCAAGAAACCCCGCGCGATGAAGCGTTTACTGCGGTTCGGCGTCGCCACGGCCGACCACCAGTGCGAAGCGTACGACGGCCGCGACGATATTCGCGACGTCTGGGAGCGCGCGGAGCGGTTGACGCCGCGCGGCAACGCCACCGATTTCTGGAACCGCTACAAAGAAGACGTCGATCTCGCGAGGGGCCTGGGCTGCACGGCGTTTCGCTTGTCGCTCTCGTGGGCGCGCTTGGAACCGCAGGCCGGCGTGTGGGACGACGCGGCATTCGCGCACTACCGCGAGGTGCTGCAGTACGTGCGCGACGCCAAAATGGCGACGATCGTCACGCTTCATCACAACACGTGGCCGCTGCACGTGGAAGCTGCCGGCGAGGGCGCGGGGATGCTCGACCCGCTCTTCGACGAGCGCATGCGCATCTACGCGCGACACGTCGCGGAGCGCCTGGGCGATCTCATCGATTATTACGTCACGATCAACGAGCCGAATCAGCTCGTCTACGGCTATATCAAAGGTTTTTGGATGTCGGGCTATCCGATGCCGCCCGGCCGCGATCCGCTCGCGAGCGGCGAGGAGCAGATGGCCGCGGTGCTGCAGCTCATTCCGAACCTCTTTCGCGCGCACGCCGCGGCACGTCAAGAGATACGGCGCGTCAATCCGCAGGCACGGGTCGGCACGAACCCGCTCGTGCTGGGATTGCCGCAATGGCTGCAGCGTTTGGCCGATCGCAACGCAACGCGCGTGAAATCGCCGCAGCAAGTGCTGCGCCAGGCTCGACGGCTCACGCAGCAGCGCGTCGTGGATCGCGGCAGCGTCGACGTTTCGATAGCGCAGCTTACGACGACGCATCATCGCATGGAACACGCGCTGTTTTCCCAGGCGTATCTCGTTACGAATCTGGCACTGCTCCATCCGGTATCGCAGCGGGTGCCGCAGGACCCGCGAACGTGGAAGGCGCGAATCGGCTTGGTGGAAGGCCTTCCGCCGGCGACGCACGCGCCCGGCATGTTCCCCGATGCAGCCTTCGATTTTTATCCCCGCATCGGCGACGCGCTCGATGCTCTGCGTGCCGGCCGCGTCGACGCGGTCTTCGACCAGGAAGCGATTCTACGTCAAGATGCGGGCGAGCAATTTGCACTCGAAGTCTTTGCGGGCAACGAGCAGCGGTACGGCGTTGCAATCGCATTGGGGAATCAGTCTCTGCTGGCACTGGTGAACGCCGCGATACGTGACGACGGTACGCACGACGCGCAGCGAGAGCCCGACGATTCCGTCGAGCGCATTCGCAAACGCGGAAAATTGCGCGTGGGCATTCACCCGGGCATCGCGGGCTTGTGCATGCCGGACGGTAAGGGCGGCTACGAAGGCGTGGAACCCGATCTTGCGCGTCGAATCGCGCGCGAGATTTTCGGCGGCGGCGAAGGGCGCGTGCTCTTCGTGCCTCTGGCGGGACGGCAGCGCATCACGGCAACGCGCTCGCCGCTCGCGTTATTCGATTCGCTGCGCAAATCGATCGGCATGTTCACGACACTGATCGGGACGAACTGGTGGAATCTCGGGATGGCGGGCGAGTTGCCCGAATTTTTATGCCCGCGCGACTGCGTCGGTACGCTCGACTACGTCGGCCTGGATTATTACTGGGGCGTTCCGAGTATTTGGCCCGCGCAACTGCGGCGCCTGAGCGCCGCGGCGGAGTGCCGCTACGGCAGCGCGCCGGTGTGGCCCGGCGTACTGCGCACGATACTGCGCGCCGCGCACGCCCGCTTTCCCGACAAGCCGATCGTCGTCATCGAGAACGGATGCGTCACGAGCGCGGACGGTTTTACGCGCGCGAAATATCTCGAAGCGCACATTGACGAAGTGCTGGATGCGCGCGAGAGCGGCATCCCCATCGAGGCATATTTGTGCTGGAGCATCACGTCCAACCGCGAGTGGGGCCTGCCGTTCAACGACAACAGCGACTTCGGCTTATATCACATCGATCTGGATCGCGATCCCGAATTGAAGCGCGTCGCCACCGAATCGGCGGCACGCTACAAGCAGATCATCGAATCGCACCGGCAGGACGGCGGGCGCCTGCCTCTTTGAACGGCGTGCGCGCAGCCCCGATAATTGCGGCATGATTGCGATAACGGTTTGCTACAAGTCCGATCGCCCGCTCGATTTTCAGTATTATTCGGGCACGCACGTCCCGCTCGTAACGGAGAACCTCACGCCGCTGGGCATGCAGCGTGCGGAAGTGCGAAAAGTGCTTGCGAGCGGCAGCAGCGCGACGCCGCCCTATCAACTCATCGCCTCGCTGTACTTCCCCGACGCGCAAACGTTCGAGCGCGCCGCGGACGATCGCCGCTGGAAAGCCGTCGTTGCCGACATCGCAAACTTTTATCCCGACGCGCCCGACTTGATGGTGACCGAAATCTGGACGTGACCCCCGGCTTGCTAGTAGCCTTCCGGCCTCACGATGCAGGGAGCCATCACGGCATCGGTCATGCCGTGAATCAGACGCTTGTCGGCGGGAGCGATGGTTGCAAGGATCCCGCCCACGCGCATGTCATCTCCCGTCACGAAATAATACGGGCATAGGCGAACGCGTCCGTCGAAGTTGCGTACTTCGTCGCGTTCGCGATCGTAATAATCCTGGCGCACGCGCTTGCCTTTGTGAAAGCGCTGCAGAATGCGCGGCGTTTTTCCATAGTCGTGCGTCGCTTCACGCAGCGTCGAAACCCACTCGTCCTTCGTGAGATCGTTCGCGACGCGCACGCCGCGCGAGCCCCAGGCAAGTTCGGAGAAGCCCGACGGTTTGACGACGAAGTCGCGCTCGCTCTTACCGAGTTCCGCGAGCTGCATCCAATCGCTCACCGGCGTGCCGGCTGCCTCCAACCCGTGAATAACGCCTTGCGGCGGGAGAGGACGCGGATCGATGACCCACGTTTGCGGAAAGAGCTGCTGCAGGCGCGCGTAGGCCGCTTTGCCGTTCGGACCCAGCTCCGCTTCCCATAACTTGCGCAGCGCAGGGTGGTGGAAGAGCGCGAAACTCAGCTTCTCTTCGAGCTGCGCTTTCGGCGGCGGCGTCATCTCGACGCGTTTATGACGCGCGGCATACAGCATGAGTTCTTGCTTGGGGACGTTGAGCAGATCGAAGAGTTCGAAATTGCGGTAGACGGCGTCGATCTTTTCTTCGCGCCCGTCCTCGAAGCGCACGAAGAGCGCGTCTTCTGTGAATACGATGTCCTGCGGTTTGCACACGTGCGCGGTGAGCACGTCGAGCCGGTGCAGCGCATCTGCCAGCCAGCGCAACTCCGGACGGTAGTCTCCCGACTCGTCGGAAACGACGATTGCGGCCGTGGGTTTTTCTTTCCCGGTGGCGGATTTGAGCATCGCGCCGAACGATACGGGGATGCCGTGCGCGCCGCCGACGCTTTCCATGCCCAGACGGCAATACGCCTCGGTCATCGCGCCCACGAAGCCCATGCCGCCCGGTACGCTGTCGAGCTCGCTTGCAGCGAACCCGTCGTCGGTGAGAATCAAATCGGGGCGGATGACGCCGGGCAAATCCTGCTTGAAGCGGTTTTGCCGCGAGAGCCGCACGATGTGTTCGGGTTTTCCTTGATCCAAATACTCGGCGATGAACGCGGGCGCCGTTCCGCGTGCGCTGCGATTATAGAGCGAGTTCAGGGCCTTGTAGAACGCGAGCAGGTCGCTGCCGATCGCGGTGATTCGCTCGAGCGTCTTTTCGGATAATGCAAACGGCTCGGGACTGACGCGCCAGGGGATCCGTTCGTCCTCGTTCTCTACCTTGAAGAGACCGGGCGGGATCGCTTCGTACAGGAAGCGCGCTTGCTCACGAGCCGTGAGATTTGGTGCAAAAGCCGAGCAGGCCATGAAAACCTAGAAGCCTCCCAGTCGACAGCCGTCGGGGATTTTCGAGGAGTTGAACGCGATGTAGCGCCGCCGCATCAGAGCCTTAGAATACCCCAAACCGGGGCAAGGTTGCAGCTTGCTTCGGCGGGTTTTGCAGCTTGGCCAGGATGGGCCAAAGGCCTCAGGGAGCGGCCGCTTCAGTGACGTAGGTCAGTATGCACGGAGGAATTCCCTATGACCAAATTCGCGCTCGCGGCGGTCATCGGAGCCGCCTTTATCGCCGGCGTTTTCGCGGCACTATCATTCCCGGCCGTCAGAGCGGCGGACATGGCAGCCGCCTCACCCACCCAGGGTTGGACTCTGCACGTCGACGCGGAGAAACACTTCGGCGACGCTCATCCGACGGAAATCGCCCATCACTGGTGCAAGGCCGTTTCTAACGGGTTGACCGAGTGTCAGCTTTACTCCAGCGATGCGCCGAACGCACAAATCGTCGGCCTCGAAACGATCGTCAGCCCCGCGGTATATAAAACTTTTCCCGCCAGCGAACAAGCCCTCTGGCATTATCACAAAGATGAAATTCCGAGAGTGCACGCCACGCTGCCCGGCCTCTCGCCGGAGCAGGCGAAGAAAGTCGTCGATTCGATCAGCGACACCTACGGCAAGGTCTATATACTCTTCGATCCGATGGCGACGGGTGATCAGCCGACCGGACAGCCGTCCGTCGTCGTGCCCAAGTAAAATCGAAAGAGGGCCGCTCGAAGCGGCCCTCTTTCTTTATTTTATCGTTACGGCGCCCGGCGTGAGCATGGCGCCCTCGACGTGAACCACGCCGCCGCGCAAGAGCAGCGTCAAGTGCAAGGTTCCCTGCAGCCCGACTTTATCCAGGGGCAGGTCCTCGATGACGCGCGAAGACTCTTCGCCCGCGATGAACCGCAACGTGACGTCTTGCGTCCACAAGCCGTGGGCGGTGGAGTACGTCTCGCTCACGCGAACCGGCAGATCCCGTCCCGGCGAGGCCGTCCCGGTGCCCACGATGCAGTACGAAGCCGTGAGCGGGGTGCCTCGCACGTTCAGCGTCTCCCGCGTGCAGCGTCCGGCGGACTGCGCCTGCGCGCCCGTCCCGAGGGACAAGGCAAGGGCCGTGGCCAGAACCATTCGACGTTCCATGTCCCTATAACGTTACTCAAAGGGGTTTTGACTCCCGCCCCGGCGTTCTGCCGACATATTACATACAGAATTGACGCGGGGTATACGATGTACGTGATGCCTTTCGACCTGATCGCTCTCGACCTGGACGGTACGCTCCTGAACTCGCGCGAAGAAATATCGCCGCGAAACCGCCGCGCCATCCGCTGCGCGCTGGACGCCGGCATTCGCATCGTGCTGGTCACGGGAAGAGGCGTGGACACGCCGGTTCGCATCAGCAAAGAACTCGGACTGAACCTTCCGATCATCTGCGCGCACGGTGCGCTCACCAAAGACTTTTTGGCGAACAAGACGCTGGGCCACGTGCCGGTGCCGCTGCAATATGCCAAACCGATGGTCGAATTCGCGGAGCGCTGCGGCCTTTCGATCGCGCTGTATTCGGAAGAATTTTTCTACCGGCTCGAAGGCTCGAAGCTGTACATGGAAGACATGGTCGGGCCGGCCTGGCGCGAGGTAAAGACCTTCGAAGACGTGATGCGCTCGGCACCCACGTTCATCCGCTTCTTGGGAGCGGAGTGCGTTGAAGCGATGCAGCACGAGTTCGGCGATCTGCCGCTGCATTTCAAGATCGAGCATTGGCTTGACTTCGTGGAATGCGCGGTGACGAATCGCGATGCCACCAAGCAGCGCGCACTCGCGCGTTTATGCGCGGACTTCCAAGTGCCGCCCGAACGCGTCCTCGCCGTGGGCGATTCGCGCAACGACGTGCCGATGCTGCGCTGGGCGGGCGTCGGCATTGCCATGGGCAACGCGCTGCCCGAGGTGCGTCAATCGGTCCGATACGTCACCGCGACCAACGACGAAGACGGCGTCGCTTTGGCGCTCGAGCGATTCGCGCTCGCGCCGCCGCGCGTCCAGAAGAAGAAATCGGCGTAAATCGTGGAGCAGAACACACCGGGCCCGGACTACGAGGCGCGCCTGCGCGCGATTCTTGCCGACCACGATTGGCAGGCGCTGCGGGATTTCTCGCGCGAGCAGAATCAGATTCCCGACGACATCTACGGCAAAGATCAGCACTTCTGGGAAGTGCTGATGCACAAACTCATCTGCAATCGCATCGATACGCTGGCGCTGCACGAGAGTTCGCGCAAGTGGCTCGAGGAGAACGGCTACACGACGGACCTCGGAGGCGTGTAGTGCGCGTACACGTCTTGGCGTTCGCGCGCATGCGCGAATTGCTCGGCGGCGCCTCGCACGACCTCGAGATCGAGGACGGCGCTACGGCCGCAGACGTTTGGGACGCGCTCGCGAACCGCTATGCCGCGATGGCGCCGCTTGCGGGTTCGACGCGCATCGCGCGTAACGGGCGCGTTCTCGCGGACTCGACCGAACGTCTCGAGGACGGCGACGAACTCTCGCTGCTTCCGCCTGCCGGCGGCGGCTGATGTACCGCATAACCTCGCAGCCCATCGACGTGCGCTCGCTCGAACGCAGCGTGCGCACGGACGCGTGCGGCGGTGTCGTCACATTCGCCGGCGTCGTGCGGGAGCGCTCCGACGACGATCGGCCGGTAACGGGCCTTTCCTACGAGGCGCACGACGACATGGCGCTCGCGGAGTTCGCGCGTATCGCCGATGAAGCGCGCGAGCGTTTCGGCGCCTGCGAGATCGCCGTCGTGCATCGCACCGGAGATTTGCGCATCGGTGAAGTGGCCGTCTGCGTCGCCGTTGCGAGCGCGCATCGGGGCGCGGCGTTCGACGCGTGCGAGTACGTCATCGACGAACTCAAGCGCCGGGCACCGATTTGGAAGAAGGAGCATTACGCCGACGGCGGCGATAGCGTGTGGAAGCAGAATGAATGTAACCCTGCACCGCATTACCGCTGAGGAAAACGACGTCGCGGTGCTCGAATACGAGCCGCGGCGCTCGCGCGGCGTCACGCTCGTCGCCGGCCACGGGTACTCCAGTTCCAAGCACAATCTCGACTTTCTCTGCAACTTCCTTGCAAGCCACGGATATGCGGTGTTCAGTCTGGATTTTCCCGGACACAAACTCGGCGCGAGCGGCGGCACGCTGCACGGCGTCGACGATCTCGTCGATGCGATGCGCGCCGCAGTCGCATTCGCGCGGACGCGGCAAGACGGACCGCTCTACGTCATGGGGCACAGCATGGGTGCGATGACGGCGCTCTTTACGGCCGCGGCGGATCCCTCGATCGCCGGCACGATTGCCATCACGACCGGGTACGGACGTCCGACGGCGATCGATGCGCTGCGCGGCAAGGGCGTCACCGACTTTCGCTCGTCGTACGTGAGCGGCGTGGCCCTGCCCGAGCTCGTGCAAGGGGTGGACGAGCGCTTTGCGCAGGCGCTGCCGCGGCTGGCCGGGCGGCCGCAGCTCTACGTCGCGGCGCAGCGCGATGCGATGGTCAGCCCGCGCAGCGTCGAAGACCTCTATCAGCGTGCAGCCGAGCCGAAAGATTTCATCATCATCGACAGCGATCACACCTACGCGGGCGACAACTCGCGCGGCGAAGTGCTGCAATGGCTGAACGCACGGCATCCCCGCTGATTGCGGGCTTGCGCCGGTACAGCCGGCATCTGCTGATTCCGGAAGTCGGCGTCGCGGGACAAGAGCGCCTCTCCGCGGCGCGCGTGCTCTGCATCGGTGCCGGCGGTCTGGGTTCTCCGGTCTTGCAGTATCTCGCAGCGGCCGGCGTCGGCCGCATCGGCGTGATGGACGACGATACGGTCGACGAGAGCAATCTGCAGCGGCAGACGCTCTTCGCGACCGCGGACATCGGCAAATCGAAAGCGCAGATCGCCGCGCAGCGCGTGCGCGAGATCAATCCGCTCGTTGCCGCCGATCCGATTGCGGCGCGATTCGATGCGAACAACGCGCGCGATCTGGTGCGCTTGTACGACGTCGTCGTCGACTGCACCGACCGATTTGAAACGCGATATCTGATCAACGACGCGTGCATGCTCGAAGGCAAGCCCGACGTGTACGGATCGATCTTCCGGTTCGACGGTCAAGTCAGCGTCTTCGCGCGAGATCGCGGCCCGTGTTATCGCTGTCTCTTTCCGCAAGCGCCGCCGGCGGGCACCGTTCCGACGTGCGCGGAAGGCGGCGTGCTGGGGGTGCTGGCCGGCATCGTGGGCACGCTGCAGGCGAACGAAGCGCTCAAACTCATTCTGGAGATCGGCGAACCGCTTTCGGGCAGGTTGCTGCTGGTCGATGCGCTCTCTGCGCGCATGCGCGAAGTGACGATCGAGCGCGATCCGGCGTGTCCGCTCTGCGGTGATTCACCATCGATCGCGGACGTGCGCGAAGAACCGGAAGAAGCGCAGACAATCGACGTCGACGAGATCGACGCCTCGCAGCTCGACGGCGCGTTTAGCGATGCGATCGTGCTCGACGTACGCGAACCGCACGAAGCGGCGCTGGGCGTCATCGAGGGCGCCCTGCACATTCCCGCAACGCAGCTTCCCGAGCGCCTGCACGAACTCGACTCCGCCAAGCGCTACGTCGTCGCGTGCCGCGTCGGGCAAAAATCGCTCTGGGCTGCGCGTTTGCTGCGGGACGCCGGGTTCCGCCGCATCGTGCATCTTCGCGGCGGATTGCTGGCGTACGCAGCTTCCCACGACGAATTCGCGTTCTTTTGAAGTATGCGTAAGAAACCGTTCGGGCCCGCCGGGCTGGGCGTACCGGTCATCGGCCAAGGCACGTGGGACATTCCGGAGAGCGGCGCGCGGCGGGAAGAGGCGATTCGCGCGCTGCGCCGCGGCATCGAACTCGGCCTCACGCACATCGACACGGCCGAGATGTACGGGAGCGGCGCGGCGGAGGAGATCGTCGGCGAAGCGATCGCCGGTACGCCGCGTGAATCGCTGTTCGTCACGAGCAAAGTGCTGCCGAGCAACGCTTCGTACAAAGGCACGCTTTCCGCGTGCGAACGATCGCTGCGGCGCATCGGCACGGAGTATCTGGATCTCTACCTGCTGCACTGGCCCGGCTCGCATCCGCTCGAAGAGACGATGCGCGCGCTCGAGACGCTCGTGGAACAAGGCAAGACGCGCTTCATCGGCGTGAGCAACTTCGACCTCGCCCAGGTTCGCGAAGCGCAGTCTTATCTGCGCGGCGTCCGGCTTGCGAGCGATCAGGTGCTGTATCATCTCAAAGAGCGCGGTCCCGAGGCGCAGCTCTTGCCGTATTGCGAGCAGGAGCGGATCGCTCTGGTCGGCTACACGCCGTTCGGACGCGGCCGGTTTCCGCGCAAAGAGGCCGAGCCGGGCGGCGTGCTCGGATGCATCGCCGCCGCGCACGGTAAGACGGTGCGCCAAGTGATATTGAATTTTTTGACGCGCGAGCCCGGCGCGTTTGCCATCCCCAAGGCATCGCACGTGCAGCACGTGGAGGAAAACGCGGGCGCTGACGGATGGCAGCTCGCCGCTGAGGAGATCGCGCAAATCGACGCCGCGTTTCCGGTGCATGAAGGACCGCTGGCAACCCTCTGAATTGGAGGCGTTCAAACGCCTGGCATGCGAGGCCGCGCGCGAACTTGGCGCGGCCGATGTTCGCGTTGCGCCGGCGCACACCGACGAGCGCGCGCGCGAAGCGATGCGCGCCGCCTTCGAACGCGGCGATTTTACGACGTGGAGCTACGACGACGAATACGCGCGTAAAGCCTCGTCCCCGGAGCACGTGCTTGCCGGTGCGCAGAGCGTGATCTGCCTCGCCGTGCCGTATCGTACGGAGGAACCCGCGCCTGCGCCGCTGACCGGCCGCGTCTCGAATTACGCGTGGTCGGCAGACTATCATCATCGCGTCAAAGCGATGCTCGCGCTGATCGCGCAGCGCATCGACGAGGCGGCGGGCGAGCCGGTAACGGCGATCGCGTGCGATACCAAACCGCTGGCCGAGCGCGCGTTCGCGGCGCGTGCGGGCCTGGGATGGGTCGGCAAACACACGAATCTCATCAATCCGCACGGCGGTTCGTTCGTGTTCCTGGGTGAGATCGTGACGACGCTCGCACTTGCGCCCGATGTGCCGCTGCGCAAAAACTGCGGCTCGTGCACGCGCTGCATCACCGCATGCCCGACGGGAGCGTTGCGCGGCGATTACACGATCGACGCGAGGCGCTGCATCGCCGATCTCACGCAGCGCACCGACGCCATTCCGCGCGAGATGCGCGCGCTTATCGGCACGTGGGTATGGGGCTGCGATCTCTGCCAAATCGCCTGCCCGCCGAACGAACGCGCGACGGTACGCGCTTCCGAAGCGAATCGCGCGCTCTCCGCGCAAACGTCCACACCCTCGCTTATCCGCTTGCTGCAGCTGCGCAGCGGCGAGTTCAAGCGAACGTATGCGCGCACGGCCATGGGCTGGCGCGGCGCTGCGATCCTTCGCCGGAACGCAGCCGTCGCGCTCGGGAACGCGCTCGATCGCGCGGCGATTCCGGCCCTCGCTCAGGCGCTTGCCGAAGACCCGCACCCGATGGTTCGCGGTCATGCCGCCTGGGCGCTCGGACGCATCGGGGGGCACGAGGCCCTTGCGCACTTGCGCGAGCGCCTGCGCGCGGAGCACGATGAAGACGTGCGCGAGGAAGTGGCGGCTGCGATCGCGCAGGCCGGAACCGAAGCGGCAACTCGCGCGTTAGAGCAAGTATGAAGCGAATCGTCTCGATAACCGCTGCCCTTTGTGCGTTGTGCGCGATGCTGCTGAGCGCGTTCGCGCCGGCTTCTGCGCAGAATCCCGGCGTGGGCCAAATCATCAACAGCATGGTTGCCTCGGACACCGTGCGCAGCTATACGGCCAGCGTTCGCGCGGACATCGCGATGCACTCGTTTCCGTTCCTGAGTCCCACGCTCGAAGGAACGTACTACCACAAAGAGCCCAGCAAAAATAAAATCGTCTTTACGAGCGGCCTGCCCTTCATCGCCAAGCAATTCAGCAAAGTCTACCCGGAACTCGAATCTCCGGCCAATTGGCTGCAGAAGTATTACGTTTCCATCGAAAGTCAGGACGGCGCGTTTACGATGCTCAAACTCGTGCCGCGCAAGCACGGCCGCATCGATCACATCGACGCGAAGATCGCGAACGGTACGGCGGACCTGGTGCAGCTGCGCTGGAATTACAACGACGGCGGCTACGCGACGCTCGACCAGACGTACGGCCTCGTCGAAGGCCACCGCCTGGTCACCGAGCAGACGGGGCACTTCGAGGTGCCGCACTACAACGCCGACCTCAAGTCCACGTTCACGGCGTTCAAACTCAACGCGAACATTCCGGACTCGGTCTTTGCCGACAACGGGTAGAACCCAGCGCGTATAGGGCGGCGCCAAAGTAGGGAAGAAGCAGCCTATATGGCGGCGCCGACCATCGATCTCACGCGCGAATTGCTGGCCGATCAGTTCAACCGGCCAATCACCTATTTGCGCATCTCGGTGACCGACAAGTGCAATCTGCGCTGTATCTACTGCATGCCCGCACAAGGGTTGCCGTGGCTGCCGAAAGCGGAGATTCTCTCGTACGAGGAGATTGCCGAGCTCGTGCGCGCCGCCGCGCCGGCAGGCGTGCGCAGCATTAGAATCTCCGGCGGCGAGCCGCTGGTCCGCAAAAATATCGCGGCGCTGATCGAGGAGATCGCGGCAATCGACGGCATCCAAGACGTCGCGCTCTCGACGAACGCCCTGCTGCTGGAAGAACAGATCGATGCGCTGCACGCAGCCGGTCTCAAACGCGTAAACGTCTCGCTCGACACGCTTCGCGAAGACCGCTTCATCGAGATCGCGCGGCGTCCCGGACTCGGGGCGGTGCTCGCCGGAATCGATGCGGCGATCGAACGCGGTTTGACCCCGGTGAAGATCAACTGCGTGGTGATGCGCGGCTACAACGACGACGAGATCGCGGCGTTCGCGCAATGGACGAAGGAGCGCGCCGTCTACGTGCGCTTCATCGAACTCATGCCCGTGCACGAGAATCTCGACGTGCAGCGCGAGGCATACATGAGCGCCGATGAGATCCTCGAGCGCGTGAGCGCGATAGGCGATTTGGAGCCGTCGAGCGGTCCGGGCGGAAACGGCCCCGCGCGCTACTTTGCGTTCCCCGGCGCTCCCGGCGCCGTCGGGGTCATCAGCCCGCTCTCGCACGACTATTGCGAGCGCTGCAACCGCGTGCGCTTGACGGCCGACGGCCGCTTGCGGCTCTGCCTCTTCGGCGACCACGAAATCGACCTGCGTACTCCGCTGCGGGCGGGAGCCTCCCGGAGCGAGATCGCCGACCTGCTGCGGTCGGCGATGCTCATCAAGCCCGAACGCCACCACCTCAAGCTCGGCGAGGCCGCCTCGCGCATGCGCGCCTTCAGCGAGATCGGCGGCTAGTCGAGGGCTCCGTCACACTCCGACGAATGTCGGCGTTATACGGCAAAGGGGGGCCAAAACGTGGAGCAGGTCTACCTCATCGCCACGGATGCACAGGCAGCACATGCTCGGGTGGAGACGCTGGTTCGCGAGCATCAAACCAAGCTCGCGCGCTACGTGCGCCGGATGGTGGGCGACGCAGACGTCGCCCTGGACATCGTTCAGGACGTGTTTTTCGCCGCATACCGGACGCTCCAAGCGGATACGTCGCGGCCGCTCACGGCCGGATGGCTGTACAAGACCGCGACCAACACGGCGATATCGTTTTTACGGAGGAAGAAGATTCTGCGTTTCATGCCCCTGGACCGCGATCACGACGTACGTTCGCTGCGCATCGACGAGCGCAGTGCGGCATCGCTGGATTTGCAGGCGGCGATGCGGCGCCTTCCATCGGACCAAGCCGCCGCAATCATGCTGACGAGCTACGCCGGCTACTCGTCGGCGGAAGCTGCGAGTATTTTAGGCACGACTGCGGATGCCGTGCGCCAGCGGGTCTGCCGCGCGATGCGCACGCTGCGCGCGGTGATGGCGGAGTCTGCGTGAAATCTGCCGTTCACGATCGCATCGAAGCGATTGCCGGCGCGATTGCGCTGGACGAAGCGAGCGACGACGAGCGACGCGAGTACCGCGAACATATTTCGTCGTGTCCGGCGTGTTTGAGCGCGCTCGGCGGCGAGCGCGAGATCGAACGCGTCGCATCGACCGTGTCGGCCGCGCGCGACGGTGAAGTCTGGAATCCCGATCTCGGCGATGTGATCGGGGCGCGCACGCGTCGCCGCTCGCAAACGTTGCGCTGGGGTTTGGGCGTATTGGGCATGGCGCTCGCCGCGTCGTTCGGTTTGCACGCGATCTTTGCCGCCAGCATTCCGCGCCTGAGCAATAGCGCCTCGGCGCCGGTCGTGATTAATGCCGGCGTGACGCGCATCGTGCTCGAGCAGAACACCGCGACGCCGAAGCCCGCTCCGCCGGTTGCCGCCGCACCGCAGCGGCGGCTGATCGTCACGCACAACGTCGTGCAGATCGCGCGAGCGCCGGTGCCGGCCGTTGCAGCGCCCGCTCTGCCCGCGTCCGACAACAAGCCGCGCGACCTCGTCGCGATTACCGTTCATCCGCAAGACGTCGCCCCGCCCGCCCACGCGTCCAACGTGCCGGTGTGGCGCCGCAACGATACGTCGTGGCGCACCGTTGCGCGAACGACGACGACGTCGGTAACGGAAACCGCGCCGCAAACGCTCACGCACAGCGCGGAGTCGCTTCAGATTTCCGGGAATTACACGACGCGTGAAGTCGCGCCGGTCGGCGGTGAAACGGCGATAAACCCGCAGCCGCCGATGATTGCCTACGACGAGGGCGCGGAAGGAACGACGGTGTTCGAAGTGCTCGTCGACGAGCGCGGCTTGCCGACGAAATGCGTCATCACCAAATCAGCAGGCTATCCCGTGCTCGACGATGCGGTCTGTAGAGCGGCGATGAAGGCGCGCTACACCCCGAAGATGGTTGACGGCCGCGCAGTACCGGGCACGTATCACGACGCGTTCACGTTCCACATGAGCGACCAGACCTCGACGATTCAGCAGCAGATCCCGAGCAGCGCGCCGGGCGCGCGCCCGCAGCGTCCATCGCCGCCGGGTCCATCCCAAACCAACGGCAGCGGCGGCGGTTTCTAGTCGACGGATTTTCTAAAGAAGGCAAGCATCTTGTCGGGCTCCGGCATGATGCGGAACTCCTCGAAGCCCCACGTCTTGGCCTGACGCAGCGCCCGATTGTCGTTCATCGGCAAAAGGAACGTGAGCGTGCGTACATTGCGCTTGCCGGCGATGCGCTGCACTTCTTCGACGAGCTTGGTGCCGACTTCGGGCGGCGCGCCGCGCCGCAGGCGCAGGCCTTCCATCATCGCGACGTCCATGCCGTTTGCCGCTTCCGCATCTTGATAGCCCGGCGGAAACGAGAAGACGAGCTGCACCATGCCGAGCAGTCCGGTCCGATCTTCGGCGATGAGAATAACGCGCCGTCCCGCTTGCTGCTCGCCCAGCCACTTTGCGACGCGCTGCGGCCACGTTTCCCGTTTGGGCTGCGGGCCGGTTATGACGTTGTCGGTAAGAAGGCGCGCAGCGTCGCTCTGTTGAGCGAAGCGCAGGTAAATCTTTGTGGCTGCCACTCCTCCAAGTTTGCCAAGTGGGGAGAAATGCACCTTTTGGCAAATTCGCCCGCGCATGTCCGTTCGTATCGCCGTAGCCACGTTCGTGCTCTTGGCGGCGTTCGCCGCAGGCGGGTGCAGCCGGCACGGAAGCGCCAAATCGCCGCCGGCGCCTGCTGCGAGCGTTGCCGGAGCGGATCTCTCACGCGGCAAAGCGGTGTACCAGGCGCAGTGCGCCGCATGCCATGGCGAGCGCGGCGCGGGCGGACAGATCGGACCTGCGTTGCAAAATGAGAGCGCGCGCCGTCCGTACCGCTCGGTGTACGCCATCGTTCTCGACCCCGCACCCCCGATGCCGAAGCTCTACCCCAGCCGTCTGACCAAAAGCGACGTGCGGGACGTGAGCGCGTACGTGGAATCGCTCTGATGCCGGTCGCGATTCACCGCTTCCTTCGCGATCTGCGCCTGGACGATCACGCGGGTTTGGCCACCGCGGCATCGCACGGAGAAGTGCTGCCGGTACTCGTCGTCGATCGCGCGCTGCAGGCGCGCATCGGCGCATCGCCGCGGCGCGCGGCGTTTTATTGCGGCGCCGTGGCGGCGCTCGACGCGGCACTGCGCGAGCGCGGCTCGCGCCTGCTCGTGCGCCGTGGAAATGCCGGACCGGTTCTGCGCCAGCTGGCGCGCGCGAGCGGCGCGCAAACGGTCACGTGGAGCGCGAGCTTCGATCGCGCGGGTATGCAGGCGGATCAGCAGTTGCAATCCGATCTCGAAGAAGCCGGCCTGCGAGCGCTCCTCATCGCCGATGCGC
This sequence comes from Vulcanimicrobiaceae bacterium, assembly GCA_035279385.1. Classification (GTDB taxonomy): domain Bacteria; phylum Vulcanimicrobiota; class Vulcanimicrobiia; order Vulcanimicrobiales; family Vulcanimicrobiaceae; genus DATGJX01. The sequence goes on along the minus strand of DATEHZ010000021.1, from coordinate 2,748 downwards.
CGGCGCTCGCACCGGAAGAGACGACCGCCGCGCGACCGTCGGCCGGAGACGGCTATCGCGCGTTCGTGCCCTACCACGAAGTATGGCGCGAACTCGAACCGGCTTCGTACGAAGCGCCGCTGCTGCTCACGTTCGCGCACGGCGATCTGCAAAGCGAAGCGCTGCCGCAGCCCGCGGACTTTGACGCAGCCGTCGCACCGATGGAGACCGGCGCCGCACACGCGGCGCGGCGGTTCGAATCGTTTCTGCAGAGCGACGGGCTCCAGTACGCGTTCGCCACCAATCAGCCTGCCGACGATCGCACCTCGCACCTGGGCGCGGATCTCTCGTTCGGAACTATCGCGGCGCGCACGATCGTGCGCGAAACGCGCAGGCGCATGGACGATCCGTTTCTACTTGCGGAGGAACGCAATTCGCTCAAACTGTTTTTGCGATCGATGGCGATGCGCGACTTTTTTCTGCAACTCTCCTGGTACAATCCGCAAACCGATCGCCGGCCGCTTCAGGAGAAGATGCGCGAGTTTATGTTCGCGCGCACGCACGAAGCGCTCTTCGCCTGGCGTACGGGGCGCACCGGTTTTCCGCTGGTCGACGCCGGCATCCGCCAAATGCACGAAACGGGCTGGATGCATCCGCGCGTGCGCGCCATCGCGGCCTCGTTTCTGTGCTTCGACCTGGGCGTGGACTGGCGCGTCGGCCTCGACGAGTGGGAGCGCCACTTGATCGAGGACGATCCGGCGCTCGCCATCGGCAATTGGCAATGGGTCGCCGGCGTCGGCGCCGACCTCGCGGCGTATCCGCGTATTTACAATCCCGTCAAGCAGGCGCGGCGCTTCGACCCGCTCGGTGTCTACGCGAGAACGTGGATCGAAGAACTCTCGAATTTGCCGGCGGGTGCGATCGCGGCTCGCGTTTCGACGACGCAAATAGAGCTGCCGCTGTACGGCGGGCAGCCCTATCCGCAACCGGTGATCGATCACGATCGCGCCGCGCGCGATTTCTTAGCGAAGTATCAGGAGTTTATGCAGGCATACGATCGTCAAGCCAATCGCTGACGATCGGAACGTGCACGTCGTACCCGTGCCACGCCTTGATGCCGTAATAGACGCTCAGCACAACCCAAATCGGGAGCAGCAGACCGTAGAGCAAGGCCGAACTCCATCCCAGCGGCGTCCAGCCGACGAACGGCAGATTGATGAGGAACCACAGGGCCGCCGAAACCGCCGCCATACCGACGTTGAAACCGATGGCTTGATAAGCATGCTTGCGCAAGCGCTTGGATTGTTTGCGGTCGAAGAGCGCGAGCACCGCGAGCGGAAAGAGCGGATAGCCGAGCGCGACGAGCGCCCGCGATTCGGGCGAGTCGTCGACTTCGCTCACCGTCGCTCGAGGCTGCGCGGCGGGCTGGGCCGTTTGCTGGGGTCCCTGCTGCCACCACTGCTGCGATCGCGGCGGCACTTCCCCGGCGACGGCTTTTTTCGTGCTGCCGGCGGCTTCCATCTTTGCGGCTAAGCGGCAGCTGGGGCAGGAGCCCGTAGCGTCGCGGCACGTTGCGCAAATCGGTTTGCCGCAGTCGGTACACGCGGCGACGGACGGAACGTTTGAATGAAAGTAGCAATCCACGGCAATTCTCCCGGTTGGGCTTCTTTCCAATGTACCGCAAAGCGCCCGAGAGGTTTCAGAGCACCGCTGCGGCAAGGCATCGGCCGATGACATCCCGCAGGATCCTCATGCGGCTCGCACGCGACGCGCGCCCCTACTACGCCACGCTGACGCTCGCGATGGTGCTCGGCACGACGGCCGGCCTCACGAATCTGGTCGGCCCCTGGGGATTCAACGAAATCATCAACCGCGTCATTACGGCGCGCCATCCGGATTTGCGCGTGCTGTACGTCGCACTGATTGCGATTTTCTGCGCGATGATTTTAGGCGCGCTGGCGACGTACGGGCAGTCGTATCTGATGGCTTGGAGCGGCCAGCATCTCATCGCCAGGATGCGGGCGGAGCTCTTCGAGCGCATTCTGCGCCTGCCGCTCGGCGAATTTGCAAAGTGGCGGCCGGGCGATCTGATCGCGCGCTTCAACAGCGATCTGCAGATCATGACCGATGCGGTGAGCATCTCGCTTCCGCAACTCGTCACGAATACCGTGACGTTCGTTTCGTCGTTCGTCCTGATGGTGTACATGGATTGGCTGCTGACGTGCTCGCTGATCCTCGTCGCGCCGATTATTTCATTCGCGGTATCGCGGTTCCAGCGGCTGATTTCAAGCAGTACGACGCGCTCGCAGCAGCGGATAGCCGATCTCTCCGCGACGCTGACCGAGGCGCTCACCGGGCAGCGCATCATCAAAGCGTTCGGACGCGAATCGTACGAAGCCGATCGCTTCGGTCAGCGCAACGACGAGTATTTCAGCGTCTACATGAAACTCACGCAGTTCATTCAGACGCAGCCGCTCGTGCTCTCGGTATTGATGACGACGGCCGTCGTCGGCATTATCTGGCTTTCCACGCGCGAGGTCGTGGTCGGACGGCTCAACGTCGGACAGCTCTTTCAATACTGGGCACTGCTGGCGAATCTCATCAATCCGATGAACCGGTTCGCCGCGTTCGTGGGCGAACTCAGCAAAGCGGTCGTGGGCGCGGGACGGGTCTATGAAGTGCTGGATCTGCCCGTCGAGCGAGCCGACAAGCCCGGAGCGGTTGCGCTGCAGAACGTGCGCGGGCGCATCGCGTTCGAGCGCGTGCGCT
>DATEHZ010000020.1:0-26602 GCA_035279385.1 Vulcanimicrobiaceae bacterium | reverse complement strand
CTTGCGAGCGTTGTCAACGTCGTCGACCCGGACGTCATCGTCCTCGGAGGCGGCGTATCGAACGTCGAGCGTTTATACGAAAACGTTCCGCGCCTGCTGCCGCGCTACGTATTCTCGGATGCAGTGCGAACCGAGCTCGTGCAGGCGCGCCACGGCGATTCGAGCGGCGTGCGAGGCGCCGCCATGCTTTGGGCAGAAGGCGAACACGATGGCTGAAGAGAGCAAGACGTTCAACAACATCGAGCGCTCGCAAGTGGAGCGCCTGCGCTCGCAAATCGCTGCCTACGTGCAGCTGCCGCCGGGCGATTCCGGTGCGATCGAAAGCCAGGGCATGAAAGGCCGCTACGCGTACGACGAACCGGCGAAAACGCTGACGCTTACGCTCGAAGAGGTGCCGTTCTTCGTTCCGGCCGGCATGATCTGGTCGACGATCGAACGCGCGTTAGGCCAGTGAACGCGCGATGCGCGCGGCGAGGCGCGCGTTGTTTTTCACCAGGGCGACGTTGGCCGTCAGACTGCGGCCGCCGCTCAGGCGCAGTATGCGATCGAGCAGCCACGGCGTCACGGCTTTCCCCGTGACGTTCGCCTGCGCTGCTTCTTGCACAGCGGTTTCGATGTAGCCGCGCATCTGCGCGGCGGGTATTTCGTCCGCGTACGGGATCGGATTTGCAACCAGCGTGCCGCTTTCGATTTGCAAACTGCGTTTGACGCGCAAAAAGTTTGCGATCTCTTCGGGCGCATCGAAACGCAGCGGCACCGCCAGGCCGCTGCTGCGGCTCCAGAACGCCGGAAACTCCGCGGTAGCATAGCCGACGACGGGCACGCCGCGCGTTTCCAGCACCTCCAGCGTCTTGGGCAGATCCAGCAGCGCTTTGACTCCGGCGCAGACGACGGCAACGGACGTGCGCGCGAGTTCTTCCAAATCTGCGGAGACGTCCATGGTCCGTTCCGCGCCCCGATGCACGCCGCCGACGCCGCCCGTTGCAAAAACCTCGATGCCCGCGAGATGCGCGCACAGCATCGTCGCCGCGACCGTCGTCGCGCCGTCTTTTCCGGCCGCCACGGCGTAGGGAAGATCTGCGCGGCTGAGTTTGAGCACGTCCTGGGCGGTGCCGAAATGTTCGAGCTGCTCGTGCGTGAGACCGACGTGTATGCGTCCGCAAACGACTGCAATCGTTGCAGGGACGCAGCCTTCCTCGCGGACGATCGCTTCCACCGCAAGCGCCGTTTCCACGTTCTGCGGATAGGGCATGCCGTGCGAGAGTATCGTCGTTTCGAGTGCGACGATCGGCGCGCGTTCTTCGAGCGCGCGCGCAACCTCTTCGCTAAAAACTACGAAGTCGCGCATGCCTGCAGCATCTCCGCGCAGAGATCGGGGCGAACGCTCGCGGACGACTCGATCGTTCGTGCGGCGCACAGCGCGCCGGCGCGCGCGGCTTCGAATACGGTATCGCCGCGCAGCAGACGAAAGATGGTCGCGGCAATGAGCGCATCGCCGGCTCCGGTAACGTCGACGCACCGCGCCGCAGCCGCCGGAATCTCCACGCACGTATCGGTGCACGCCGCCAGACCTTGAGGGCCCCGCGTGAGCACCACGGCATGTGCGCCGCGGCTGCGCACCGCCCGCGCGCGCTGCGCGGGCGTGCGAGCGCGAAACTCCTCGAGCTCCTCGCGTAGGAATGCCGCCGCTTCGGGTTCGTTCAGAAACAGCACGTCGATTCCGCGCAGATCGTCCGGCAGGCGCCGCGCCTTCGGTTCGCTCACGGCGTCGATCGCGAGCTTGAAACGGCCGGTTTGCGCGCGCCCGATGCACCACGCCAGTACGTCGCGGGGAAGATTGCAATCGGCGAAGACCCACCGGCTTTGCGCGATCTCCTGCGCCTGCTTCTCCAGCTCCTCAACCGTCAGTTCGTCCAACGCTTGCATGTCGGAAACGCCGACGAGCAAATCGCCATGCGGATCCACCACGGCGGCGTATTCGGGCGTCACGCCGTCACGGGTGCGCACCGTCGAACGTACGTCGATGCCCGCCTGCCGCGCGTGTTCGACCAGTGCGGACCCGTCCTCGTCGTTGCCGACAATCGTGAAGAGCGCCGTCTGCGCGCCCAGGCGCGCCAAATTCTCCGCGACGTTGCGCGCGACGCCGCCGAAACCGCGTACGCTGCGAGCGGGATTCGACGTTCCGGGCTGCACCGCGGCTGCGAGATGATATTTGCGATCGATACAGGCGCCGCCGATGCACAAAACTTCTGCCACGGCGCAAGCAGTTCGCGGGCGCTCCGGAACCTCCCGGAGCGCCCGGCGAGCCTACTTCAGTGCGGAGAGTGCCTCGAGGATTTGCTCCTCGTCGGGCTGCTCGCCGATGTCGTGCACGTCGATATAGCGCACGATGCCTTCCTTGTCGACGATGAAGACCGCGCGCTCCGAGCGCCCGGCTTTTTCATCGAATACGCCGTACGCGCGTGCGACGTTGCCGTGCGGCCAAAAATCGCACAGCAGCGGATAACTCAGACCACCGAGTGATTCGGCCCAGGCTTTGTTCGCATGCGTCGAATCGATTGAGATGCCCACAACTTGAGCATCGAGCCCTTTAAAGCGCTCGAGATTCTTCTCGAGGCCGGGCATTTGGCTGGTTCAAACCGGTGTGAATGCGAACGGATAGAACGCGATCACGACGTTGTTCTTGCCTTTTTGATCGGCAAGACGCCATTTTTCGCCGCGATGGCTTTCGAGTTCAAAATCCGGCGCCTTCGCACCGACCTCCAGTGTTGCGGTTTTGCCGGCCTTGGAGGTACGGCCCTTGGTTACTGCCATGCCGCGCGAGGTATGCCGCGCAGATTCGGAGTTCCTCGTGAGGCGTTCGCCAGCAGGTCGAGTGCGATAACGTCGTTATCGCCTCGGCGCAGCCAAACGCCCGGTACATACAGCGCGTACTGCGGGCCGACGTTCCAGAATCGTCCGGCGTTGCGCCCGTTCACCCACAGCGCGCCTTTGCCGAGTTCGCTCACGTCGATAAACGTATCACCCGGTACGTCGACGCGCATGCTGCCGCGGTAGAGCGCCGGTGCTGCGGCGCTGGCCGCTTCGAACGCGAACTCGGCAGGCTCGTCCATCGGCAAGCGGTACATGCACCAGCCTTGCAATTCAGCGCCGTCCAGGAAGACGCCGCGCGTGATGCCTTTGCGCTCGTACGGAAAATCCGGGCCATAATTGATGCGGCCGCCGTTCTCCACCAGAATGTCCAGGCGCGAACGCGCATGTGCCGATCGAATGCGCGTCCTCGATTCGCCCAGTCGCCGGTCCAAGTGCGCGACAACCGTACCGTCAATCGCAATCACCGCATAATCGCGCACCGCGTCGACGTAGAGCTCGCCGTCGACCGGTCCGTCGAGCATCGTGCGATAGAGTACGTAGCCGAAACTTTGTCCCAGTGCCTCCATCGCGAGCGGCCGCTCGCTCTCGATGGGATCGCGCAAATCCGCAGCGAGCAGTGCGCAGGACAGCGGGAGCGCAAACTCCGGCACCGCGATCGTTTGCGGGGGCGGCGGCATGGGCGGCGGCGCGATGCCGGTGTGCGCGGCAATGATCTCGCGAAAGCGAAAATACTTCTCCGTGGGCCGTCCGGCTTCATCGAGCGCGGCGTCATAGTCGTAGCTGGTCGTGTCGGGCTCGTACGGATGCGCTTGCGAGGAATTCGCGCCGTTGAAAAAGCCGAAGTTCGTGCCGCCGTGAAACATGTAGATGTTCACCGAACAGCCTTCGCGCAGCATCCATTCCAAATCGCGTGCCTGCTGCGCGTCGTCGAGCCGATGGTGCGGCTCGCCCCAGTGGTCGAACCATCCCGCCCAGTACTCGCCGCACAGCAGGGGCGCTTGCGAGCGCAGCGCGCGCACGTGCTCGAACTCGCGCTGCGGGTTGCCGGGCGCGAACGTTGCGGCGATCGGTAATTCGTCGAGCGAACCCGAAAGCAGATCGCCGGGCTGATCGATGGTGAACATCGGCGATTCGCCGAAGCCGGCGCCGGCGAGCGCTTCGCGCAGCGCCAGAAGATACTTGCGCTCGTTCCCGAACGCACCGTACTCGTTCTCCAACTGTACCGCGATGATCGGTCCGCCGTTCGCGTGCAGCAGCGGTGTGAGTTCTTCACCCAGGCGCCGCAGCCACGCGCGCACCGGCTGCATGTACCGCTCGTGCAGCGTACGCACCGGCACGTCTTCTTCCAGCAGCCACGCGGGCAGGCCGCCGAAATCCCACTCCGCGCAGATGTACGGTCCGGGGCGCAGAATGACGTCGAGCCCCTCTTCCCCTGCGATGCGAATATACGCTGCGACGTCGTTCTCGCCGGAAAAATCGTAGATTCCGCGCCGAGGCTCGTGGCGGTTCCAAAACACGTACGTCGAGGTCGTGTCCAATCCCATCGCGCGCGCCATGCGCAGACGATCGCGCCAATACTCGCGCGGGATGCGCGGATAATGCATCTCGCCGGAGATCACGCGTCGGCCGGGAATCATGCGTCGCGCAAGCGCTGCGCCGCTTGTTCGGGCGTCATATCGCGCTGCGCCTCGGCGAGCATTTCGTAGCCCACCATGAATTTGCGCACGCTTGCCGAGCGCAGCAGCGGCGGGTAGTAATGCGCATGCGCGTGCCACCCCTCGTACGCCGCGCCGTCGGCCGGCTGCGCATGCAGGCCCATCGAGTAGGGAAACGGCGCGGCGAAAAGGCGATCGTAACGTGAGGTGAGTTCGTGCAGCGCTTGCGCCAATGCATCGCGTTCTTCGTCGGTATACGCCGGCAGCGAACCCGTGTGGCGGCGCGCGAGCACGAGTGCCTCGAACGGCCAGACCGCCCAGAACGGAACGACCACGGCGACGAGATCGTTCGCGTAGACGACGCGCTCCTGCGCGCGCACCTCGTAGTCGACGTACTCGCACAGCAGACAGCGCCCGTGCTCCTGCAGATACGCCGCTTGCCTATGCGTTTCTCGGCGCAGTTCGTTCGGTACGCTGCTCTGCGCCCAAATCTGACAATGCGGATGCGGATTGCTCGCACCCACCATCGCGCCGCGGTTCTCGAAGATCGTCACGGCGTTCACGGACGGCAGCGCGCCGAGCTGCGCGTACTGCGCCGCCCATGCATCGACGACGTCCCGGATCTCGCGCGTCTGCATCTGCGCGACGTCGAGATCGTGGCGCGGCGAAAAACAGAGAACCCGGCAGCGCCCGGACTCGCTCTGCGCGCGCAGCATGCCGCCGGCAAATACGTCCTGCGGCGTGTCCGGCAGCAGCGCCGGATAATCGTTGTCGAATGCGAACGTGCCCTCGTACCGCGGATTACGCGCTCCGGCGGCGCGCTCGTTGCCCGGACACAGATAACACGCGGGATCGTACGCGGGGCGCTGCGGCGCTTGCGCGGCGGAAATCTCTCCTTGCCACGGACGTGCCAGACGATGCGGCGAGACGAGCACCCATTCACCCGTGAGCGGATTGAATCGCCGGTGCGGGCGCGATTGCCAATCAGGCATCGAGGATGCCGGCTCCGGCCGAGGGCGTTCCATCGTATACCTCTGCGGCGATTCCGGTCTCACGCGCGTAAGCGCCGGCGATGTACGCCCGGAATTCCCGTGCACGATCGGCGCGAACGAGATTGACTGTGCATCCGCCGAAGCCGCCGCCCGTCATACGCGCGCCCATCGTACCGTCGAATTGCCGCGCCAGATCGACCATCGTGTCCAGTTCCGGTGCGCTGACCGCATAATCCACGCGCAAACTCTCATGCGATGCGTACATCAGTGCGCCGAATCGCGCGAGATCCCCCGCCTTGAGCGCCTGCGCCGCCTCCAGCACGCGCGCGTTTTCCGTCACGACGTGGCGCGCGCGCGAGAGCAGCCTGGGCGAAAGCACGGACTGCGCCTGTTCCAGCTGTTCGAGCGGGAGATCGCGCAGCGCCGCGATGTGCGGATAGCGCTCGCGCAGGAGCCGTACGCTCTGCTCGCATTCGCTGCGCCGCTCGTTGTACGCGCTCGCGGCAAGTTCGTGCTTGACCATGGTGTTGCAAATTACGAATGCCGCTTGCGCCGGAACCGCCACGAGTTCGAAGGCGAGCGCGCGCGTGTCCAGCAGCAGCGCGTACCCGGGCTGCGCAAAGAGCACGGCGAACTGGTCCATAATGCCGCATCGCGTTCCGGTGTGCGTCATTTCGGCCCGCTGCGCGACGCGTGCAAGTTCCACCGCATCCATACGCGCGTCCGCGAGCGCGAGCATCGCGAGCGCCGTCGCGATCTCGAGCGAAGCGGAGGAACTCAGCCCCGCGCCGAGCGGCACGCTTCCGGTTATGCGAAAATCCGCGCCGCGCAATGCCACTCCGGCCTCGCGCAATTCGATGAGCATTCCGCGAACGTAATCGCTCCACGATCCGAGCCGCCGCGCCGGTAGCCGTGCGAGATCGAAAACCGCGCGATCCTCGAAGCGGGATTGCACGGTGACGACGCGGTCTTCGCGCGCCGATGCGGCGACGCGCGTATCGTACGTGATGGCACACGGCAGCACGAAACCGTCGTTATAGTCGGTGTGCTCGCCGATGAGATTCACGCGTCCCGGCGCTCGCGCTTCGACGGTTTGCATCAGGAGAGACGAAACGCGTCCTCGCCGCCCGCATCGGGGAAGATCTTTCCCGGATTCATGATTCCCTGCGGATCGATCGCGTCTTTGATGCGCCGCATCAGCGCGAGCGCGTCGGCGCCGAGATCGAGCTCCATAAATTGCTTTTTGAGGACCCCGATGCCGTGCTCGCCGGAGAGCGTGCCGCCGAGCGCGACGGCGGCTTCGAAGATGTCGCGGGCCGCTTCGCGCACGCGCGCGATCTCTTCGGCGTCGCGGCGGTCGCACAGAATGTTGGGATGCAGATTGCCGTCGCCGGCGTGCCCGAACACGGGGATGGATAGATCGTACGTGCGCGCGATCCGGCGCACGCACTCGATCATCGCCGGAATCTGCGAAACCGGAACGCACACGTCCTCGCCGAGTTTGTTCGGACGGCGCCGCGCGAGCGCCGGAGAGACGGACCTGCGCGCATCCCAAATCCGCTCGCTCTCCTGCGCGCCGTGCGCGATGCGCACCGACGTCGCGCCGTGCGCGTGAACGATGGACGCAATCGCGTCGAGATCGCCGTTTACGGCCTGCTCGTAGTTTCCGTCGACGGCAAAGATCAGCGCGGCGTCGCTGTGCGCGGGAAACACATCCGGGCGCATGTCGTTCACGCATTGCATCGTCAGCGCATCGAGCAGTTCGATCGCCGTCGCGCCGGCGCCCGACGCCATGACCGCCGCGACCGCAGCCGCCGCATCGGCAAGCGAGTCAAACGCGGCGAGCGCGGTCCGGGTGAATTTCGGCTTGGGCAGCAGCCGCAGCGTGGCCTCGGTGACGGTTCCGAGCGTACCTTCCGAACCCGTGAAAAGCGCGCGCAAATCGTAGCCGGTGACGTTTTTCACCGTTTTGCCGCCGGTGCGGATTACCGTTCCATCCGGCAGCACGACCTCGAGCGCCATCACGTAATCCGCCGTCACGCCGTACTTCAAACAGCGCGCACCTCCGGCGTTTTCCGCAATGTTCCCGCCGATCGCGCATTGTCGCAGACTCGAGGGATCCGGCGGATAGAACAGGCCTTGCGCTTCAACCGCGCGCTGAAGGTCGGCCGTGATGACGCCGGCCTGGACGACGGCAACGCGATTGAGCGCGTCGATCTCCAGGATACGATTCATACGGGAGACGCTGAGCACGACGGCGTCCGATGAAGGCATCGCTCCGCCTGAGAGGCTGCTGCCCATCGCGCGCGGCGTTATCGCGATGCGTTCTCGATGCGCGAGCCGGTGAATCTGTGCAACCTGCTCGACCGTTTGCGGGCGAACGACGAGCAGTGCATGCGCGTCGAACCATGCCGCGTCGTAGCCGTACGCGATGAGATCTTCTTCGTCCGTGAGCACGCCGCGCTCGCCCGGAACGATGGCTCGCAGCTGCGCGGCGAGAGCGGTTCTCCTCTCCTGCACCGCGCAACACTTCGTTGCTGCGGCGGGCGACTACTCCGTACGCGTAGCGCGTGCGGCGATCTGCGCCCGGCGATTTACGGGAATATAGTAGTGGTCGACGATGCGGATCGCCGGACCGTCGCGGGTCACGGAAAACACCGCAAAATACTCGCGGCCGGCGGTCGTAATATCGGCCTGTACCTGCTCGCTGCCGTCATTCTGCAGCTTCGACCCGACGATCGCAACGTTCGTCGCACGGGTGATGATCGGCAATTCGCCGAGCGCGTTGGTGTTGCCGTTCGGCGGCAGGCCCAGCCGCACCAATGCCGCCGAGAGATTGCCCTCGACCAGCGCGCTCAGATAGGCGCGCACGCTCCAACGCGCGCGGGTGCCGAACGGCGATGCGTCGGCGACGTACGGATAGCGCCAGCGCTCCCGGTTGAAGTACGGATTGTTGCGGCGATCGAATTTCCAGGCCACCCGCGCCGGACGGCGCACGCGCGGCCTTTGCGCGATGGAGCGATGCGCGCGGCGGAAGGGTGCGCTGCGATGCGCGACGATCCGCCGGCGCACCGGACGATGGTGCGCGACGCTGCGCCGACGATGCAGCGGCGCCGCCGACGTTTTGTGCACGCCCAACGTTTGCACGAAGGGCACGATCGGCGGCGGAATCAGCGGTTCGGTCAGGCCTTGCAGCAGACCGCGCTGATGCGCGTACTGCGCGGCGAGCGGCAGCAATGCGACCGCAAGTACGATCGCGACGATCGCCGCCGTGCGCGCCGGAAGCCGGCGCACCGGGTGATCGACCCGCGGTATCTCTCCGAGTTCCGCGAGAATCGTGTCGACGGCCTGCGGATCGAGCGCAGAAATGGCCCGCGGATTTTGCCGCAGGAATGCGCTGAAGCGGTACCCCAGCAGATCGTCGGGATCTTCAGGATTCAAGTACAGCGCCAATTGCGCGCGATCACCTGCATCCATGCGGCCGAGGCTGCGCTCGATCATTCCGCGCAATTCCTCGCACGAACGCGTGCTGATATGCGAATCCATCGCTTCGGCGAGCGCCAGAGGACTGGCCGTCGCGAGTGCATCGTCGATGCGGCGACGCAATTTCCGCTTGGCAAGCATCGTGCTTACACTCTCTCCCAACGGCGAGCAAAACGATCAGATGCTTCAGAGCATAGGAGGTGGGGCTTTCGCCCCACCGCTTCACCTCGCCGCGTTATGGCCGGCGCGTCGTATCGTAGGTCTCGACGCTGGTCGTACGGCGTCCGCCCATGCCGAAAAGGCCGAGCAAACCGACGAGCCCGATGAGACCCCACCATCCCGAGCCGCCGCCGCCTCCGGTCGTGGTACCCGCCGTGTTCGTGGTCGTGGTACCGGCGGCCGGCGAGGCGGCGGGCGACGCGTTCGTCGTCGTCGTCGTGGTGGTCGTGGAGGATCCCGCGCTTGCGGCCGGGCTTGCGGCCGGACTGGCCTGCGCGTGCGCAATTGCGGGCATCATGGCCAGGCTCGCCGCCAGAATCAGGCCGGCTGCGCCCTTGCCCAAGGCATCTTTCATTCGTGCTATCTCCCTATTAAGCAGTGCCTGCATGGGCTTCTTACCCGCCCTGCCTGCGCGAGCGACGGAACTTCCGGTTGCTTTAGAGAAACGCGCGCGATGATCCGAACGCCAATCGTGCTCGACGAGATTCGCAAAGATGCGAGCCGCGTGCTCGCGGCCACCGCGGGCGCTTCATTGCTCGATCTCGACGACGGCGTTTTGTGTTTGGAGTTCCATTCAAAAGGCAACACACTGAGCGGTGATACGCTTACCGTTGCCGAGCATGCGTACTCGACGATTCCCGGACGTTATGCGGGTCTTGTCGTCGGCAATCAAGGCAAACACTTTTCGTTCGGAGCCGATTTGCGCTGGCTGCTTTCGCTGTTGGCGGAGATCGGCGGCGATCGCGAGCGCTTTCACGCCGCGGCAAAGCGTTTTCAGCGCCTTACGACCGGCATGCGCACCGTCCCGTTTCCAACCGTGTGCGCGCCGTTCGAACTCACGATCGGAGGCGCGCTGGAACTTGCGATGTACGCCGATCGCGTGCAAGCGCATGCGAGCATGCGCGCGAGCCTGCCCGAGATTGCCGTCGGCATTCTGCCGGACCTCGGCGGAACCAGCGAACTCTACGCGCGATGCGTCGATGCCGCAGGTGACGCGTTTGCGGGTTTGCAGCAAGCGTTTCAAACCATCGCGTTCATGCGGGCGTCAAAAGACGCGCACGACGCCCGATCGCTGCACTTTCTGCAATCGCACGACCGCATCGGCACCGATATTTCCGCACTCGTCGGCGAAGCGAAGGCGCGCGTGCTGGAACTCGCGCACGGATACCGCGCCCCGGCGCATCGTCGAAAGATTCCGGTGCTTGGCGACCGCGGGTACGATGCCTTGAATCAAGCCGTGGAACAGGCCGTTGCCTCGGGCATTGCGACGGCCTACGACGCGCAGGTGGCGCGTGCGGTCGCGCGCGTGATGACCGGCGGCCCGGGGCCGGCGCGCGAAGTCTCGCACGAAGAACTGCTCGATCTGGAGACCGCGTACTTCGAAACGCTGGTATTCAACGATCAAACCAAAGCGCGCATGCAGCACATGCTCGAACACGGAACGCCCCTGAGGAATTGAAGATGGAGCGCAACTTCGACGTCGTGGTGGTCGGAAGCGGAAGCGCCGGAACGCAGGCCGCGTTGACGCTCCGCGAGCGAGGCAAGTCGGTCGCCGTGATCGACGAAGCGCCGTTCGGAGGCACCTGCGCCTTGCGCGGATGCGATCCGAAGAAAGTCCTGGTTCACGCCGCGCGCGTCGTCGACGCGGCGCAGCGGCTGGCGGATATCGGCGTCGTGAACGGCGCGCCCGCCATCTCGTGGCCGGACTTGCTGCGCTTCAAGCGCACCTTCACGGATCCGGTGCCGCAGCAGCGCCTGCAGAGCTACGATGGCGCGGGGATCGTCGCGCTGCGCGGGCAAGCGCGCTTCGTCGACGAGGACGCGCTGCGCGTCGAGGGCGACCTGCTTCGTGCCGGGCACGTCGTCATCGCGTCGGGCGCGCACGAGATGCACGTCGCACAGGGCGACGACATCCTGTACACGAGCGAAACGTTCATGGATCTCGAACGGATGCCGCGCTCGCTCCTCTTCGTCGGAGGCGGATATATCGCGTTCGAGTTCGCGCACGTCGCGGCGCGCGCAGGCGCGCAGGTAACGATTTTGAACAACGACGCGCATCCGCTCGCGGGGTTCGACGCGGATATCGTCCGGCAGCTGCTCGACGCCAGTCGCGCCGCCGGTATAACGATTCACCTGGAAACGCCCGTCGTCTCCGTCGAGCGTGACGCGGACGGGATTGTCGCTCGTGCAACGCAGAACGGACAGACGCGCGCCTTCCGCGCCGACGCGGGCGTGCTGGCGGCGGGGCGTACGCCGAATCTGGAAGCGCTCGCACTCGACGCGGCCGGCATCGAACGCACGAAAAAGGGCGTAAAGGTCAACGAGTTTCTGCAGAGCACCAGCAACGCGCGCGTCTACGCCGCGGGCGACGCCGCGGATAGCGGCGGCCTTCCGCTTACGCCGATTGCCGCATATACCGGCGAGATTGCCGCGCAGAATCTGCTCTCAGGTAATACGCGCGCCCCGAATTTCGCGGGCTTGGCGACGATGGTCTACACGATTCCGCCCCTGGGTTCGGTGGGACTGAACCAAGCGCAGGCCCGCGAGCGCGGCATCGACGTCGACGTGAGCGCGGGCGAGATGACGGACTGGTACTCGACGCGCCAAGTCGCCGGTCGCGCGGCGTGCTTCAAAACCGTGCGCGAGAAGCGAACCGGAAAGATCCTCGGCGCCACGGTGCTGGGTCCGCACGCCGAGGATCAGATCAACGTTCTAGCGCTTGCGATTCGCCACGGCCTCGACGCGAAGAGCGTCGCGGATTCGCTTTTTGCCTATCCGACCGGCGCATCCGACGTCGAATATATGCTGCGCTGAGCGGGGGCGAAGGCGCTAGTCTTCCTCGTTGCCGTACAGATAGTTTGTCGCTACGCCGGTTTCGATGTGTATCTTCGCGCCGTTGCCGGAGGTCGAATGCGACGGGGCGTACGCCGTGCGGACGTCGGTACGCTTGCGGAGCGCCGATACCGCGACGTAGAGCACCGGCACGAACACCAGATTCAGCACGGTCGAGACGATCATGCCGCCGAACACCGCCGTTCCCAGCGAATTCCGGCTTGCGCTTCCCGCGCCGGTCGCCCAAACCAGCGGCATGATGCCGAAGATGAAGGCGAGCGAGGTCATGACGATCGGCCGGAAACGAGTCTCCGCGGCCGCGCGAACCGCCTGCGCCGCAGTCAAACCCTGTGCGCGAAGCTGATTTGCGAATTCCACGATCAGGATCGCGTTCTTTGACGCCAAGCCGATGAGCATTACCAGACCCACCTGCACGAACACGTCGCTCGGGAAATGACGGATACCGATCGCCCACAGCGCTCCCAGCACCGCGACCGGCACCGCGAGCAGAATAATGAACGGATCCCAAAAGTTCTCGTACTGCGCGGCCAGAACGAGGAACACGAAGACGACACCCAGCGCAAAGATAATCGTCGCGAGGTGTCCCCCCTCGATCTGATCCAGCGAGAGGCCGAACCAGGCGTAATTCATGCCGGCGGGCAGCGTGGTTTTCGCCGCGGATTCCATCGCCGCGATCGCCTCACCCGAGCCGACGCCCGGTTTCGGCGCGCCGTCAACTTCAATCGAACGGAACAGATTGAAATGCGAGATCTCGGTCGGCACTCGGGTTTGCGACTGCGTTAGGAGCGCGCTCAGCGGCACGAGGCCGCCGTCGGGCGAGCGCACGTACATGCGGGAGAGCCCGTTCGGATCGTCGCGGTACCCGTTCTCGGCCTGCACGTAGACGCGATACGACCGGTTGTTCAAGTCGAAGTCGTTGACGTACTGCGATCCCATGAACGTACCGAGCGTGCCGGCAACATCGCTAAACGGAATGTGCAGCGCCTCGGCCTTGGTGCGATCGACCGTGACGTTCAGCTGCGGCAGGTCGCTGCGAAACGTGGTGAATACCGCGGCAAGGCGCGGATCCGCGTTTGCGGCACCCAGCAGACGGTACGTGTCGCCCGTCATCCGATCGAATCCCGCGTTGCCTTCGTCCAAAACTTGGAACTGGAAACCGCCGAAGTTGCCGATACCTTGAACCGGCGGCGGATTGAAAGCGAAGACCTGCGCGTCCGTTTCCGATGCAAACGCGCCGTAGATACGGCCGAGAATCGAACGGAAGTCGTGCCCGGCTCCGCGCCGCTCCGACCATGGTTTGAGCGGAAGAAACATGACGCCGCGATTCGGCGCGTTGCCGGTAAAGCCGAAGCCGTCAACCGAAAACACACCCTCCGCCTCGGGGACGATTTGCTGCAGCCGCGCCCCCACGTGCGCAGCCGCGCGGCGTTCGTAGTCCACGGACGTACCGACCGGCGCCTGAAGCACGACGATGAGATAGCCTTGATCCTCGTCGGGAATGAACGCGTTCGGCGTGCGCGCGTACGTAAACACCGTGAGCGCCAGAATGCCGGCGAAGACCGCGAGCACGAGCGCCGGGCGCTCGAGCACATGCGGCAGGAACTCGTGATAGGCTTTACGGGCGGCTTTAATTGCCGCGTTGATACCGCGGAAGATCCCCGGTTCGCGATGCGGCCGCCCGAGCAGCATCGCGGAGAGCGACGGTGCGAGCGTCAGGGCGGTAAAAAGCGAGATCGAGATCGAGCACGCAATGGTGATCGCGAATTGCTTGTACAGTACGCCCGTCGACCCCGGGAAAAAGCCTACGGGGATGAAGACGGCGAGCAGCACGAGCGAGGTCGCGACCACGGCGCCCGTAATCTCTTTCATCGCCGAGGCCGCGCCGGCGAACGGATTCATGTGCTTCTCTTGCACGAAGCGCGCGATATTTTCTATCACGACGATCGCGTCGTCGACCACCAAGCCGGTGGCGAGCGTAATGCCGAAAAGCGTGAGCGTGTTGATTGAGAATCCGAGCAGTTTGAGCAGCGCGAACGTTCCGATCAGCGAGACGGGAATCGTGATCGCCGGAACGAGCGTCATTCGCCAGTTTTGCAAAAAGACGTAGATCACCAGCACGACGAGCGCAATCGCGATGAGCAGCGTCGTGACGACTTCGCGAATCGATTCTCGGACGAACAGCGTCGCATCAAACGGAATCACATACGAGACGCCGGGCGGGAACGTCTTCGAGAGATCCGCCAGTGCCTGCCGGACTTTCGTGGCAACGTCGAGCGCGTTCGCGTCTTGGGCCTGGATGACGCCGAATCCGATCGTGTATTTGCCGTTCCAGTGCGCGGCGGTCGAATAGTCCTCCGCGCCCAGCTCCGCGCGGCCGACGTCGGCAAGCCGAACGTACGCGCCGCCCTGGGCCGTCTTCAAGATGATGCGGTCGAACTGCTCGGGCGTCGTCAGCCGCCCGTTTACGTTGAGCTGCAACTGATAGTATTGCCGGCCGTTTGTCGGCGGCGCACCGACCGCACCGGCCGCAACTTGCAGATTTTGACTCTTGAGCGCCGAGACGACGTCGTTCACCGCAAGGCCCTCGGCCTGCAATCGCACCGGATCGAGCCAAATACGCATCGCGTAGCGCCGAAGGCCGAAGACGATCACGTCCTCGACACCCGGCACGCGTTTGAGCGCGTCGACGACGTGATGCTCGGCGTAATCGCTTAAATCGTTCTCGGGCATGCGGCCGTCGGACATGATGCCGACGCCCAAAATAATTGCCGCCGACGATTTCTTGACGGAGACACCGGTTTGGCGTACCGCGTCGGGCAGCCGTCCGGTCGCGCTGAGCACCGCGTTTTGCACGTCGGACTGCGCCGTGTCCAGATCGCGTCCGAGGTTGAACGTCGCGGTAATGACGGACGTCCCGTCGTTGCTGCTCGTGGATCGCAGATAGCGCAGACCGGGAACGCCGTTGATCGCCTCTTCCAACGGCGTGGTGACCGAACTTTCTACCGCTTCGGCGTTAGCGCCGATGTAGTTGGTCGTTACGGTCACTTCGGGCGGTGCAACTTTTGGATATTGCGCGATGGGCAGCGCCGGTATCGCGATGAGTCCGGCGATCATGATGACCGCGGACGCGACGCCCGCCAGTACGGGACGGCGAAGAAATGCGGAAATCACGATTCGCCTCCGACCAGCGCGCGCCGAAGCTGATGGCGTGCGCGATGCAAATGGGTGCGCACGGTGTGGTAGGGCAATTGCAGGTGCATCGAGATTTCGCGGCTCGAGTACCCGTGCAGATCGTGCAGCAAAAACGCGCGGCGATGGCTGGGCGCGAGATCGCGAACCGCGCGCGCAATAGACGCCGTACTTTCGTAGCGCAGCACGTCGTCATCCGGGCCGTTATGCGTCGCCACGACGCTCGTCTCTCCGAATTGAGTGCCGGGCCGCCGGCGCAGCAAACTCAATGCCGCGTTCTGCGTGATTTTCAGCAGCCAGGGAGCGGCCTTCGCACCCGGCGTAAATCGTCCGCGCGAGCGCCACGCGCGCTCGAGTGCTTCCTGGACGACGTCTTCCGCGTCGGCGGGGTTCCGTACGATCGCCTTGGCGCGTTCGAGCATAACCGAACGATGCCGCGCAAGCGTCTGCGCGAAATGTGAATCTCCCATGTCATCTCCAAAACCGTTTTGCCGCTTTAATCAGTACGACGAACGAACGGTTTCGAAATGGACACGCGCAGACAGACCGCGTTTATCCTAGCACTGCGAGCGACACGCTCGCGCCCGCTGACCTATCCCGGCGCGGCGAAATACCCGGAAATTTTTCCGTCCCTGTTCAGGCTCATCGTGACGTTGAGTTTGACGCCGGAACCGAACGTCACCAGATACTCGTACGTCATGTATCCGTCGACGAGTTTCTTGCCGCGGTAGACCCAGGACTGCGGCGCGCCCAGCGGCTTGAACTGATCCGCAGCCGCCGAGAGGACTTGCGGCGTCATCGCTTTGTTCATGCGATCGTCCAGCTGCGAACGATCGACGTTGCCGCTGATGAACATCGCCCACGTCGCTTTCGCCCGCGCGGTGATCGCCGCGTCTTCACCTGCGGCGCTGGCGGTTTCCGCCTTTACGAGCGCGGGGTTTACCGCGGCGAAGATGCCGGCGGTGACGAGTTCCGGCGACGCGGCGGAACTGTTCTCGAGCGCGACGACGGCTTGGTTCAGCTTCGGATAGACCTCGTTTTCGGCCGCAAAGCCGAAGGTGCCGCCGCTGTGCCAAATACGCGTGGTGCCGTCGTGCTGAT
Source organism: Vulcanimicrobiaceae bacterium (assembly GCA_035279385.1). Classification (GTDB taxonomy): domain Bacteria; phylum Vulcanimicrobiota; class Vulcanimicrobiia; order Vulcanimicrobiales; family Vulcanimicrobiaceae; genus DATGJX01. Next base: position 10,236 of record DATEHZ010000020.1, on the reverse strand, counting down.
CGACGAACCAGCCGAAACCGTACCCGGTGCTCTTGCCGCTGGGCAGATATCCCGGCTGCGTCATGAGTTTCAAATCGTTCGCCGAGAGGATCTTACCGCCGAAAAGCGCGCTGTCCCATTTGAGCATGTCCCCGCTCGTGCTCATGATCGCACCGGCCGCGTACGCCCAGCCGCCCAGCGCCGGCGCGGCGACGTATCGGCCTTTTTTGAACTCGTAGCCCGTCGCCATGTCGGTGACCGATTGCTCCTGGTTCGCGAACGTCGATTCCGTCATGCCCGCCGGCTCGAAGATGTGCGTGCGCACGTACGTTTCCCACGGCATGCCCGACGCCGCCTCGACCACGCGCCCCAGCAGATAATAATTCGTGTTGCTGTACGCCCACTTCGTGCCGGGCTTGAATTGCAGCGGTTTGCCTTTGATGAGGGCAAGCACCGCGTCGAGCGACGCCGGGTGCGTCGCGGCGATGCTCAGGAAGTGGTTTGCTTCCGTGTAATTCGGAATGCCGCTCACCTGCCAAAGCAGTTGCTCGATCGTGACGTTTTTGCCGGTGGCGTATTGCGGCACGTACTTGCCGAGCGGATCGGAGAGCGAGAGTTTTCCCTGCTCCTTGAGCTGCAGGATCGCTGCGGCCGTAAACTGCTTGGTGATCGAGCCGATTTCGAAGCGCGTGTGCTCGTCGGCCGGAATCTTCCCGGCGACGTTTTTCTCGCCGAAGGCGCGGACGAACGTGACCGTGCCTTCCTGCATGAGGGCGGCGGAAACGGCGGGCGCGTGATTCGCGCTCAGCCGAGCCGCTACCGAAGCGGCGATAGGGTCCGGCTCTTGGGCGCCCGCACCAAGAGGAACGCAGATCGAGGCCGCCAGCATACATGCGGCAGCGCGGCTTGTCATATTCATACTTCAAGAATACGCCATATTGGGACGGAAGTTTCAAGCGTACGACGTATCCGGCAGCCATGAACCGCGCGGATTTTCTGGCCGGGACCGCATCTGCCGCGCTGCTGGGCGCGAACGCCGGCGCCGCTTTGCCGCGCCGCGTGCGCTTCGGTGCCAATTACGTGCCGTCGCGCACGTGGTGGTACCTGTGGAGCGACTGGGATCCCGACGGCGTACGCCGCGATCTGCACGACGTCGCGGCGCTGGGTATGGATCACATTCGCATCCAACTGCTCTGGCCGGAGTTTCAGCCGAACGCCGCCGCGGTCAGCGCGCAAAATCTTTCGCGCCTGCTTCAACTGCTCGACATGGCGCACGAGGTACGGCTCGACGTGGAAGTCACCGTGCTCGACGGGCAGCTCAGCGGTTTTTTGTTCGTTCCGCCCTATCTGATCGACAACCGCGACGGACGCGTCCGCAACTTCATCGTCGATGCGGAGCTCGTGCAGGCGCAGGTGCGCCTATTCGACGCGATCGCACGCGAAGTTGCCGCGCACCCGCGCTTTCTCGGTTTCGACATCGCCAACGAGATCTATTGGTTCACGCAGCCCCTGCACGTCGCGTTCTCGCCCGCGCAGGGCGATGCGTGGATGCAGAGGCTGCTCTCGCATTGCGAGCGCGTCGCGCCGGGGAAGATGCACGTCAACGGCGTCGACAAATGGCCGTACGAGGCAGCCAAACCGCAAGGGTTTACGCGCCGCGCGCTGGCGCGAGCGGGCGCCGCGAGCGTCGTGCATCCGTGGGCAGGCTTCGGGCCGATCTTTCCGCGCTACGGGCCGCTGAGCACGGCGGCAACGCACTACGCGGAGTTCTTGGTGCAGTACATGCAGGCGTTCAGCGCCGGCGGCCGCCGCCCGATGTGGATCGAGGAGGACGGCTGTTCGAAGGTTTGGATGCGCGAGGAGTTGATACCGCATTGGGCTCAGGCGTCGATTCGCAATGCCGCGTCGTGCGACCATCTTTTCGGTATCACCTGGTGGTGTTCGCACGACGTGAATCCGCATTTGCGCGGCTTCAACCGTTTGGAGTACGATCTCGGCCTTTACACGAACGATCGGCAGCTCAAGCCGCTCGGACGCGCCATCAGCGATCTGATCGACGAATTCGATCGCACGCCGCCGCAGCCGTTGCGGCGCGAACGCGCGCTCGTCATCCCGGACGACGAAGGATCCGACGCGCTGCTGGCGCGCTACGTGCGCTCCGTCGACGAAGGCGTACGGCCGCAAATCGTCCTTGCAAGCCGCACGAACGATCTACCGTATTTACGCGAGCGCGGTATTTCGGAGCTCATACGCTGACGCGGCGCTGCCGGATCGCCGTGCCGAGTTCGGGCGAGCGGATTGCAGCGCATAAAGAGCGGCGTGCATCTGCTTGTTCATGCGAACCTCCGTGTGTGTATGCTACCCATCACGGAGGTGCAGGCGTTACGCGTAGATGGGCGGGCCGCCGAACGAGGCGATGGCTTCTTCGAGCGTCGAAAAGATCGGCCAAAGACGCTCGAAGCCCACGGCACTGAGCGCGTTACGAACGTTTCTGGAGTCGACGACGAGCCGCCCGCGCAACAGCCCTTGACTGTGCCGATGCCGGCGCAACTGCGCGAGCTGCGTAAACAACGCCGGATCGATCGTGTCGATGCCGGTCAGATCGATCACGATGTGCGTCTCGTCGTACAACGAGCGAAACTCGTCGTGAGGCTCCGCCGGGGACGCACTAAAGTGAGCGGGTACGCTGAATACCCGGGGTGCAGCGTGCAGCATACGACTTGCATCGTAGCCACGAAAATCGACAAATCCAAGAAGATCGCGAGCAGCGGCCTTCTTCAAGTGCGGTCTTAGGCTACCTCGAAGAGGCCCGCGGCTCCCATGCCGCCGCCGATGCACATCGTCACGACGACGTGTTTGGCGCCGCGCTTTTTCCCCTCGAGCAGCGCGTGCATCACCATCCGGGTCCCGGACAGACCGTACGGATGACCGATCGAAATCGCCCCGCCGCTCACGTTGAAGCGCTCGTTCGGGATGCCCAGCGCGTCGCGAATGTACACCGTCTGCACGGCGAACGCTTCGTTCAGCTCCCACAAGCCGATGTCGTCGATCGTCAAATTATGCTGCTTGAGGAGTTTGGGAATTGCGTACACCGGCGCGACGCCCATCTCTCCCGGTTCGTTCCCCACGACGACCAGACCGCGATAGAATCCGAGCGGCTGAAGCCCGCGCTGCTGCGCGAGTTTCGACTCCATGACGACGACCGCGCCGGCGCCGTCGGAGAGTTGCGACGAATTGCCGGCGGTGATGCTCGATTTCGGATCGAGAACGCCTTTGAGCTTCGCCAGTCCGTCGAGCGTCGTGCCCGGGCGATTGCCTTCGTCCTGCGTGAGCGTGACTCGCTCTTCGCGTACGTCTCCCGTCTCTTTGTCCTCGACGTACTTCCATGTGGGCAGCGGAACGATCTCCGCGTCAAACGCGCCGGCGGCCTGCGCCGCGGCGGTACGCTGCTGACTCTGCAGTGCGTACTCGTCTTGGCGCTCGCGCGAAACGTCGTACTTCTTCGCGACGAAGTCGGCGGTTTGGAGCATCGGCATGTACACGTCGGGCTCGTGGCGCAGCATCCAGTCCTCGGTAAAGAACTCGACGTTCATGTAGTTCTGCACCATGCTGATCGACTCGGCGCCGCCGGCAACGACGACGTTTGCGCCGTCGACGATGACGCGCTGGGCAGCGACCGAAATGGACTGCAGCCCCGAAGAGCAGTAACGATTGATCGTCGTGCCCGGAACGCTCACCGGCAAGCCGGCGCGAAGCGCGGCGACGCGGCCCAGGTTATTTCCGGTCGCGCCCTCGGGCAGGCCGACGCCGAGCACCACGTCGTCGATTTCGTTCGGATCGACCTTGGCGCGCTCGACCGCGGCTTTGATAACGTGACCCGCGAGCGTCGCGCCGTGCGTTTGATTGAATGCGCCGCGGAACGCTTTTCCGATCGGCGTGCGTGCAGCCGATACAATCGCCGCCTCACGCATGGACCAACTCCTTCACTGGTGTTTGTTGCGCGTAAACGTCTTTGTAGCCGATCTCGTGGCCGTACCACATGGGTCCGCCGTGATGCGGCGCAAAGCCGTACCCGTAGATGTATATGATGTCGATGTCGCCCGGACGCAGCGCCACTTTTTTCTCGAGCAGTCCGACGCCCGCGTCGATGAGCGCGTGCGTGAGGCGCTCGACGATCTGCGCGTCGCTCACGTCCGGATTCTGCGCGATGCCGGCGTCCTTCGCGACCTGCGCAAAGAGCTGCTCGACTTCCTCGTCGCGAATCGCTTCGCGGCCTTTGCCGACGGCCGGATCGTACTTGTAGAAGCCTTTGCCGGTCTTCTGCCCAAGGCGTTTTTGCTCGTAGAGGCGATCGACGATCTTCGTGCGCCCCGCGCCCATGTCCGGACGCGCCTGTTGGATGTGCCGGAACACGTCGATGCCGGAGAGATCGAACATCGCGAACGGCCCCATCGCCATGCCGAAGTTCTTCATCGCCGCGTCGATGCGGTACGGCGGCACGCCCTCTTCGGCCAAACCGACCGCCTCGCGCGCGTAATCGAACAGCATGCGGTTGCCGATGAATCCAAACGCGTTGGCCGAGAGCACCGCGACCTTGCGCAGCTTCTTGCCCAGCGCGAACGCGCTCGCGAGGGTTTCCGCCGAGGTGTCCTTGCCGCGCACGATCTCCAGCAGTTTCATGATGTTCGCCGGCGCGAAGAAGTGCAGGCCCACGAACCGCTCTTTACGATTGGTCACCGACGCCATCTCGTCGATGTCGAGCGTCGAGGTGTTCGATGCGAGAATTCCCTCGGGCTTGACGATGGCGTCGAGCTTCTTGAAGACGTCTTTCTTGACGTCCATGTTTTCGAACACGGCTTCGATGACGACGTCCGCATCGGCGAGTTCACTGAAGTCGTCGGTGAACTGGATCGACTGTCCGCGCTTCCAGGCTTCTTCCTGCGTCAGCCGGCCCTTCTGCACTTGATACATGAACATGCCGAACACCATCTGCCGCGCTTTTTCGATTTGCTCGGCGCTGGGTTCGATCACCGTGACCGGAATATCGGCATTCGCAAACGCGATCGCGATGCCGGTCCCCATGGTGCCGCCGCCGACGACGCCGGCCTTTTTGACCTCGCGCGCTTCCGCTTTGGGCATGCCGGGGATTTTGGAGAGCTCGCGCTCCGCGAAGAAGATGTGGCGCAGCGCGAACGACGGCGCGGAACGCGCGAGTTCTTCGAACAGACGCGCTTCGCGTGCGAGGCCGCGCTTGAACGGGAGTTCGAACGCCGCTTCGACGGCGTCGACGAGCTTGTGAGCGGCGTATCCGCCGTTCTCTTCGGGCGGGCACATCTTGTGCGCTTGCGCGATGACGAACGGCACGGCGTTCGCCGGCAAGCCGGCAAGTGAGACCTTCATCGCGGAGACGCGGCGCCGCGGTTTGTCCGCGTACTTCTTCGCCGCTTCGACGACGTCGCCGGAAACGACGTCGTCGATAAGACCGTTCTTCTTCGCGTCTTCCGCCTTGACGGTTTCGCCCTTGAGCATCATCTGCAGCGCGTCTTGCGCGCCGATCAGGCGCGGAAGGCGCTGCGTGCCGCCGGCGCCCGGCAGCAGACCGAGTTTGATCTCGGGCAAACCGACCTTCGATTTCGCCGTCGCGATGCGATAGTCGCACGCAAGCGAGAGTTCGAGACCGCCGCCCATCGCGTTGCCGTCGATGGCCGCGATGTAGGTCTTCGTACCGCCCTCGATCGCCGCGACGACGTGGCGCACGTTCTTGTCGTTCGGGTCGGGTTCTTTCGCGAAGTCGTTGATGTCGGCCCCGCCGCTGAAGATGCCGTTTGCGCCGGTGAAGATCACCGCCGTCACCGACGGATCGGCTTCGGCGGCCTCTATCCGCTCGAGCAACGTCGCCGAATACGCGAACGAGAGCGCGTTTACCGGCGGATTGTCGAGCGTAATAACGTTGATGTTATCCGGCATCATGCGACCACTGCGGATTTACGGTCCAGGTCGAACTGCGCTTCGCGCAGCGTCATCACGTCGCCCGAACCATCGATGATTTGACGTTTGAGATACGCGCTCTGCGTGAGCACGTGCGATGCGTAGAAGCGCGCCGTCGCGATCTTGGCTTTGTAGAATTCCGCGTCGGCGTCGCCCGCAGCGATCTTCTGCGCCGCCACGAGCGCCGCGCGCGCCATCTGCCAGCCGCCCGCGGTGATGCCCCAGAGTTTGAGGTACGGCACGCTGCACGCGACCGCTTTGCGCAGATCGCCCATCGCCGTCATGCCGATGAATTGCGAGGTTTCGGCGAGCGCGCCGATGGCTTTGGAGAGCGGTCCCCCGAGCGCCTTGACCTCGCCGTCGTCCGATTCTTCCAGTTCTTTCGCCGCCTTCTGCATAATGCCGATGACGCGGGTCGCGGTTGCGCCCATGTCTTGCGCGAGTTTGCGGCCGACCAGATCGAGCGCTTGAATGCCGGTCGTGCCCTCGTAGATCGTCGTGATGCGCACGTCGCGGTACTGCTGCGCGATGCCGGTCTCCTCGACGTAGCCGACGCCGCCGAAGACTTGCACCGCGGTGGAGCACACGTCGATCGCCGCTTCCGTGCACCAGCCCTTGACCACCGGAATCATCAGCTCGACGAACGCCTTCTGCTCTTTGCGAATCTTCTCGTCGGGATGCTTGTGCGAGAGATCGAGCGCCGCGGCGGTTACGTACGAGAGCGCCCGCATCGCTTCGATCTGCGATTTCATCCACATCAGCATGCGGCGCACGTCCGGATGCTCGATGATGCGCTTGGGCTCGGGCGAACGCGAGGCGACGTCGCGAAACTGCACGCGTTCCTTGGCGTACTGCAGCGCGCTCTGATACGCGCGATCCGCAATCGCCATGCCTTGAACGCCGACGGAGAAACGCGCGGCGTTCATCATGACGAACATGTACTTCAAGCCTTCGTTCGCCTGGCCCACCAGATAGCCCACGGCGCCGCCGTTCTCGCCGAGATTCATCGTGCAGGTGGGGTTGCCGTTGATGCCCATCTTGTGCTCGATGCCCGCGCAGATCATGTCGTTGCGCTTGCCGAGCGTGCCGTCCGCGTTCACCAGAAATTTCGGCACGATGAACAGCGAGATGCCTTTGGTGCCTTCGGGCGCATCGGGCAGACGCGCGAGCACCAAATGCACGATGTTCTCGGCCATGTCGTGCTCGCCGAACGTGATGAAGATTTTTTGCCCGGTGAGCAGATAGTGATCGCCGCTCGGAACGGCCTTCGTGCGAACCTGCGCGAGATCCGAACCCGCTTGCGGTTCAGTCAGGCACATCGTACCGGTCCAGCTGCCGTCGACGAGTTTGGGAATGTAGAGATTTTTCTGTTCGTCCGAACCGACCAGTTCGATCGCTTCGATCGCGCCTTGATTGAGCAGCGGGCCGTTCGCAAAGCCGACGTTCGCCGCGTTCCACATTTCGAGCGTCGGACCGAGCATCAGCGAGGGCAGGCCCTGTCCGCCGTACTGCGGCGGAACCGGCAGCCCGATCCATCCGGCCTTCGCAAACTGCGCGTACGCCTCTTTGTAGCCTTTGGGCGTGGTGACGTTGCCGTCGTTCCACGTGCAGCCTTCCTTGTCGCCGCTCTGATTGATCGGATCGAGCACTTCGCTCGCGAACGTCGCCGCTTCTTCGAGAATCGGATCGGCGACGTCGAGCACGTCTTCGCAGCCGGGGAGCTTCGCAATCTCTTGCAGTCCCGCAAGTTCGCGAAGGACGAACTGCATATCGCGCAGCGGTGCTTGATAGCTACTCATCGGTGTGTGTCTCTTTCCGCTTAACTAGCGATGGATGATGGACGCTCTTCGTAGAGCTCGCGGCGAAGCCGCTCGACGGAATCGGAGAGCATCTGAAGGTACGGCAGCATGTTGGCTTTGATGCGGGCGAGCCGGTCGCGCCCCGCCGGCGTGATGCGGTAGAGCCGCCGCGCCCGCTTCGTGGGGTGGTCCCACTCGCCGGTCACGAATCCACGCTCTTCCAACCGGCGCAGCAGCGGATAGATCGTATTGGTGTTCACCGCCAACAGCCCGCCGCACGCGGCTTCGATCCGCTGCATGACCGCCAGTCCGTGGTCGGGCTGCCGCTCGAGCAGGTGCAGAATGAGCACCGGCAGGACGGTCTTGGACTTGACCGGCCCCCGCAGGACTTCTTCCGCGGCGCGGGCGGCCATGGCGTTAGTCGAACTACGCATTAGTAATTTTAATATAGCATCTTTTTAGTAGGGTGCAAGTAGCGGAGGGGCGTCTCTGGGGCGATTAGGCTTGAAGACGCAGCGCCGCTCTGACGAGCACGTACACCTCGGCGGCGGTGAGATCGTCGGTCTCGACGAGCACGTCCGGAGGATCGTGAAACTCGACGCTCCGCGAACGATGAAACGCCGCGGCGGGGACCGCGCCGGCGGGACGATCGGTGCGCTCGCGTTCGCGCTGCTCGAAACGCTGCGGGCTGCGAAGCAGCAGATGAACGTGAACGATCTTTTCGCGACGACTGCGCAGCAGCGCGCGAAACCGCGGGCTCATCCCCGTTGAATCGAGCACCACGCTGCGGCGCTCGTCGAGCGCGCGCTCGAAACGCCGGTGCAGCTCGGCGAACACGCGATCGCCGCTTCGGCGCTGTTTGTGCGAGAGCGACTCGCGCACGCCGTCGGAACGCAGATGCAGCGCGACGTACTCCGCTGCAAGGCGCGATGCCAGGGTGGTCTTTCCGGCACCGATCGATCCCGTTACTGCAACGATGAAACCCAAGAGCCGTACAGATCGCGCCGCGTGGCCGGCAAGCCGGGAATCGCACCGGTGCGCAGCGGCTTGGCAAGCAAAGACTGGAACAACCCCAAGCGTCCGGTGCGAAAACCTTGCGCGCTGCCCGCCATGTACAGCCGCCACGCGCGATAGGACTGTTCGCCCGCTGCCGCAACGGCTTGTTCGCGATTGCGTTCCAGATTCGCCACCCACGCGCGCAGCGTGCGCATGTAGTGCTCGCGCAGGTTCTCGACGTCGCGCACCTCGAAGCCGGCGCGCTCCGCGAATTGCAGTGCGTCGCTCACGTTCACCAGTTCTCCATCCGGAAAGATGAAGCGATCCATGAAACCGCTCGAGCGTCCGTCGCGCAGCGTGCGGTGCTGATTGGCGATGCCGTGGTTGAGAAACAATCCGCCGTCTTTGAGCAGTTTGTGCGCCGTCGAAAAGTACTCCGGCAGCTTCTCGCGGCCGACGTGCTCGAACATGCCGACGCTGACGATTTTGTCGAACGTGGTCGCGGGCAGCTCGCGGTAATCCCAGCGCTCGACGCGCGCGCGTTCCGCGAGGCCCGCCGCCGAGATGCGCCGGCGTGCCTCGTCGCACTGCCGCTCGCTGAGCGTCACACCCAGCACGTACGCGCCGAACTCCTGCGCCGCGCGTACGACCAGCGCCCCCCAGCCGCAGCCGATGTCCAGCAGCCGTTCTCCGGGCTTGACGCGCAATTTGCGCAGCGAGTAATCGATCTTCGCAATTTGCGCCCGATCGATCGTCTCGACGCCTTCATCAAAGTACGCGCACGAATACACGAGGTTGCCGTCGAGGAACGCGCGATAGAACGGCACGGGCTGATCGTAGTGAAAGCCGATGGCCGCGCGATCGCGCGCGAGCGAATGACGTTTCCCGCGCAACTCCGCCACGCGCAGTTCGGGATGCGGCGCAGCCGGCAGACGCCGCAGCAGCACGGCCAGTTTTGCAACGGTCCCGATAGCGGGATGCTCCATCACCGCCATCATTTCGTCGATCGCCGTTTCCACGTCGCCTTCGACGTCGAGAAGACCGGCGGCAAACGCTCGCCCGGCATTCAAATCAACCGGCGGTCTGAACGCGGTGCGAAGTGCGCCCGGGTGGTTCACGCACAGCGTGAAGCGCCGCTCGTCTTGCGCCGGAATCAGCGTCCCTTCCCACAAGCGTATTGCGAATTGTCGCGCGTAATTTTCACCGAAGATCGAACGTAACACCGCCGCAGCAATACGCGCGTTCGGATCGTCGGAAGCAAACCGCTCCTCTATGTCTCGCAACCTCCGCAGGCCATATACCCCAAAAGACTGATGCGGCGGGGCCCGAACGTCCGTTCTGAACTTTTCTCTGCGCGCTTAAACTGTAAAACGCGTCAAGAGGGGTTCTAAGTGCAACACACGATCTCGCGTCACCTCGCACTCGCTGCGCTCGCACTCGTCACCTTTTCATTGGGAGCCTGCGGAGGCGGCGG